>JAOAUK010000028.1 GCA_030157655.1 Polynucleobacter sp. | reverse complement strand
CTGATCTTAAAACTTTGGCAGCATGGGCGCTAAAAGGTGGCCCAGCCAAGTAATACCTAGTATCCAAATACAGATTACTAGCAATCCCCCTAGCCAGAGTTTTGGTTTCGGGGATTTTTCTTTTCCTAAGCTTTGCTGATGATTTAACTCTTGTTGGGCTAATTCAATCACATGCTCAGGCATTAGTTTTAAAGCTAGACCTATGAGTATGGGTAGCAAAATCATCTCATCTAAGTAACCTAACACCGGAATAAAGTCTGGTATCAAATCAATGGGGCTGAGTGCGTACAGCACAATCAGGCCAATTAATGCCTTCACATAGATTGGGCATTCTGGGTGCTTATAAGCAGTCCAAAGTAACAACACTTGTTGCTTAATACGTTTGGCCCAGGCATTAATTTGTTGAAGCATTGCTGTTTATTATTAAGTTATCTTGAACAGACTCGTTGATGTATCTTATTTAACCAGAATCGGCTCAATCTTGATATTGCCTTGTTTCGCATCTTGCACATCAGAGCATGTCATGTACGCCAAACTGTCACCAAAGCGATCAAATAAACCATTGTTCAGCAAAAACTTATTTTGTACGGCATATGCAAGCTTTTCTGATCGGACTGTATTGTCACAATCACTGAAGATGGTGTCACCAAATTTTTTGTATTGCAGTACATGAACCATTTCGTGAAGGAGAAAAGATAGGTCTCTAGTTGAATCTAGATCTAAAGTATTTTTTAGAAAAATAGTATTTTTAGGGATGTCATAGAAGGCCACCATGCCTGAGCATTCATCTGGTTCGGTAGGGCATTGCATGGTGATAATCTCTTCTTGAGAGACGCTCTTAACCGCTGCCATTTGCTCGGCAGGAATAGCTGGCAAACCAGATAGACGGGATGCTGCAATCATCAAGCTAACCATCACTGATTCAGTGATCATATTGCCTCTTATAAGAATGGTTAATCCAACCTAGACTACTTTGAAACCATTCTATGACTAAACCACATTCTTTGCTGATGAGCTCAAACAACCATGACAGCTTGCCAACTAATAGTTGGCAAGCTAATCAGGCGAATCAATTATCTGGTTATTTAACGCTAATGAGGTTATAGCTTAGCTTGCCACCGGTCATGGAATAACCTGGCACAGTCTCTTCACGATCAAATTTAACCAAGCCCACGCCTTTGCAGTAGTACTCATTGCTCACTAAAGGCACATCACTAAAGCCGTTGACTGGATCTGTAAAGATCTTGATAGAGGCAGTACCTTGCACATGGATGCAATCAGTGAACTTGCCATAAGGCACCTCAACCTCTTGGTTCAAGGCCTCAATGCGATAAGTCATGATGGCTTTGTGCGAGTTCTTAAGGTGGTAGGGGAATTCATTGGGATGCCTTACTAAATAAGGCACAGTGAGAGCTTCCCAAGTGGTGCCCACTTGAATTGGATTTTTAAAGATATATCTTTTGGCTGAATCTAACTGAGCTTGCTCTTGATTATCTAAGCGACTTGCTACGCGATAAATGCCTGTGTCATCTCTTCTGATGTAGTACTCAACACCATCAGCACTGCGACGCACCCAAGTAGTTTCACCATCAAAATTAATCTTTCTGTCAGTTGAAAGAGTAATTGTTGGATGTATCTCAGGATCTTTCATTTCTGTTTCTACTTCATAAACCCAAGCCTTGCCAGGTTTTAATGGGAAATAGTCAGAAGAATCGATTTCTGATTTGCTACAAGAGAGCAAAGACATTGCTGTTGCTAATAGCAACAGCTTGGGTAAATGTTGATTGATTGTATTAATCATTAGGTAGCCTCATGAGTTCGTATATTCAGATACAACTCGGGATTATTTTTCTGGAAGTTGTGGAGCAGGCAAATCACCTAATTTCACTTTAGGAGGTTCATCGCCACCAGATCTCAACCAGTTATTGCTCTTAGGGCCACGTAGTGGCTCTAAGCTACCAATTTGAGAGTTGCCGTTACGAGTCTTTTTCATACCATCTTCAAATAAGCTATGAAGACCCTTTTCATAAGGGAACCTAAATGCTCGTGGCTCACCTTGTGGTTTGTTGTCTACCAACTCTTGTAACCAAACAAAAATTTCACCTTTGGTTTTATCTTTCACTGGTTCTTCAATCACTGCGGCCAATAGAACAAATTTAGGCGGAATAGAATCAGCTGTTGCCCAACCTTGGGTCATCTTAAGAGCATCAAAACTGATGAAGTAAGCAGCACTAGTAAAAATGACTAGCAGTAATTTTGCTTTCTTATTAATACTGCTAAATAAGCAAATACAGAGCAATAAAAAGCCCAGTACTGCAAAACCAATAGATAAAGTCAGAATGACGTTGGCGTTCATTTGGAGTTCCTTTCAACAATTGTTTTTGGCAACGTGCTGGTGCCTAATACTTGACCTGTGCCATTGAGCGTAAATCTCACAGCAGTTCTTTCGTCACCTTTCTTAGGTAAGGTGACGTTGCCGTAATAAATCACTTCTGCACGGGGATTAACTTTCACAACAGAAACGCTGGCCTCAACAGGCTTTTGATTCTTGCTGTCGTAATAATGAATGTTGACTGTATATTCACCCGCAGCAAAACCACGAATAGTCACCACTTCTTGATTCAGCGGGTTAACAACCAACTTATTGTTAACAACGATTGAGTCATTAGCTAGGCCCCGGTCATCGCGATCTAAGTGCATCAGGCCTGCATCTCGATTTCTAAACCACACCACGTTGCCTGCTGGATCTTGTATCCAAGTATCCAAGTCATTGGGATCCATGTCAGGCCAAGTGATAGAAATAATAAATTCTGCATGAGCAGGGATATCGCCACTTTTGCCTGATTTGGGATTAAAAGCCATGATGGCAATCACAAAACAAAAAACAAACGCAATCAACATGTTGAATAACATGTCGTAAAACGGATCTGTTTCAGTCTCGCGAGGAGTTTTTCTAGAAATGCCCATTAACTTAAGCCAAGCTACTTTCTAGATCTTGTTCAACAGTTTCAATCGCATAAGCAGTTAAGTAATCTGCAAATCGATCTAAGCGCATGAGTTGTAAACCTAACAACATATTGGCAGCCAAACCAGTCATCGTGGTTAGCAAAGCGATACCCAATCCACCTGTGAGTGTTTTCAGAATCGTCGATGTCTGGCTTGCATCAAAGCTATCCAATGAACCTAATTGCAATGCCATGATTGAAAAGCCAATCACCTTACCTAATAAGCCAAGTTTGAGTAAAACGCCGTTGATCCACCAAGTCATCTCATGAGCTGATAAGGCTTTTTCACCAAACAGTGCCACTAGTTGAGAGTTATTGCGCCAATCACTTTTCTTATTGGCCAAGCCAGTAAACAAATCCTTGATCCAAGAGGTTTCTTCTTGAAGGATTGTTTCTTTAGATGACTGAGTGCTAATTAATTTTCTAAAGCGGCAAACTTGCTCGTACTGCCAAGCTAAATGATGTGCTCTAAAGCCAACCCAAATTGTTGAGCCAATGAACAAAACAATAATCAATGCTGTTAGGTAAGTTGGGTCTGCGGCTAATAGTGAAGCCCAAACACCTTTGACGTACAAAAGATAAAAAGCAAAAATTAAAAGGCCAGAGTAAGCAGCCCATAAATAAAAAATCGGTTCTGCTTTAAATGTTGTATCTCTTGCTACTGTAGGAGGACGTTTGAATCCAGGGAAGTAAATAAATTGGCTTAGTTTCACGGTCCGCCTTTTGTAAAGGATCTAATTAGTATCAGGTATCTATAACGTAAAAATATACCTGAATTACCAATATCTTGTTGGCAGCGCACAAAAATCAATTTACCGCATCCATATCATTGCGTTGCAACAATTAATTCAGCATGCCAGATAGCAATCAGCAAGCCTTGAGGGATGACGTAGACGATTAATAAGCAAAACTATTTTTTATGATTTAATGGTTTAATCGAATCAATAATTAAATGCCTAATTAAAGCTAGGCTCATGAGGAGCGGTATGACAGATAGTTTGCGCAATGATCGGTATACAAAAGTAGCGATTGTTCTTCACTGGTTAATTGGCCTGTGCATCATTGGTGAATTGGCTTTGGGTTTGTGGATGGTGGAATTGCCTAAAACGCCGCCAGGTATACGAGCTGAATACTTCAATTTACACAAATCTATTGGCTTAGTGCTTATTGCATTAATTGCTATCCGTATTTACTGGCGTGCGACGCATCGCCCGCCTGAATTGCCAGCAACAATTGTTGCTTGGCAAGTGAAGCTATCTAAAGCGGTTCACCATTTGCTCTATGTCCTGATGGTTTTGGTTCCAGTGACTGGTGTTTTGGGCTCTATTTATTCTAAATACCCAATTAAGTTCTTCGGAACACCACTGCCAAGAATGGCAGAGCCTGATGCGGTCCTCAAAGAGCTATTTAGCGACACCCATGTCTTTTTAACAAAAATCATGATTGCTATTCTCGTGCTACATATTGTTGCCGCTTTGAAGCATCGATTCATAGATAAAGATGGAATCTTCCAAAGAATGTCGCCTTGCTCAAAGTGCTCAAAATAAGCATTGTTTTTAAAAATTAGCAGCATCTAAAAAGCCAGTTTTGAAAAACTGGCTTTTTTATTCGTGTGCCACTAATTTGCTATAGACAAATCCGCCAATTGCCTCGCCCTAAGGGTTTTGGAGTTGATATTTATTGGGTTTTTTATAGTTTTTTCATAATGAAAAGTTTTATCATTGCCGTATATGAAACAACTGACTATACGAGATATCCGCAAAAGTTGGCTCCAAAATGGTGTTTTACCAACGCCTGAGCAAAAGGATCTTTTGTCGTCTGCCATTTATCGTTCTTGGCAGCGTTGCATCAGTTTAGGTTTATCAGCCCAGCATAACGTTGGCCTGAGCCAAATTATTGAAGGCTCATTACTTCAAGCAAAAATTGAAAAAAACGAAGAGTTCATTCGTTTGGCTGGCCCAACCATGAACTATCTCTATGGTTTGATTGCCGGCTTGGGTGGTGTTGTTTTATTAGCAGATCACAAGGGCACCATCATTAAATCGATGGGCGACCCTGACTTTGTTGATAAGGCTGATCGAGTTTTATTAAAAACTGGCGCATCGTGGTTAGAGTGTGATCGCGGTACTAATGCGATTGGTACTGCACTTGCAGAGGCCTCTGCTGTATTTGTGAACGGCACAGAGCATTTCTTTGATGTGAATAGTTTCTTAAGCTGTGCTGCAGCGCCTATCTTTATGCCTGATGGATCTGTATCGGGTGTGTTGGATATCTCTAATGATAAAAATGTACATTGCACTCACACCATGGGTTTGGTGATGGCTGCTGTGCATTCAATTGAAAAGCAATTATTCCAGCATCGCGAATCTGACTATTACATGGTCGCGCATATTCATCCGTCGCGCGAGGGCTTAGGCTCTATTGCAGAGGGTTTGCTGGGCATTGGTGAGGATGGTTTGATTCTGGGCGCAGATAGGATGGCTTTATCTTATTTGGGTCTAAACGGTTTTGATATTGGCGCAGTAAAAATCCAACAATTGATTAAGTGCCCTTTGAGTGATTTGTTCACTCAGGCTGGTAAGCCTAGCCATGACTCTATTACCTTGCCAACGTTTATGGAAAGACAACTTTGTCTTCGCCTTAAATTTAGTAAAACTTATAAAGGTAGCATCAACGCTGTTGTTCAAGAAGCTCAGCAGAAATCAGCGATTGAGTTACCTCATGATTTAACCGCTGAGTCTGCTTGCTTGAGAGATGTCTCCAAACAAACTGTATTGCAAGTGCTAGAGCGCTCAAACGGCAATGTTAGTTTGGCTGCTAAAACTCTTGGTATTAGCCGCAGTACTTTGTACCGTTACCTCAATAAGTAATTTTTAATGAAACATTAATCAAATCAATCACAACAACTGTTGTGATTGATTTATCGAACACTCTTCGGTTTAGGGCGTTTACCGATTTGTATTTCAAGATCGATCTCTTTACCTTTTCTGTTTACTAGAGCGCTAGCTTTGCTGCCAGGTGCTAGTCTAGAAATGTTATTGAGTAGCTCGGTAATATTTGAAACATTTTTGTTGTCAATTTTCTTCAGCACATCACCTGGCTGAATGCCTGCCTTATCTGCAGGACCACCTTTTAAAACGCCATTAATTAAAACACCATCAGTTTTGATGTTTAGTGTTTGTGCAATTTCTGCGGTGATGTTTTGTGGTTCTACGCCAATCCATCCACGAATCACACCGCCATTTTTAATGATTGATTCCATCACCTCTTTAGCCGTGCTCACTGGGATAGCAAAACCAATCCCCATTGAGCCACCGCTTCTTGAGTAGATGGCGGTATTGATGCCAATCAAGTGGCCTCTCGTGTCAACTAGAGCACCACCTGAGTTACCCGGATTAATAGCGGCATCCGTTTGAATAAAGTTTTCAAACGTATTAATGCCTAATTGCTCTCTACCAAGGGCAGACACAATGCCTGACGTCACTGTTTGGCCAACGCCGAATGGATTGCCAATCGCTAATACCACATCGCCCACTCGAACAGATTCAATTTTTCCAAACGTAATTGGGTTAGGTAAGTTCGATATATTTATTTTTAACACCGCCAAATCAGTATCTGGGTCGCTACCGATTAACGTGGCGCGTGTTTTTCTGCCATCAGCTAATGCAACTTCAATTTGATCGGCACCTTCAATCACATGTTGGTTGGTTAATACCAAACCCTCGGAACTAACAATTACTCCCGAGCCTAAGCTTGGATTGGCATCTTCACTATTGGGTGCTTGATCGCCAAAAAAGAAGTTGAACCAGGGATCGTTTTGGTGAGGATTGTTGCCTGAGTTATTGGATTTATTTTTCTTTTTTTCTTTAGCGATATTTTTGCTGGTGAAAACATTCACAACGGCAGGCATCGAACGTTTGACTGCTTCGTGATGTGATCCAGGATTTGGGGTGCTAGGATCAATGTTCGATTCTTTCACAGTGACGGTACTTAACAATCCTCCACCTACGTTATTAAAACCGCTACCATCTAACCAATCTGGTTTAAAAGTGCTAACAATGAATAGAATAGCCAACAAAGCTGTGACTATTTGCGCAAAGAGTAACCAGAGTCGTTTCACCATATGGCTAGATTAACGGATTACATTTAAAAAAACAGCTACTTAATCAATATTTAAAGAATATGAAGACATCGACAAAAACGGGTAAGACATCAAAACAACGTACATCACCTAACAATGGGGTGATTTCTAGAGATGATTTGTCAGAGTATTTATTTGATTACTTGGGTGTAGCCAAAATCAAAGACTATTGCCCGAATGGTTTACAGGTTGAGGGTAAGCCTCGAATTAAGAAAATCATTACAGGCGTTACGGCAAGCCTCGCGCTCATTGAGCGAGCCATCGAGGAAAAGGCAGATGCTATCTTGGTTCATCATGGCTGGTTTTGGAAAAACGATGATGCTAGGGTGGTGGGGCAGTTGCATGATCGCCTCAAGTTACTCATGGCCCATGACATTAATCTCTTTGCTTATCACTTGCCCTTGGATGTTCATCCTCAATTGGGAAATAACGCCCAATTAGCCAAAATGATGGGTTGGGGCGTATCCAAACCATCAAAAAAATCCCCTCTAGCCACTTTGGGGGTGATGGATGGTCTTATTTGGGAAGGCAAGCCAGCCGCCAGCCAGAAAACTTTAGGGCAGTTAGCTAGAAGTTTGGCCAGTCGCTTAGGTCGTGATCCACTGGTTGTGGGGGATCTAAATAAGCCGATCAAACGAATCGCTTGGTGTACGGGCGGGGCTCAAAATTACATTAAAGAGGCATCTTTAATGAAAGTGGACGCTTACATCAGTGGGGAAATATCTGAGTCTACTTTTCATTCTGCCAATGAAATGGGGGTGGCGTATATAGCTGCTGGCCACCATGCCACAGAGCGTTATGGCATTCAGGCACTGGGGCAGCATTTACAAAAAACCTTCCGAATCAAGCATCAGTTCATTGATTTGCCTAATCCGGTCTAACTAATAGCGCCCACTACAAATACTTAAACCAACTATCTTCCAATGGCTGGTTTTCGTAAGCCTTTGTAAGTTGGCGACTTTTTTCCATTTTTTGCATGTTTTTGGGCCAATGGGGTTTAAATCAGGGGGGTGCCTTCGCTATAATCTTGAGTTGACGTCAAAAATATAGCCCTACTATAGGAAAATCAGTAATGAGTGATCAATGCATGGATAAGAGCCGTCGTAATTGGCTCATCGCAACATCAGTTGCCGGTGGTGTAGGTACAGCAGCAGTGGCCCTACCTCTAGTGAGCACATTTGCTCCATCAGAAAAAGCTAAAGCAGCAGGCGCTCCAGTAGAAATGGACATCAGCGGTATGCAACCTGGTGAAATGCGCACAGTTGAGTGGCGCGGTAAGCCTGTATGGGTTGTTCGTCGCACACCAGAAATGCTTGAGTCACTTAAGAAAATCGAAGGCGATTTAGCTGATCCTAAGTCTGAGCGTAATCCAAAAGATTTAACGCCTGCTTATGCTCAAAATTCACACCGTTCTATCAAGCCTGAGTACTTGGTAGCTGTGGGTATCTGTTCACATTTGGGTTGTTCACCAATTACAAAATTTGAGACAGGTGCTCAACCATCATTACCAGACAATTGGACAGGCGGTTTCTTGTGCCCATGCCATGGTTCAACATTTGACTTAGCTGGCCGTGTATTTAAAAACAAACCTGCACCAGACAACTTGGAAGTGCCGCCACATATGTATTTGAGCGACACAAAGTTGTTAATTGGTGAAGATAAGAAAGCGTAAGGAGTAAACAATGGCATTTCATGAAAAAGAAGTTCCAGCGAATGCTTCGCGCGGACAAAAATTAATGGCATGGGTAGACTCACGTTTCCCATTAACAGCGACTATCGAAGGTCACTTAACTAAGTACTACGCACCAAAGAACTTTAACTTTTGGTATTTCTTTGGTTCATTAGCTATTTTGGTTTTGGCGATTCAGATCATCACAGGTATTTTCTTGGTGATGCACTACAAGCCAGACGCAGAAAAAGCTTTCCAATCAGTTGAATACATCATGCGTGAAGTACCTTGGGGCTGGTTAGTGCGTTACTTGCACTCAACAGGCGCTTCAATGTTCTTCGTAGTGGTTTACTTGCACATGTTCCGCGGCATGATTTACGGTTCATATCGCAAGCCACGTGAGCTAGTTTGGATCTTTGGTTGCGCAATCTTCTTGTGCTTGATGGCTGAAGCTTTCATGGGTTATTTATTGCCATGGGGTCAAATGTCATATTGGGGCGCTCAAGTGATCGTTAACTTGTTTGCAGCAATCCCATTGGTTGGCCCGGATCTTTCATTGTGGATTCGTGGTGACTATGTTGTGGGTGACGCAACTTTGAACCGCTTCTTCTCATTCCACGTGATTGCAGTACCTTTGGTGTTGATTGGTTTAGTAGCAGCTCACATCATTGCGTTGCATGAAGTCGGTTCAAACAACCCAGATGGCGTTGAAATCAAAGAGAACTTAGATGCAAACGGCGTACCTGTTGATGGCATTCCTTTCCACCCTTACTACTCAGTACATGACTTGTTAGGTGTTGGCGTGTTCTTGATGGTGTTTGCGTTTGTGGTGTTCTTTGCTCCAGAAATGGGTGGTTACTTCCTAGAACATAACAACTTCATCCCAGCAGATCCTTTGAAGACTCCTCCGCATATTGCGCCGGTTTGGTATTTCACACCGTTCTATTCAATGTTGCGTGCTGTAACTTCTGAGTTCTTAATCCCAATGTGGCTTTTTGCTGCTGTGCTTTTGGGTAAGGTGATTCGCGGTACAACAGACAAGAAATTGCAGGGTATTTGCGCAGGTATTTTGGTAGCGCTTGCAGCAGGCTTCTTCTTGTTTGATGCGAAGTTCTGGGGCGTGCTTGTGATGGGTGGTTCCGTGGTTATTTTCTTCTTCTTGCCATGGTTAGATAACTCACCTGTTAAATCTATTCGTTACCGTCCACAAGGTCAAAAATACATCTACGGTGTATTTGTGGTGACATTTGTTATTTTGGGTTACTTGGGTATTCAGCCACCATCACCAATCGGTGAGAAGGTGTCTCAATTGGGTACAT
Source organism: Polynucleobacter sp. (assembly GCA_030157655.1). Lineage (GTDB taxonomy): Bacteria > Pseudomonadota > Gammaproteobacteria > Burkholderiales > Burkholderiaceae > Polynucleobacter. The sequence goes on along the minus strand of JAOAUK010000028.1, from coordinate 9,174 downwards.
TGATTTATTTCGGTTTCTTCTTGGCGATGCCATGGTGGAGCAAGATGGGTCAATTCAAACCAGTTCCAAGTCGCGTTAATTTCGTTGCGCATTAATCGCGAGCACCCATAAGGAAAATGAAAATGAAAAAAATCGTATGGCAAATCCTAGGTGGTCTCGCAGTAGCATTGACCATGAATGCTGTTCATGCAAGTAGCAGCAGTTATCCATTAGATACAGCACCTAAGCGTGTCAATAGTGAAGCTGCTTTGCAAAATGGCGCAAAACTATTTGTTAACTATTGCTTGAACTGCCACGGTGCAGTGAGCATGCGTTACAACCGTTTACGTGATATTGGTTTAACAGACGATCAAATCAAGCAAAACTTATTGTTCAGCGGTGAAAAAGTTGGCGAGATGATGAATGTAGCTATTTCACCAAAAGATGCAAAAGCTTGGTTCGGTGCAATGCCACCAGATCTATCTGTGATTGCTCGTGCTAAAGGTACTGATTACCTCTACACATACTTGCGCACTTTCTACAAAGACGACACGAAAGCCACTGGTTGGAACAACATGGCTTTCCCAAGTGTTGGTATGCCTCACGTGATGTGGGAATTACAAGGTGTTCGCACAGCTAAATATGCTGAAGAAAAAGATCCGCATGATGCTACGAAGACAGTGCATGTATTTAAAGGCTTTGAACAAGTTAAACCTGGCAAATTGAACTCTCAACAGTTTGATGATGCGATGGGTGACTTGGTTGCTTATCTCCAGTGGATGGGTGAGCCTGCACAGTTAGATCGTAAACGTCTAGGTGTTTGGGTATTGATGTTCTTGGCAGTATTTACAGTATTGGCTTGGGGTTTGAATAAGTCTTACTGGAAAGACATCCACTAAAAATAATTAGGAGATATACCCTATGATGGTTTTATATTCGGGCACAAATTGCCCGTTCTCTCAGCGTTGCCGTTTGGTTTTGTTTGAGAAAGGCATGGATTTTGAGATCCGTGATGTGGATCTTTTTAACAAGCCAGAAGATATTTCTGTGATGAACCCGTATGGCCAAGTACCTATCTTGGTTGAGCGTGATTTGATTCTTTATGAATCAAACATCATCAATGAATACATCGATGAGCGTTTTCCTCATCCACAGTTGATGCCGCCTGACCCTGTGGCTCGCGCTCGTGCTCGTTTGTTCTTGTTTAATTTTGAAAAAGAACTATTTGTGCACGTATCAACATTAGAAAATGAAAAAGGTAAGGCTGCAGAAAAGAATCACGAAAGAGCACGTTTAGCGATTCGTGATCGTTTGACTCAGTTGGCGCCAATTTTTATCAAGAACAAATACATGTTGGGTGATGACTTCTCAATGCTAGATGTGGCGATTGCTCCATTGCTATGGCGTTTAGAGCATTACGGTATTGACTTGTCTCGCAATGCTGCTCCTTTGATGAAGTATGCAGAGCGTATCTTTAGTCGTCCTGCTTACATTGAAGCATTGACTCCTTCAGAGAAAGTGATGCGTCGCTAATTAGGTAACTAATTAGCTATCACTGCTCAATGGATTTTATGAGCGAAGTTCCAAGCACTAAACCCTATCTGATCCGTGCACTACACCAGTGGTGCATGGACCATGGTTTTACGCCTTATATTGCTGTGTTTGTTACTGAGCAAGTTCATGTTCCTATGGACTACGTTAATAACAATGAAATTGTTTTAAATATCAGCCCAGATGCATGTCAGCATCTATCTTTGGACAATGACTGGATTACGCTGAAAGCGCGTTTTGCAGGTGTGCCAAGAGATATAAATGTGCCGATGAGTCATGTGATGGCTATTTATGCAAAAGAAAATGGCCAAGGAATGTCTTTCCCTGTTGAGAAAATAATACCGCCAGAGCCAGCACCAGACAAAAATATAGGAATTTCTAAAGGAAGACCTAGCCTAAAGCTAGTGAAATAAGTTAGAATATTGGGCTTAGGTGATGTTCAAAACAATTTGTTTTGATAGCCCTAAAAAAGTAGTTTGAAGTAGTAAAAGAGTAGCAAGCGATCCAATAAAGCCAGTCAAATCAGATGGTTTTAACCAATCGCCCCCTTAGTTAAATGGTATAACACTTGACTTGTAATCATGGATTGGCAGTTCGATTCTGTCAGGGGGCACCAAAAAATTCCTTAAAATTCAACGTCAATTTCTCATATTGTGAGAAATAGCAAATTTTTGATGCAGCGCAACAAAAAGACCTTGAATTGTCATATTTATTCCCTAAAATAGAGTTTGTGCAGTGCAATATGTGCACCGCAAAAATATTAACCAACCTCATTGGAGTAAACATGAACCAAGATCAAATCACAGCAAAATTTGCAGAAATCCAAGGCGAGAGCTTGAACACAGCATTTGCATTGAGCACAAAAGCTTTAGAGCGCGCTCAACAATTAGCAGACATCAACTTCTCAGCTACTAAAGCTGTTATCGAAGAAGCTCAAGACGGTTTAGAGCAAGCTTTGACAGTTAAAGATCCACAAGCTTTCAGCATTGCAAGGTTTCGAGCAATTCCAAGCTGCTGCTAAAGAAGCTGCTGCAGTTGCTGAGCAAAATGCTGAGCAAGCTGTTGACGCTATCCAAGGTTTTGCTAAGCAAGCTAAAACAGCTGCTGCTACAGTTAAGCCAGCTACACGCGCTGCTGTTAAGAAGCCAGTTGCACGTCGCGGTCGTAAGTAATTAGCGACAAGCTACACCTCATCAGTGAAAACTGATGAAATAAAAAACCCGCAGAAATGCGGGTTTTTTTATGGGAGAAAATTTAATAAAGAATTAAATAAAAAAACAAAATATCAAAATTACTCATCATCAGCGACATCAGTTAATTTGGCAGGTAAAGACTTATTGGGTTTAACGCCTAGTTTTTTAACATTCTCAGCGGTGCGAATTAAATTGCCACGGCCTGTTTTAAGTTTGCCAACAGCGTCTGTATAACTGACTTGAGCTTGCTCAAGACGCTGCCCTACCTTATCTAAGTCTTCTACAAAGCCAACAAATTTGTCATAAAGAGAGGCGCACTGACGAGCAATCTCTTGAGCGTTGCGATTCTGCTGCTCCTGGCGCCATAAATGAGCCACTGTTCTAACTGTGGCTAATAAAGTACTTGGGCAAACAATCACAATATTCTTTTTGAGAGCATCTTGATATATCTCAGGTGCATGCCTCATGGCTGCTAAGAACGCTGGTTCAATCGGAATAAACATGAGCACAAAGTCAATCGAACCTACGCCATACAAATCTTGGTAGTTCTTGGCAGATAGGCCTTGTATGTGTTGCTTAATAGACAGTACATGGCTATTGAGCTCACTAACTTTAACTTGTTCATCATCAGATTGCATGTAACGCGTATAGGCGGTGATAGACACCTTGCTGTCAATCACTAGATGCTTGGATTCTGGTAAGCGAATCACAACGTCAGGTTGCAATCTAGAGCCATCGCTGATGGTTTGCGTATCTTGAACTAAATACTCTTCACCTTTACGTAAGCCAGAGTTCTCTAAGATGGTTTCAAGAACAAGCTCGCCCCAGTCGCCTTGGGTTTTTGATTCACCTTTAAGGGCGTTAGTGAGCGCACGAGTTTCATCGGTCATGCGCAAGTTAAGGCCGGCTAGTTTTTCGACCTCTTGTTTTAATGCGAAACGCTCCCTGGCTTCTGACTGATAGGTTTCATCAACTTGTTTGCGAAAGTCGGTGAGTTTTTCTTGTAAAGGTTTGAGAAGCGTATCTAGGTTTTGCTGATTTTGTTCAGCAAAGCGACGTGATTTTTCTTCTAGGATCTCATTGGCAAGATTTTTAAACTGATCAGATAAAACTGTTTTAGCTTCTTGGGCTGATTGTTGAAGAGTGCTTAACTTATCCGCACTTTGACGACGTTCCGCTTCAAGCTCTGTTTCAGCTTTTACGCGTGCTTGGCCTTGTTGCCAGGCGTAGTAAAGGCTAAAAATAGCAATTAAACAAAAAAGGGCTAAAAGTGAAAAAGCGATAGTTGTATCCATATCGCTATGCTAAACCAATGCTAGCTCTTTAGAAGAGCTAGTTGAAAAATTATGCTTTGAGGAGTTGCTGCAATTCACCGCTTTGGTACATCTCAGTCATGATGTCTGAGCCACCAATGAATTCACCTTTGACATACAACTGAGGAATAGTTGGCCAGTTGGCATATTCTTTGATGCCTTGACGGATATCTTCATCTTGCAACACGTTAACAGTATGAGGATTGGTCACGCCACAAGCTTGCAAAATCTGAATGGCTCTACCTGAAAAGCCACATTGCGGGAACTGAGCGCTACCCTTCATGAATAGTACAACTGGGTTGCTTTCAACGATTTGTTTAATTTGTGCTTGAACGTCCATGATGCTTCCTTATGAATATGTCTTATTTTAGCTAAGCTTGGCTGAAGCTGCTCGCTTAATACCCGCAAGATCAAGGTGGGCTTTAATATCAACATATTTGCAATCAGTCAGTAGTTGGCAAACCGCTTCTGATTGATCGTAACCATGCTCTACCAAGATCAGGCCGTCTGGTTTTAAATAGGTAGGCGCTTGCTGAAATATATGGCGATAAGCGCTTAAGCCATCATCATGATCTGTAAGGGCTGAAGATGGCTCAAAGCGTAAGTCACCCGCTGATAAATGTTCATCGCCTGCTGGAATATAGGGTGGGTTACTCACAATCACATCGAATTGATCCGTAAGACCATCAAACCAACTGCCTTCATGAAACTGAACTGCATTTAAACCTAGCAAAGCAGCATTCTGTTTAGCGATATTTAGAGCGTTTGGGCTGATATCCACACAAGTCACCGAAGAGTGTGGGATGTTTTTAGCAAGCGCTAGACCTATGGCGCCACTGCCTGTGCCCAAATCTAAAATTTTGGGAGTTTTAATCTCACTACATGCTGCTTGACTCAGAAAATCAATCACTAACTCAACTAAAAGCTCAGTCTCTGGCCTAGGGATTAAAACACCTGGTGCAACCATTAGTTCAATATTGAAAAACTCTTTCTTGCCAATGAGGTAAGCAACAGGGTGACCTAATAATCTTTTTTTCTCCAGATCAAGCCAATCATCAACTAGTGCTTGCGGTAAAGAATCTCTATCTCTACTAATTAGAGAAGATTTAGGCCAACCTAAATGCTTTTGTATTAAATCAGCTAGCAGTACTTTGGCATCTACTTTATCTAAAGCAGTTACTTGAAGGAGTTCAGAAATATTTGGCACAACTATGAAATAGCGATTAAATGTCGCCCAAGCTAGCCAGTAACTCAGCTTGGTGCTCAGCAGCCAACCCGCCTAATAGCTCTTGAATATCACCATCCATCATGGCATCAATTTTGTACAGCGTCAGATTGATGCGATGATCAGTGATGCGACCTTGTGGGAAGTTATAGGTTCTGATGCGATCACTGCGATCACCTGAGCCTACTAGGCTCTTACGTGTTTCGGCTTCCTTGTCATGGGCAGCGCGACGCTTGGCATCCATGATGCGCGAGACAAGAACTTTCATAGCCTGTTCTTTGTTGCGATGCTGACTTCTGTCGTCTTGGCACTCTACAACCGTGCCAGTAGGGATGTGCGTGATACGTACAGCCGAATCAGTTTTATTAATGTGCTGACCACCAGCGCCTGAAGCTCTAAAAGTGTCAATGCGTAAATCTGCAGGATTAATTTCAATATCACTGATTTCATCTGCTTCAGGCATCACGGCAACTGTACAAGCTGAAGTGTGTATGCGACCTTGAGTTTCTGTTTGTGGCACACGTTGTACACGATGGCCACCTGATTCAAACTTCAGTTTTGAAAACGCGCCTTGACCCACGATACGTAAAATCACTTCTTTGTAGCCACCTAAATCAGATTCTGATGCGCTAACCACTTCTACTTGCCAACGTTGGCGCTCTGCATAGCGCGTGTACATTCTGAAAAGATCTGATGCAAAGAGTGCACTTTCATCGCCACCTGTGCCAGCACGTATTTCTAAAAAGATATTTTTATCGTCATTAGGATCTTTGGGTAACAACAGGCGTTGCAAATCAGCTTGCATTTGTTCCATGCGACTTCGTGCTGATTTAATTTCTTCTTCTGCAAAATCTTTCATTTCAGGATCACTTTGCATGGCTAGTGCCGCTTGCTCATCGGCCTCTGCTTGCAGGTACAGCTGGAATTGTTCGACAACAGGAGATATCTCCGCATGCTCACGATTGAGTTTGCGGTACTGATCCATGTCCTTGGTAATTTCTTCCTGGACTAACAATGAGTTTAGTTCTGCTAGTCGAGCATCTAACTGCTCGAGCTTAGCTTTCATACTTGGTTTCATCTATTTATCGGAGTTATTTGCGCGGAACAAGCCGGGCAATATTTTCATGAGGGCTTCGCGCTCTTCGCCCTGTGCGTGTTGTAGAGCATGTAATGAGCCATGCAAAAATTTATTGGTTAAACCTTGAGCCAAAGCATCTAAAACAACTTGAGGATCTTCCCCTTTGGCTAGTAATTTGCGTGCACGCTCAAGTTCGTATGAGCGTAGATCTTCCCCGCGTTGACGCAAGTCCTGAATCAATGGCACCGTGCCACGAGTTTCAAGCCAATGCATGAAGTGAGATACACGTGTTTCAATAATCGCTTCAGCTTGACCGACGGCTGCCTGACGAGAGTCTGCACCTGCTTGGACAATATCGCTTAAATCATCAACGGTATAGAGATACACATCATTAAGGCGACCCACAGCCGCTTCAATGTCACGTGGTACTGCTAAGTCAACCATCACTACTGGGCGATGACGGCGAGCCTTAATCGCGTTTTCAACCATCCCCAAGCCAATGATCGGTAGGGTGCTGGCTGTACAGGAAACAACGATATCAAAGTCCTGCAGACGTGTTGGCAAATCTGATAAACGTAGTGATTCTGTTACTAAACCTTGCTCTGATAATTGATCAGCCAATTCTTGGCCGCGCTCAAGTGTACGGTTAGCAACTGCCACCAATTTAGGTTTGCGAGCTGCAAAGTGTGTGGCGCACAAATTGATCATTTCGCCAGCGCCAATAAACAATACCTTTTGATCAGAAACACTTTCAAAAATTCTTTCAGATAAACGCACGGCTGCCGCTGCCATAGAAATCGAGTGCGCACCAATTTCAGTGGTGCCACGAACTTCTTTAGCCACCTGAAAAGTTTTTTGAAATAGTTGATTTAAGTATGTGCCTAGTGAACCTGCTTCATCTGCACATCGAACCGCATCTTTGAGCTGACCCAAAATTTGAGTCTCACCTACCACCATTGAATCTAAGCCGCATGCCACGCGAAACGCATGGCGCACTGCGAGGGATTGAGGTAGCACATAAACGTGAGGGAGTAATTCTTCGCTATCAATACCGCGAGATTTAGCTAGCCACTCAATGGTTGTTCTTTTTAACGCAGATTGCTCATGAGAGCTTTCATCATTAGCTGCGCAATACAACTCTGTTCTATTGCATGTAGAAAGAATCGTTGCTTCTGGCAGCTGGGTTTCAGATACACTCGCCAAATGGTCTCTCAGATGATGTAACGCAGGCTGAATCATCTCAGGTGCGAAAGCTACCTGTTCACGAACCTGTATCGGTGCCGTGTGATGATTAATACCCAGTGTCAAAATCTGCATAATGAAATTATAAGTTTTTCATGGAGTTAGGATGAGTTTTCTAGCATTTTTAGTGTTTGGTGGATTTGTTGGCTTTTTGGCTAGCTACTTGCATCCTAAAAAATCCAGCAAAAAGGCATCTTTATTCAGTCGCATCTTGCCGCCAGTCATTCTTGGGGCAACATCATCAGCTATTGCATCAATCTTGGGTCAAACTTTTGGATTATTTAAGTCTGGGCAAGTTTTAGAGTGGTTGAGTGCCATGATATTTGCAATTTTCTGCGTTTTTTTGTTCAAAATTGGCAAAAAATGATCGAAAACAGTCAAAAAAGAGCAAAAACAGAAAAACACTAAATATCAGAAGGTTTACTAGAAAATAGCTAGAAATTCAAAAAAGGGCTCAAAAGAGCCCTTTTTCAATCTATCAATTTAATTAATTCAATTAAACGTTAAATAAGAAGTTAAGGACGTCACCATCTTTAACAACATACTCTTTACCTTCAGCGCGCATTTTCCCAGCTTCTTTTGCACCAGCTTCACCTTTATAGGTGATGAAGTCGTCATAAGAAATAGTTTGCGCACGAATAAAGCCACGTTCAAAGTCTGTATGAATCACACCAGCAGCCTGTGGAGCTGTGTCGCCAATATTGATTGTCCAAGCACGAACCTCTTTGACGCCGGCTGTGAAATAGGTCTGTAAACCCAACAAGTTAAAGCCAGCTCGAATCACGCGGTCTAAGCCAGGTTCATCCATGCCCATATCGCTTAAGAAGGCTTTCTTATCTTCATCATCTAGCTCGGCAATTTCTGCTTCGATAGCCGCGCATACGGCCACCACAGGAGCTTTTTCGATAGCAGCATGAGCCTTGACCGCATCCAAGTGAGGATTGTTCTCAAAGCCGTCTTCTTTGACGTTAGCAACGTACATCACTGGTTTGGCAGTGATGAGACAAAATGGTTTCAATAGGGCTAAATCTTCATCGCTCAAACCCATGGCGCGGACTGGTTTAGCCTCATTTAACTGAGCTTGCACCTTGGCCAATAGAGGGGCAAGGGCATTGGCTTCTTTGTCGTTGCCTGATTTGGCTGCTTTTGAGTAGCGAGCGTAGGCTTTATCGACAGTACCTAGGTCAGCAAGTGCTAACTCTGTATCAATCACGCCAATATCTGAAATCGGATCGACTTTGCCGGCCACGTGAATCACATTACCATCTTCAAAGCATCTCACCACATGGGTGATGGCATCTGTTTCGCGAATATTGGCCAAGAACTGATTGCCCAAGCCTTCGCCTTTAGATGCGCCTGCCACAAGGCCTGCAATGTCAACAAATTCGACAACGGCAGGAAGAATGCGTTCAGGTTTAACGATCTCTGAGAGCTTTTCTAGGCGGGGGTCAGGAACCTCGACCACGCCCACATTGGGCTCGATTGTGCAAAAAGGATAGTTCTCTGCTGCGATACCAGCTTTGGTAAGCGCATTGAACAGGGTAGATTTGCCGACGTTAGGCAGGCCGACGATGCCACATTTTAAAGACATAG
>JAOAUK010000027.1 GCA_030157655.1 Polynucleobacter sp. | reverse complement strand
ACCCTAACTCAGCTCCTCATACAAACCTGTTTTCACAGGCCTGTAAATCTTTACATCTTTTCTACCTGACCGAACTCTAGCTCTACAGGTGTGCCACGACCAAAGATAGTTACCGAAACTCTCAAACGAGATTTTTCGTAGTTAACTTCTTCAACGTTGCCGTTGAAGTCTGTGAATGGACCTTCTTTAACGCGAACCATTTCACCCACTTCAAACAATGTTTTTGGTTTTGGCTTATCAACACCCGCTTGCATTTGATCCATGATCTTTTGCACTTCTGCAGGAGAAATTGGTGATGGTTTATTTCTAACGCCACCAACAAAACCAGTTACCTTTGGCGTGTTTTTTACCAAGTGCCATGTCTCATCTGTCATTTCCATTTCGATAAGAACATAGCCAGGGAAGAAGCGACGCTCAGAAACGGCCTTATGACCACTCTTGATCTCAACTACTTCTTCAGATGGCACCAAAATTTTGCCAAACTTATCAGCCATGCCAGAGCGCGCAATACGCTCTGTCAAACCTTTTTGAACACTCTTCTCCATGCCGGAGTAAGCGTGAATAACATACCAGCGCATATTGCCAGTAGTTTGTGTATTGATGATTGCTTGTTCAGACATCTTTTACTCACTTCCAACCGAGGAATACAGAGAAAACCAACCACTCAATGAGTTTGTCAGCTGCCCACAAGAACAAGGCCATAACAACAACAAATGCAAAAACAACTAGAGTCATTTGCGTTGCTTCTTTACGACTTGGCCATACAACTTTTTTAGCCTCAGCTACTGAGTCTTTGGCGTACGCCAAAAAGCGCTTTCCATCAGCCGATACAGCAGCAAGAACAACCGCTACCGCAAAGCCACCTAACAACACAGCCAGTCTCACCCAAATAGTTTGAGAAGCTAGCGCGTAATAAGCGACTAAAGAAAGAATGACAATAAAACCAGCAAGGATAATCATCCAGCTAGTTTTATTTTCTTGTTCGACTGATGTTTGCGACATATTTTTCAGTTTGCTGTGGCAGGGGCGGAGGGCATCGAACCCCCAACCTTCGGTTTTGGAGACCGACACTCTGCCAATTGAGCTACTGGCCT
>JAOAUK010000026.1 GCA_030157655.1 Polynucleobacter sp. | reverse complement strand
TCACGCACTTCGTCAAGCTTGAAGGGCTTGATAATTGCTGTGATTAATTTCATACGTTTCTCCGTGAGATCGCTGGGTTAGAAAGCTTTGGTTAGAGATACTGCGAAACCGTCTTTATGCAAAGATTTACCTGTTGTACCTACCGCATATGCTCTAGTACCTACTTTGTCATCATTAAAGTAATACTTGGCTCCAGCCACAAATCCATTACCCAAGTCGTACGCTAATCCAACGTTGTAATCCGCATAAGATAATTTGCCACCATTCGCACTAACGTACATTGCATCTTGCTTATAGTCTGTATAACCGGCATGCAATGAAGCAACTAATTTCGGCGCAACCTCTTGCGATAAAGTTAAGTCGTAATAAATGGTTCCTGATGCATCAGCACCTGAGCCTGTAGATGCAAAATAATTTTTACTCAAGACATAAGATGTCTTAAACACAGCTGGACCATATGACAATCCAACGTATGCCTCTTGTGTATTTGCACGCCAGTTACTATTATTTGCCACACCATTGTTATCAACACCACCCGTTGATGATCCAGGGTACATATATGCAATAGCACCCACATCTAAACCTATTCCAGCAACTTCTGTTTTATAGCCACCATAAAGGTCAATCTCAAGCTTTGTACTAGCTGCAGGACCCGCCGCCCATGAGGAAACATTAGATCCCCATGTGCCAACATATAAGCCTGAGCTGTGCGCCACATCAAAACCACCTTGGAAAGCTGGGTCACCATCAGTTTGTGAAATACCACGGAAACGGTAGTCGCTAGTGATACCAAAGTTACCAGTTACTACGAAGTCTGGTGTCGCAGCAGGTGCTGGATCAGCAGCCATTACAGCGCCAGAAGATAAAGTTGCAGCTGCAGCCAATGCGATCGCTGAGAGAGTTAAGTAAGTTTTCATGTGTTGCACTCCTAATAAACAATCCAAGGGAAATTCCTTGCAGGTTATTAAGCAAGAGGTGTGCCAGTTTATTTTTTATGATTAAATTCAACAACTTGCACTAAATTAATTATTTATCTCGGTTTTTTATTATTGTTTGCACCAAATTTGATAATGCCTCATGCACCAATATTGTGCCTCATTTTGGTGCATACTATTTTCGTAAATTTGGTAAAAAGAGAACATTAGAGATTTATCTGGAGACGCCATGAATCCGCAAGACATCATGCAGAAGATGCAAACGATTGCTAACGATATGCAAAACAAAGTGGGCGATGCTATTCGTCAATCACCAGCAAAAGATATGGAAAAGAATGTGCGCAGCTTAATGACTCAAGGTTTCCAAAAACTTGATTTAGTAACGCGCGAAGAATTCGATCTCCAAACTCAAGTGCTAGCCAAGACTCGCGCAAAACTTGAAGAACTAGAAGCTAAAGTTAACGCCTTAGAAAATAAGAAATAATTTTTTATTTGTCTTTGTTTTAACTGCCTGCCAAATGATGCTTAAGTGGCTTTGGGTAAAACAAGAACCAGATGTAAGAGATAACTTGCAGTATTAAAAATGCAAAAAATACTTGTCTGAAGGCGTCTGGTTTTGTGGCGCCTGCTGCAGTTAACAGATCAATACCCCAACCAATACCCCATTGGAAAATAAACGCTCCAACAAATATGAGTAGGTTGTAACTAGTACTCGCTATACCAGCATTACGAGATGGGAAAACGGTAATCACCGTGCTTTGCCCCAGGATGTGTCCAGTTGCGGTTACAGCTAAGAGTATCCAAAGTATCCAGCTATATTGGATCGTCAAAGTAATTGCAAAGAATTGGGCTACTAGTCCAACCGCTAACAACCATTTGATGTAATTAAGAGTTTGATAGCCTCTGCTATTAGCTCTTGGTATGAACCATGCATTAAATGCATATCCAAGCAACATCACGCCATTAAATAAAAATAATATCTGCGCACTCTGCTCTGGGTCATATCCCAAAACCTGAATCATCCATGGGCCAATCCATAAAGTCTGCAATGACAAAAAACCGCCATGGTTAACAATACCAATTGGCAACATTCTGATAAAGAATGAATGCTTCAAGATGTCTTTAAGGCTAAATGATTTGTCATCTGAGTTTGAACTTTGATTATTTGATCTTGGATGATCATCAAATGTTGGCAAACCAAATCTAATTGCAATGAAGCTCAATGCCACCAAAACAGCTGTTGCCCAAAATACGCCACGCCAACCAATGTGTGGCAGGGCTAACTGCACAGGCACAGTTGTGACGAGTGCCCCCATCGTTCCGAATACGAGCATGGCTGACGCCAGTTGACCTTGTTGCTCGACTGCAAACCATCTGCGATAAGCTGTAAAAGATGCCATCAAACAAGCTGAGACTCCTACGCCAATCAACAATCTGCCGATTGTTAAACCCAGTAAAGTTTCTGCATAAGCAAAAGTAATAGCTCCAACTAATGCGATAAGTAATAAGACGCTCTCTGTGCGCCTCGCTCCAAACTTATCAAGTGCCATACCAAGCGGTATTTGCATCGCAGAGAACCCAATGAAATATGCGGCAGATAAAAGACCTAACTGCGAATTGCTAATGTTTAGGTCTTGCATCAACTCAGGGGCAATGACTGCATTAACAGATCTAAATGCATACGATAAAAAATACCCAAAAGCAAAGCAAGCGAAGACTCTAAAAGCCCACATGCCTCGCATTGGTAAATTGGGTAGATTAGTCATATTTACTTTTATCTATTTTGTTATCAGGTGTCATTAATACGGCTTAAATCCTGTAAAAAACATTTCATGCTCATCTGAGCGGAGTATTTTTTCTATTGGCGCATTATTTTTAATCACCTGCAAAATACTTTGCTGATAGATTTGTATCTGACCATCAGGCAAATTACGCTGCACCACTCTAAACCTTAATAATCGCTGTTGGCCATCTGGACCAAGACCTTGCAATAGCCACTCTTGAGCAGGTAAGTCATAGCTGGGTTGCCCTGCCGTTTTAACACTAATCATTGTTGGGTTAACCGCTTGATCAGTCTTAAGATTACTCAACATGCCATTTTGTAAAAAATCCTTGAGCGACTTAAGATCTATTGTTTTTGCAGTAGCAGGAATATTAATCACGCCCACAGCAAATAAGGTGTCACTCACCCGAGATGCTTCCATGGTCATGGTAAATTTTTGATTGTTAAAAATAATTGTTTTTTCTGCTCTACTAGGCTTACCTGGATATAAGGCCTCATACATCAAATCATCAGAACGAACGGTTCTCCAATCTAAGGATGGCGTACAAGCTGTTAGTGATAAGCCAATTAGTATGGAAGTAAATAATTTGAGCAACATGGAATGTGTAATTTGCATAAAATAGGATTATGCCCACTCCCATGAATTTGAGCGTATTTATGAATATTCGTCAGTTTTTCTTAGTTGTATTGATGTCTTTATATGGCACCTTGATTAGCTGCTCATCAAACACACAACAAGTAATGCCAACATTTAAGGTATCTGAAATTTCAGGCAAAAGCATCACGCAAGATAACTTTAAGGGCAAAGTTACCATCATTAATTTTTGGGCTACCAGTTGCACAACCTGCGTTAAAGAAATGCCTAAGCTTGTAGAGACTTACGAAAAATATAAAGGCAATGGTCTAGAGTTCATGGCTCTTGCCATGTCTTACGACCCACCAATGTATGTTGTTAATTTTGCTGAAACCAGAAAACTGCCATTTATAGTCGCTATGGATTCTGATGGAAGTGCCGCAAAGTCTTTTGGCAAGATACAACTAACGCCGACTACTCTTGTGATCAATAAGCAGGGGAAAATTATCAAACGCTATGTTGGAGAACCAGACTGGTCAGAGTTTTATCAAGTCATTGAGAAATCTTTATCTGAAAACAGCTAAAGATCTCTCAAATTTTAAGTGCGTTGTTATGTAATTAAACAACGCCTGCTTTGTGAGCTTGTTGGTCTGCGTGATAACTAGAGCGAACCATCGCACCTACTGCAGCATGCGTAAAGCCCATGGCATAAGCTTCTTTTTCAAACATGACAAACGTATCAGGGTGCACATAACGACGAACAGGCAAATGATGGCCTGATGGCGCGAGATATTGGCCTATTGTTAGCATGTCAATATTGTGCGCACGCATGTCCTTCATGACCTCTAGGATTTCCTCATCAGTTTCACCTAGGCCAACCATCAAGCCACTCTTAGTAGGCACATCAGGGTAACGCTCTTTAAAGTCTTTAAGTAACTTTAATGAATGCATGTAATCTGAACCTGGACGAGCCTCTTTATACAAGCGAGGCACAGTCTCCAAATTGTGATTCATAACATGTGGCAAACCATTAGCAAAAATATCTAAAGCTTTATCTAAACGTCCACGGAAGTCAGGCACCAAGACCTCAATTCTGGTCTCTGGTGATAGCTCATTAGTCTTGGTGATGCAATCAACAAAGTGCTGTGCGCCACCATCGCGCAAATCATCCCGATCAACACTAGTAATCACCACGTACGACAACTTTAATGCCGCAATTGTTTTAGCCAAGTTAAGCGGCTCATCCACGTCTAAAGGATCAGGGCGACCATGGCCTACATCGCAAAATGGGCAACGACGCGTACATTTATCACCCATGATCATGAATGTTGCCGTGCCTTTACCAAAACACTCGCCAATGTTGGGGCAACTAGCCTCTTCACAAACAGTAACTAGCTGATTCTCGCGCAATATTTTTTTAATCTCATGAAAACGGGAATTACCTGAAGCGGCCTTTACCCTAATCCAATCTGGCTTTTTAAGCACCTCTTCGATAGGCACAATCTTGATAGGTATGCGCGATGTTTTATCTGCAGATTTTTGCTTTTGATTTGGATCGTAGGCCTTAGTCATGACCGCACCTCTAATTGTTGTGATAAATGGCTCAATATGTTTTTAGCCACAATATCGATATTGTCGCTCACACCAAGAGTTTGAAGATCAATTGTCCTTAAACCCGCATAACCACAAGGGTTGATTGCTTCAAACGGCTTTAAATCCATGGCCACATTCAAAGCCAACCCATGATAACAACACTGCTTAGTTACCTTTAAACCCAACGCAGCAATTTTTGCGCCAATTAAGGCTTCGGGAATATCACCACCGCCGTCTAAGTAAATTCCCGGCGCCCCAGCCTTTCTAACGCCTATAACTCCAGAATCAGCCAAAGTATCAATGATGGCTTGCTCAATACGATTAACCAGGTCTCTCACAAACAAACGGCGACGACGTAAATCTAGCAGTAAATAAACAACAATCTGCCCAGGCCCGTGATAAGTAATTTGCCCACCACGATCAATTGGCACCAATGGTATATCAGTACTAGGTTTCAATAAATGTGCAGGGTCTCCCGCTTGCCCTAATGTGTATGTCGGCGGATGTTGCAACACCCAAATCTCATCGGGGGTTTCTTCTGTTCGATTAGCCGTGAAGGATTTCATCGCCTCATAAGTTGGCAAATAGTCCTGCATCCCCAAATGGCGAATCATGATCTCCATTGTTTACAAGACAACACTAACCATTGGATGTGTCGATAGGGTTCGATAGAGCTCATCGAGCTGCTCTCTACTAGTTACTCTAACTGTCACTGTTAAACCTAGATAGTTGCCATTTTTTGATGGTCTACGCTCAATGGTCTTAACATCAAAATCAGGGTCAAAGTTCAAGACTACTTTTTCAATAGCCTCTTGATATCCCTCAACAGCTTTACCCATGACCTTAATTGGAAAATGGCAAGGATATTTAATTAAAGACTCTTCGACTGGAATATCCATCATTTAGTTCCAGTTGCTGGGTCTGGCTGACCATGCCATGCACGCACAATTAAATCCCTGATGCAATGCAATTTACGATGAAAAAAGTGATCTGCTCCTGGGATGACTTGCACAGTGAGTTCCTGAGGCCTAGCCCAATCAAGAACACTTGTTAATGGAATCACGTCATCAACCTCACCATGAATCACAATCGTGTCTTTAGGCACAGGAGCAACATCCCACTTGCTAGTTGCTGAACCAACCATGATTAGCCGTTCTGGCGCCTCATTCTTTTCTGTTAACTCTTTGACCACATAGCTGCTGACATAACTACCAAATGAAAAGCCTGCCATAGCCAGTGGTAGCTCTTCTACTAGCTGTGGCCATGCATGCCCTTCTAACTCTTTAATACCCTGCCAGCTAAAGGGATCTTTCATCCACGCTATAACAGCAAGCAGATCTTGAGCTTCTCCTTTGCCATCATCATGCACACCCTCTGTAGCTCCCACACCTCTAAAGTTGGGCCTTAATGTCACATATCCAAGCTGTGCAAATGTGCGCGCCAATGTTTGAGCAACTTTGTTATCCATCGTGCCGCCCAATAACGGATGGGGATGGGCAACTAAAGCAATGCCCCTTGGCTTATAACTGCTTGGGGCATGTCTTACCTCATCAGGCAAATCTAGTGATGCCTCAATAAGACCAACAGGTCCCTGAAAATTAATTTTGATTGTGCGACTCACTCAGTACCTTATCAACTGATTAATCAATTTTTAAACGGTCAACTACTTTTCCATGAATGAAATGACTATCAATAATTTCATCAATATCTGTTTGATCAACCGCCGTGTACCAAACACCCTCTGGATATACAACCATCACAGGACCATGTGCACATCTATCTAAGCAGCCAGCTTTATTGACTCTGACCTTACCTGCACCGTTTAAGGATAGCTCCTTGCAACGCTGCTTGGCGTAATCAAATAAACCAACAGCATTGTGGGCAGCACAGCAGTCGTCGCCGTTCTCGCGTTTGTTTAAACAGAAAAATAAATGGTATTTGTAGTAGCTCATAATGAAAATTATATAGATGACCTAGCCTTTAGGCCTTTAACTAGGGATAAAGCCGCGCCAATCGGCCAAATCCACGCCAACCAAGCCATTAAATGATTGAAATGAATCAAGCGCCCCTGACGCCACTCTTGGATTGTGACTAAATAGTAAGGGTTTTTAGGGAATATATTGACCAGAAAGATCATTGATCCCAAAGACAAAATTGCCAACCCATATTGCCACGACCTTTTAAGCTGAATTAATCCAGCTAGCAAGATACTGGAAAAAATCATTCCCCAAAAAGCTGGCGGTGTCAGCCAAGAAAAACTCTTATCAATACCAAACTGCATTCCAGAAAATAGGGCTTTAAAAATGATCGTCATCAATAACAAAGCTAATAATATTTTGAGCTTTGGTGCGGCAGGCTTCATTGATAGGCTAATACATAAACCGGCCCCTAACCATGCCAACATCGTGGTGATCATTTCGATAGCGGCAAAATTAAATGACGTATTTTGAATAGTAGGAATTAACCATACAAAACCCCAATCGCCCATGGCCAGCCAAGCTTGCTGTGGATAGATTTGAGACCAGGGAAACGCCAAAACCAATAAGATTCCGCTAGTTCTAAAGCCAAACCACTCAATCCTGCGCCGCTGAAAGCCACTACCCGATAACCATTTTGGATCTAGCGGCATAGCCAATAAAGCGCCCAATGTGGCGCCACCAACATTTGCAAACCAATCCACATTACTAGGTATTCGCGTACCCAACCAGGTTTGCAATGACTCTAAAATTCCCGACAAGAGCGCGCCCAACAGCATTGCCACAATCAGAGCTCGATATAACTTTAACCTTGGATAAACAGCAAATACTGTAAAAAATCCCAAAGGGATATAGCCAAGAATATTTGTGAATACATCAAAAGAGGTGATGTATTTAGGAATAGGTGCTGTGACCCAATCCAAGATACTGGCTCCAACACTCACATTGAAGTTATATGGATAGATGCTGGCGTAGATAATCAACAAAACATACCCTAAGCCAATCATCCTAGCGGTGGGCATAGGCAAATCTGGCCAATTTAGGCGTTGCGGTCTCTGAAAATTGTCTGACATATGCACATAGTACCTACAATATAGATATGACTATTAATTGGATCTTAGAGCGAGTCGAAGAAAGCCCCTCAACCAACGAAGACCTGATGTCTCGTTGGAGAGATGGCGAGCTCTGGGAGCCCATTGCTAGAGTGGCTGCCAAGCAATCTGCCGGTCGAGGCAGGATGGGTAGGACATGGGTAAGCCATTCCGACCAAGCCCTAACATTTTCGATCGCATATCCATTTAAAAAGCCCATTGCCAAGCTATCAGGTTTAAGCCTGGCTTGTGGCTTAGCAGTGATTCAAGGGATTAGCCAAGCGACAGGTCTTTCTAAAGATGCTCTTAAGGAGCTAGGATTAGGCCTTAAATGGCCTAATGATATTTTTTTAGGAGATGCCAAATTAGCAGGCTTGTTGATTGAAGGTGGTCAAGTTAATGCCACTCAACCCACTTGGCTTGTGATTGGCATTGGCATTAATTTAAGAACCGATCTAACCATAGAACAAAATATCGGCCGATCGATAGCTAGCATTAGTCAAATTACTAATGAACCCAAGATTGATGCCGACGTATTGTGGCTAGCAATCATCAAAGAACTTGGTGACGTCCTCGAAGCTTTTGAAAAGAATTCATTCAAAGCATTTCAACAAGAATGGAACAAATGGGATATCTACCAAAATCAGACATGCCAAATTTCTCAAATAGATAAAATTTCTATGGAAGGTATTGAGCGTGGTGTTGATGACGAAGGATACTTACTCATTGAAACGCCTAATGGCATTCAGCGAGTAATCAGTGGTGATGTGTCTTTAAGGAAAGCCTCATGAGTGTTTTATTAATTGATGCCGGAAATACTCGTATCAAATGGGCCACCGCATCTGGAGCCTCTGATGAGATTCGGACAGGCTTCAATACTTCTGGTGTTTTTGGCAATGTCACTATCCAAGACCTCTTGAAGGTGCCCAAGCCTATCGAGATCATAAACATCATTTGCTCTAGTGTTATTAGCAAAGAAAAGACTATAGAGCTAAAGAAACTTTGCCAAGATTTGATGCCATCAGCAGATTGGCATCAAATTAATGGCGCATCTGCACTTGATCAGCTGCCCACAAGCTATAGCGAACCGCAACAATTGGGTGCAGACAGAAGATCGATGTTATTAGGCGCCCAACATTTATTCGCTGGTAAAAATGTATTAGTGATTGGCACAGGGACAGCCACAACCATTGATCTAATAGCCAATCAAAAACATCTAGGCGGATGGATTTTTCCTGGCATCACGCTCATGGCAGAAACACTTTCTAAAAACACAGCGAACCTACCAAATATTTTAGAAAAAATTGATTCCCTGTCTTCGATTAAACCCGCAGTCACAACTGAAGAAGGTATTGAGCAAGGCATTTTCGCCTGCCAAACTGGCGCCATCTCAATAGCCAGGCAATACGCTAAAGACAACAACCTTCAGATTGATCTGACTGTACTTAGCGGTGGCAACTCGAATCTGATTAGCCAATACTTAGAAAGCCAGGGCCCTGTTACAACAGAACCCCAGTTAGTACTTAAAGGCCTTCTAGCTTGGCATCTAATGAACTACTCAAATGAATAAGAAACTTAAGGTGACCTTGATTATCACCACCAGCATTAGCTGCATCTTAGGATTAATCATCATTGTTGCGCCATTAACGACACAACAATTAATTGCCTCATGGACCGAAACGTCATATCAAGAATACGTGACACCCAATGAAGCAGCTCAAATTAAGCTACTAGGGCCAGCAAGCTCACGACCTAATCTTGTTCAGTAGAGCTGTTGTTGATCGATCATGAATAAATGGTATGGCATATGCTTTGCCACCCCAAGTTTTAACCAGTGCAGTCTCGGCTAGCTCATCAATCTGGTAATCACCGCCCTTGACGTAAATATCTGGCTTCACTTTAGCAATTAACTCTACTGGCGTTTTCTCGCTGAATAAAACAACTAAATCAACAGCATCAAGAGCAGCCAACAATGCCATACGATCATCCTGCTGATTTAAGGGTCGATCATCCCCCTTACCCAGTAACTTGACTGAGCTATCTGCATTAACACCAACCACCATACTTGCGCCCAAACTCCTAGCTTGAGCAAGATAGCTCACATGCCCTCTATGCAAAATATCAAAAACGCCATTTGTAAACACAATTGGTTTTGGCAACTGACTAAGCTTGCTTTGCAGATTCTCTGCAGAACAAATTTTTCCCTCAAAAGCGGGCGGCGGCAAATTATTTAAATCTTGTGATGTCATAAGTAACATCTTACAACCGACTAGATATTTTCTAAATTATTTAATAATGTTTGAGCGTGTAATTCAATTTTCTTTTGCTCAGACACATCAATTTTATTGAGATTAGCTGCCATCAACCTAGTTCTTGGATTTTTCTCTAGTTCAGGCTTGTGCTTAATCAAAAAATTCCAATACAAAGTTGTCATCGGGCACGCCTTATCACCATAACGCTCGCTTGGCCTATATGCACAAGAGTCACAATAGTTACTCATACGCTTGATATATGCGCCGCTTGCAATATATGGCTTGCTAGTAAACCTAGGCCCATTCGCAAACAATGCCATTCCAGATGTATTGGGTAGTTCAACCCATTCAATGGCATCCACATATACAGCCAAATACCAATCGCACACATCCTTGGGCAATATTTCAGCCAACAAGGCAAAGTTACCCGTCACCATCAATCGCTGTATGTGATGCGCATAACCAAATTTCATAGTTTGGCTAATGGCATCTTGCATACATGCCATTTTGGTATTTCCAGTCCAATACCAATTAGGTAATTTTCTTTGATGATCGTAGAAATTGGCTTCTGCCATCTTTGGCATATCTAGGTAGTACATGCCCCTGACAAATTCTCTCCAACCAAGAATCTGTCGAATGAACCCCTCAACCGCATTGATTGAAATATTTTTCTTCTTCCAAATGCTAATGGCCGCATCTACAACTTCTTTAGGGTCAATTAACTTTAAATTTAATGATGCGGACAATATGGAATGCCAACCAAACGGTGTATTAGTCCACATGGCATCTTGATACTGTCCAAAATATGGCAAACGATGCTCGATGAAATAGTTCATGGCTAACAGCGCTTGTTCTCTAGTGACAGGCCACGCAAAATTTTCTAGCGATCCAGGATGCTCGCCATATTGATCTTTCACATCAGCAATCACTTCTTTTGTGATCGCGTCAGGTGCAAACCACAGTGGATCAACGATTAAGCCAGGGCCCTTCTTTGAGTAAGCGCCCCTATTCTGGTCATCAAAATTCCACTGATCGCCCTCAGGCTCACCATTTTCTTGCATCAGTACATGATGCTTTTTACGCATATATCGATAAAAGTATTCAAGTCTGAATTCTTTTTTATCGCCCGCCCATTTTTTAAACTCATCTATTGAGCAGTAGAAATGATTGTCCTGCCTCAAATCTAAATGAATGCTTAATTCAGCAGCAAGATTCTCCAAATCAGTCTTGAGCCGCCATTCACCAGGCTCAACGCACACCAAATGGGTATATTGATTTTTTTGGATGTGTTGCTTTAGTTCAGCAACGATTGATTGCTTGGATTTTGCAATATATGTGAGATGATATTTTTTGCTCTTTAATTGTTCGGCAAAGTGTCTCATTGCCGACAAGAACAAGGCTATTTTTGCTTGATGAGACCATACATAGCTTGCTTCACCAACAGACTCGATCATGATGACATGATCAGTTTCTGGGCTGAAATTATTAAAGGCCGAACTATCGGCCTTTAATTGATCTCCTAAAACTAGTACAAGCTTTTTCAACTAACTAGATATCCGAACGCTTAGATCGCCAATCTTTTACATTAACTGATATGTCATTTAATGCATTAATTACTTTTATACCGTCAGGTGCGCGTTTACGTAAAGCTTGATTTTCACCGCCAACCCATAACTCTATGCCTGGAGCCAATTTTGATTTGAGCTCGTTCAAACCATCTATCACCTGATTTTGATTCATTTGTGATGAAAATGACAAAGCAATCACATCCGCTTTTTGAGCGCGAGCAGCTTGTGAGATTTCCAGGATAGGGGTTTGTGTACCCAAGGAAACGCATACGCAACCCTCTAGCGCCATCAAAGCCTCTGCCATTAACAAACCTAGGCTATGGTGCTCTTGAGGAAAGGTAGTTAATAAAATTCTTGGTCTGGCCAAATCTTCACTTTGCCCCGTATGTCCACGTGGCACTGAATTGATAGCAGTTCTTAATAAGTGTTTAATTTGCTCTGTGAAAAGATGCTCTTCATGTATCTCTAGCTTTCCATCTGCCCAGTAATCGCCAATATTCTTAATCAGAGGAGCAACCACTTCAATAACAAAACGGTCTAAACCAATTTTCATTAGCGTGGTTGAGAGGGCTAAACGCAAAGCTTCTGTTTGATGGGATCTCAATAAATCAAGATAGCGATCCATTTCTTGCTGAGATATAACCATGCCAGTACTTTGACTAGGTTCCATCTGCAAAGACTTAGAACTTAACTCTTTTAAAGCTTCTATTGGTAAAGGTACAACTCTACCTGGGCGATGACCTAGGTCTAGCAAACGCTTTAAAAGACGTAATTTCTCAATTTGATCAGCAGGATAGACACGATCATCATTGCTATCTCTTAGCGGATTAGGAAAGCCATAGCGTCTCTCCCAAACTCTCAAGGTATCTTTGGCGATACCAGTATCGCGCTCAACCGCAGCAATACTGAGCATATCTGGCAAATTGGTAAATCTAACATTCATATTGTGAATACTCACGATTAGCCGCTAGGTTAATACCTAGTATCGACAAGATAATTCTACACTGTCCTAGACATCATTTGCATTTTTTTTATTTTGTGGGTAATATGCATTCATATTAGTTTTTCGTCCTAGACAAAGACCATGTTTGTCCAAGGGGCATTAAACAAAAAATAAAAGCGGGTCGAGGAGACAAACCCAATGCAGGTCGATTTTAAAAAAAGACCGTTCATCCCACAACAGGCAAAAGACCTGGGGAATTTGTTTTACAAAATTAACCTTATCACCCTGATTTTAATAGGTTTAATGTGGTTTTCTTGGCCCAAGGAGGCTCAAGCCATGAGTTGCCCAGCATCACTCTCATTTACTTTTCCAAGGCTTCAAGATGAAGCACCTCAAAACTTGTGCCAATACCAAGGAAAAGTGATCTTAGTGGTCAATACAGCGAGCTACTGTGGATTTACTGGTCAATACGATGGTCTTGAAAAACTATTTGCACAATACAAAGACAAGGGATTTGTAGTTTTAGGCTTTCCATCTAACGACTTTGGTAAGCAAGAGCCAGGATCTAACAAAGAAATTGCTGATTTTTGTCACAACACTTACGGCGTGAAATTCCCAATGTTTGCCAAAACATCAGTGAGTGGCAACGATGCCAATCCTCTATTTAAATTATTAATTGAAAAAACCAACACCAAACCACGCTGGAATTTTTATAAGTACTTAATAGATCGTCAAGGCAATGTCGTAGAAGCATATAGCAGCATGACCTCACCTAGCGGTAAAACATTGACCGCTCAAATTGAAAAGTTACTTAAGGAAAAATAATCATGAATGCACCAGAGAACATTTTCCTACCAGACGTTCAAGCAAGTCTTGATGAGCGCAATATTGTTATTCAAAAAGTAGGCATTAAATCTGTGCGCCATCCAGTGATGCTTAAAACACAAACTGGCACACAACCAAGTGTTGCAATGATTGATATGACAGTGCTACTACCAAGCAATGTTAAAGGCACACATATGTCTAGGTTTTTAGAGGTACTACAAAACCATCACGATCCACTCAGTCTTGCCAGCGTGAAAACCATGATGGTAACCATGCTCAACAGACTAGAAGCGGAAGAAGGTCATATCGATTTAAGAATGCCGCTGTTCTTAAAAAAAGTGGCACCGGTTTCTGGAGTAGAAAGTCTTTTAGATTACGACCTTCACATCAAAGCAGCATATAAAGATGGCAACCTAAAGTACACACTTCAAGTGCAAGTACCAGTCACTAGCTTGTGCCCTTGCTCAAAAAAGATCTCTGAATATGGTGCCCATAATCAGCGCTCACACATAGTGATAGCCGCAGAGTTAATTGAGGATATGGCCGCAGAGGACTTAATCAAAATCGCCGAACAAGCAGCCTCTTGCGAACTATGGGGATTATTAAAGCGCCCAGATGAAAAATATGTCACAGAACGCGCCTACGACAACCCTAAATTTGTAGAAGATCTTGTTAGAGATATCGCTGTAGCTCTTGAACAAGAGGGCAAAGTAATCGCATACGAAGTGTCATCAGAGAATTTTGAATCCATACATAACCACTCGGCTTATGCATGGCTATCTAACGATAAGAGAAATAGACACTAACCTTTTTAAACCACAAGACATGAAACCTGCTGAGCATCCTTTCTCTCCCTCCCTTTTTATTGCTCACAGGCGTCTTGTGGTTTTCTTCTATTTAGCGCAAAGTGAATCAAAATGAAAATTGCCGTTATAGGTGCAGGCATATCTGGTTTGGGTTGCGCATACGCTCTTAGCAAGCTACCAAATATTGAACTAACTATATATGAGGGTGGCGACCATATAGGCGGGCATAGCAATACTGTTGACTTAACACTCGACACAGACAAAGGTCCTGTAACTCACGGTATTGATACTGGCTTTTTAGTCTTTAATCAAAGAACTTACCCAAGACTATTAAGACTGTTTCATGAAATTGATGCCCCTATTGCAAAGTCTGACATGTCATTCTCTGTATCAATCCCAAATCATGATGGTCAATATTTAGAATGGGCAGGTACCGACTTAAATTCTTTATTCGCACAAAGAGAAAATCTATTTAATCTTAGTTTTCTTGTGATGGTAAAAGACATCATTAGATTTAACAGTCTTTGCACAAAACTAGCTTTAAATAAAAAACTAGATCAACTTGACTTAACGGTAGGTGAGTTCATAACAAAACATGGGTTCAGCCAACAATTTCAAGATTGGTATTTTTTACCAATGGTGGGTGCTATATGGTCATGTCCTGTTGAGCAAATGCTAGCTTTCCCAATCTCAACGATGATTCGCTTTTGCCACAACCATGGCTTGATAAAAATCACTGATAGACCTCAATGGTTAACAGTATCAGGTGGATCAAGAGAGTATGTCAAAAAGATATGCGAAAAAATTGAATTAGCCGGCGGCATCTTTAAAAGATCTAAAGTGGATTCGATCAAAAGACTCAACAATCAAGTTCAATTGTTAACGAATCAATCATCTGAAATTTATGATCACGTTGTCATAGCCACGCACAGCGATGAAGCACTTCAGATGATTGCAGATCCTAGCAATGATGAATCTTCCATTTTGGGTTCCATTCACTATCAAAAGAATCGTGCCGTACTTCATACAGACGCGTCTGTTTTACCTAATGAAAAAAGATGCTGGGCGGCATGGAATTACACAACTGATAAATCAACCAAAACCCACAATCAACAAGTTTGCGTCAATTACTTAATTAATAAACTTCAGCCATTGCCAGCAAGTTGGAATAATCAACCAGTGATAGTCAGCTTAAACCCTGTCGTCGAACCTGATTCCACAACCATAAGAGCTGACATTGAATACGCCCACCCGGTATTTGACCAGGCCGCCATCAAAGCACAAGCCAACTTGCCACTCATCCAAGGCTCTAAAAATACTTGGTTCTGTGGAGCATGGACAGGATACGGATTTCATGAAGATGGCCTACGCTCAGGTGAATTAGTTGCAGAAGCAATCCATCAAATACTTCATTCACATCATCACCCTGCTGCACTTGCATGAGCATTGCAAAGATTTGCTTCGGCCAAGTTAGACATGCCCGCTTAAAGCCAGCAAAAAATTCCTTTGCCTATTCAGTTTTTACTTTACGCATTCCAATGCGCCAAAGAGTTAATAGCACTAAAGGCATTAGTCAATTTGGCTTGGGTGACAATCAATTTTCCTGGCTATCGTTTTACGACAAAGATCATGGTGATGGGAGAGACAGCTCTCTTGAGTGGGCTATTGCTCTCATTAAAAACCAAGGCATTACTGATATTGATGGTGAAGTTTGGTTGCAAACCTTCCCCCGCGTGCTAGGTTACGTATTTAACCCTGTTAGCTTCTGGTTTTTTGAAAATACTGCTGGAGATACAAAAGCTATTTTGGCTGAAGTTAACAACACATTTGGCGAAAGACACTGTTACTTACTAACTCACCCTAACGGCAAAAATATTGAATGGGGTGAAAGCTATATATCCAACAAAGTATTTCACGTATCACCATTTTGCGAAGTAAAAGGTCATTACCTATTTAGGTTTTTTTCAAAAGAACTGTCCAAGCAACACATTGCACGTATTGAATATCATGATGAAGGCCCCCTACTGATCACCAGCGTTAATGGTATTGAGCACGACATCAGTATTAAAAATTTAATCTGGTCCGCCATTCGATATCCAGCAATGAGTATCGGCGTGATTGCACGAATACATTGGCAAGCATTACGTTTATGGCTAAAAGGAGTTCAATTTCACTCCAAGCCCGAACCACCATCTGTGGAAGTTAGCAAATGAGCTCAAACATCAACGTTGTATCAAACACATCATCAACGCTTCCCTGGCAAGCAAAAACTGTTCTATCTCTTTTACAGAAAATTCAAATTGGGCAGTTAACTTTAGTCAGCCCCGAGAATGAAAAATTTATCTTTAGAGGCGAGAGATCGGGAATTGAAGCCAACATTCAAATTCATGACTGGGCGGTGTGTAAAGCCTGCCTGAAATCAGGTGATATTGGCTTGGCTGAAACTTATATTGAGGGCTTTTGGGACTCAACAGATATTCAATCATTACTAAGATTATTTTTAGTTAATCGGCAAGTCATTGAAAAAGCGATCTATGGCAACTGGTGGGGAAGATTAGGTTACCGAATCAAACACTGGCTGAACAAAAACTCAAAATCAGGCAGCAAAAAGAACATTCACGCACACTATGACATTGGCAATGCTTTTTATTCATTGTGGCTAGACCCAAGCATGACCTACTCCAGTGCATGCTTTGAGAGCAATGACACACCACTCATAGATGCACAAGAAGCAAAATACCAACGCATCATTAACTCAATCAATGTTGATGCTGGCCAGAAAATTCTAGAGGTCGGCTGCGGTTGGGGTGGCTTAATGGAGGCTGCGTCAAAGCAAGGCATTAACATTGATTGCTTAACAATATCTAAAGAACAAGCCAGCTATGCACAAGAACGCTCACAACGTATCAAATCTAGCGGCTCTGGTGAAGTAAACATACTGATTCAAGATTACCGTGATCATCAAAATCAATACGACGGCATCGCTTCCATTGAAATGTTTGAGGCGGTTGGAGAAAAGTACTGGCCCAGCTATTTTGAAATGATTCAAAGGTGCTTAAAGCCAGGGAAAAAAGCCTGCATACAAACGATTGTGATTGCAGACAACCTATTCGACAAATACCGCAGAAGTTCAGACTTTATCCAACAGTATGTCTTCCCTGGCGGCATGCTACCTTCTATTGAAAAATTCAAAGAGGCCGCTCAAAACAAAGGTCTAATTGTTGAAGATGTTTATCAATTTGGTCAAGATTATCAAAAGACACTTTGCTTATGGCACCAAAAATTTAATCAGCACCTTTCTGAAATCAAGCAACAAGGGTTTGATGAAAAATTCATACGCTTATGGAATCTTTATTTAATGTACTGTGCTGCTGGATTTGCAGAGAAGAGCACTGATGTTGTTCAATTTACTCTGACTAAGCCGGCATAACAATGGCCTTAAATAATCCGGTTATTAGTTTTTACAATAAACGCATCTGGGTCATTGGCGCATCCAGTGGAATAGGTCTGGCTTGCACAAAAGACTTTTTAAGTCATGGCGCCAAAGTGGCAATAAGCGCCAGAAGAGCTGATGTTTTACATGAAATTAACGATGCCTATCCAAGCGATCAAGTTATAGCGCTTCCAATTGACGCACGCAACTCAGCTGACTTAAATAGCGCCTACAACACCATCAAAGATGCGTGGGGTGGCATAGATCTAATGGTGTTTGTTTCTGGGGTCTACCATCCCATGCGTGCTGATAATTTTGATTTATCCAATGCTAAAGAAATCATTGATCTCAATGTTTTGGGTCCAATGTCAGCATGCAGCACAGTGCTGCCTGACTTCATATCCACTCATTCAGGCGGGATTGCTATTGTTAGCAGCGTGGCAGGTTATAGCGGACTACCCAAAGCACTTGCCTATGGCCCAAGCAAGGCAGCTATGATTAATTTCTGCGAGAACCTGTATTACGACCTAAAGCCTTACGGAATATCGGTTTACATGATCAACCCAGGCTTTGTAGCAACAGATGCTACTGCTAACAATGATTTTCATATGCCTGCTCTAATTAGCCCGGAAAGAGCATCTGAATATATTCTTGACGGAATACAGGCTGGTAAATTTGACATCCACTTTCCAAAAAGATTTTCGTTTTTCCTTAAATTTTTAAGAATTTTGCCGTACCCTGTTTATTTCTATTTACTCAAAAAATTTATAAAAATATAAATGAACACCCCTCGTACGCAACAAGTCATTGATCAATTTGAGTCGCTCAACCAACAATCGGTTTGCCAACTAATTAATCTGTATGCCAGTGACGCCTTATTCAAAGACCCATTTAATGAAGTTCGTGGGCATGTAGCTATTAAACATATCTTTATGCATATGTTCACCCAGGTTAATAATCCAAAATTTGTCATTAAAAGTGTTTTAGAAAACAGCTCTCAGACATGTCTTACTTGGGAGTTTTTATTTCAACTTAAATCTTCGCCCAATAAAATTGAATTAATTAGAGGCTGCACATGGTTCACCTTTAATGAGCGTGACTTAATCATTGAGCACAGAGACTATTGGGATGCCGCAGAGGAGCTTTATGAAAAGCTACCTCTAATTGGGAGTCTCATGAAATGGCTAAAAAAAAGGGCCAAGCTTTAAGCTTAGCCCTATATTTCATTCGCTGATTTAATCAACGTTTTTCTTTTCTTGCCTTCTCAACCAAATAATCCATCACTTGTATAGCCCTAGCTTTAGAGCCCCCAGCTATTGATGGGGATGTGATGTATTTACCTTGTATTGCAACAGTTGGTACACCATCAATTCTGTACGCTTGGGCAATTTGATTGCCAGATCTAGCTTTTGATGTCACTGTAAAAGATTTGAACGCTTTTAAAAAAGCTTGCACATCCACACCTTGAGATCCAACCCAATCTGTAATCTCTGACTCTGATAGCAATTTCTTTTTACTAATATGCATGGCATCCATAACCTTTGCATGCAAATCAGACCTACCTAAAGACTCTAGCGCGTAAAAAAGTTGACTATGGATTAGTAAGTCGTCTCTAAATGCAACTGGGACTTTACGAACAACAACATCCTTATTTTGTTTCTTAATCCAAGCACTTAACTCAGGTTCAAAATCATGGCAGTGCGGACAACCGTACCAAAAGAATTCTAAAACCTCAACCTTGCCTTTTTGTTCGATGGCTTGCGCTGCTGGCAAAGACCTGTAATCAAAACCCTCTTCAATCGGTCGACCTTGAGCCATGGCCAAAAAAGATGCCAAACTTAAGAGAAAACCGATTAGAACTTTTTTCGCTAATGTATGCATATCAAGACTCTTTGTTTTGACGGATTAATTGTTTTTGTTAATACGAATGACTGTGGCGCTAATACCAGCACCCTGCAATCTAGAACGTGCTTTTGCTACATCTTCTTGCAACACAAACGGGCCAACTCGAACTCTCCATAAAACAGACCCATCAAGCTCGCGCTCAGAAACTAATGCCTCCAAACCTTGCATTGCTAAAGTTGCTTTCTGTCTTTGAGCCTCATCTTGATTTCTAAAGGCTCCCGTTTGTAACCAATACTCTGGACCCTGAGTGGCCGCTGCAATGTTTCCAATTGGGTCTTTACCGGCAGCCTCACTTGGCAAGGGCACCTTGCTTTGCAATGACTTATTCAAGTTAGGCTTTTCTTCAACTTGAACTTCACCTTCCTCAATCGCCTCTGCAGGCTTAGACTTACCATTCAAATCTGGGGCCCTTAAATTAAGCTTTGGCTCAGGAGCCCCCTTAGTTAGAGTAACTGCAACGCCAACAGCTATAGCCAAACCTAACAATAGACCCAAAACGAAACCCATCAAAGTTCCGCCCGATGACTTATTTTGTAGTTGGTTGACTGGTTGTTTATTTGTATTCATAGAGCTATCTTACCTCTTACATTTTTTCTGGTGCGGATACACCCAAAATAGCTAGTCCATTAGCAATCACCTGCTTGGCAGCAGATAACAAAGCCAATCTTGCCAAGCGCAAAGCTTCATCATCAACAAGCACACGATCTGCGTTGTAGAAAGTATGGAAATCTCCTGCCAAATCTCTCAAATAGAAAGCCACAGAATGAGGCGTCATCTCTTTGGCAGCATCTGACAACATATCTGAATACTCTGCCAAACGCCTCAACAAAGTATCCGACGCTGGACTATTGAGACCATCTAGTGAAACATCTTTCAATGATGTTTCGTCTCCTGCCCATTGACGCAAAATTGAGCAAATACGAGCATGCGCATATTGCACATAGAAAACTGGATTTTCATCATTTTGTTTTAACGCCAAATCAACATCAAAAACAAATTCAGTATCCGCTTTACGTGAAATCAAGAAAAATCTAACAGCATCTCTGCCCTTACGTATTGCATCATCCCTTTCGGATGCAGCGGTTTGCTCACTCACCCCGCCTGACCACTCAATCAAATCTCTAACAGTGACATATGATCCGGCGCGCTTAGAAATCTTTACCTCCTCGCCACCTCTCATTACCGTCACCATCTTATGCAATACGTATTGTGGGTAGTCTTTTGGAATATTCCAGCCGCGCTTTTGGGCAACACCTTGTATACCTGAACGTACTCGAGCAATGGTTCCATGGTGATCACTGCCTTGAATATTAATCACATGCGTAAAGCCACGAGACCATTTACTTGCATGATATGCAACGTCTGGGACAAAATACGTATAACCACCATCCGATTTGCGCATGACACGATCTTTATCATCGCCATCTTCCGTGGTTCTTAACCACAGCGCACCCTCTGACTCATAACTTTTATTAATTGATTGCAAATCACCGACTACAGCATCAACACTGCCATCACTGTATAAAGATGACTCAAGGTAATAACAGTCAAACTTGACGCCAAACGACTGCAAGTCAATATCTTGCTCGCGACGCAAATATGCTACTGCAAATTTTCTGATTGATTCAAGTTGCTCTACATCGCCAAGTGCACTAACAGGCTCACCATCAGAAGCCACCACAGTTGACTTAGCTAAGTAGTCTCTTGCAATATCAGCAATATATTCACCGTTGTATGCAGACTCCGGCCATGCTGCGTCACCAGGCTTTAGACCTTTTGCTCTGGCTTGAACGGAAATAGCTAAGTTTTGAATCTGTACACCAGCATCGTTGTAATAAAACTCTTTATGTACAGACCAGCCTTGGGTTTTTAATAGATTCGATAAAGCATCTCCCAGGGCCGCCTGCCTACCATGGCCTACATGTAATGGGCCAGTTGGATTGGCTGAAACAAACTCAACTAAAACTTTTTTACCATTTTCTGACTGCTGCCCGAAGCAATTTCCTTCAGAAAAAATCTTATTGATAACTTGTAATTTGGCGGCTTGCGTTAAGCGCAAATTAATAAATCCAGGGCCGGCGATTTCAACGCTAGACAATAAATCCTGATACCCCGCTTGCTCCTGCAATTTATCTATAAAAGCCTGGGCTAATTCTCTTGGATTTGTTTTCCAATTTTTTGCCAATTGCATAGCTATATTTGTAGCGATGTCACCATGCTCAGCCACTTTTGGGCGCTCCAAATGAGGGACCGGCAAAACATCTAAAGAAATATCTCTGCTCTTGGCAATCTCTGCCAAAGCGTTTTGCATCAATGTAGTAATTTGTTGTTTAATGACTGGTAGCATAGAGATTCAGTTTATCAGTTCGCTTTAATGTTAATCTTTGACTATGTTATATAAATTTCAATGCAAAAAATCTGCTGACGTTCTGATGTTAGAGGATCTCACATCAAGAATTTTTGAGATTCTTGATAGACCCCTTGAAACACGAGGCGTCTTCTTAATCGAACAGCTGCCATTAGCCATTGAAAGACTTGAGGCGGCTGTTGCTGAAGATGAAAAATTCAGAAAAGAAATGCTTGAAGAAAAATCAGAAAAGAGTGAGGGCTCAACCCCCAAGGTTAAACATGACCGATTAGGGCAAAGAGCATTCCCATTCATACAATTACTCAAGGCAGCCTTAGCTAATCAAGAAATGGTTATTTGGGGCGTTTAGCAAAGTCATTTTGCTGATCCTCACCAATACGGCCCACATCAAAATACTGAGCATGCGGACTAGCCAAATAGAAGCCGCTAACGCTTGACGCTGGCGTCATTGCCATCGACTCCGTTAAGGCCATCTCAATTTCATCTGCTTTTAAGCACTCAAACATCTCTTTTTTGACTAAATGATCTGGGCAAGCCGGATAGCCAGGAGCAGGTCTAATACCTTGGTATTTTTCCTGAATCAATTCATCATTAGTTAAAGACTCTGAGGCCACATAACCCCAAAGCTCTGTTCTTACTCGTTGGTGCATTTTTTCTGCAAATGCCTCGGCGAATCGATCAGCCAATGCCTTAAGCATGATAGAGCTGTAATCATCATGCTTAGACTCAAATTCTTTTAATTTTTTCTCAATTGCGTGACCTGCTGTTACAGCAAACATACCCACATAATCTGCAACACCAGAATCTTTTGGTGCAACAAAATCAGACAAACAACGATTAGGCTTTTTAATCCCATCAACTACTGGGCGATCTGCCTGCTGCCTGTAGTTTTTCCAGGTCAACAAAACTTTTTGGCGTGACTCATCTGAATAAATCTCAACATCATCACCAACGCTATTGGCAGGATATAAACCAACGACAGCGTGCGCCTGCAACCAACGGCCCTGAATAATTTTTTGAAGCATGCTTTGGGCATCTGCATAAACCTTCTTAGCAGAGTCACCAACCACTTCATCTTCCAAGATTTGCGGAAACTTCCCTGCCAAATCCCAAGTCTGGAAGAATGGCGTCCAATCTATGCAAGCAGCTATTTCCGCAAGGTCATAGTTCTTAAATACACGGCGCCCAATAAATTTTGGTTTTGCAACAATCTCTTTTGACCAATCAATTTTTTCTTTATTGGCACGAGCATCTTCCAAACTAATAATCGGCAACTGCTTCTTATTAGCATGTTGCTCACGTATACGCTCATACTCACTTGCTAGATCATCAATGAATTTTTTCGCACCATCATCAGACAACAAGCCAGACGCTACAGATACAGCTCTAGATGCATCCGGCACATAGACGACAGGCCCCTCATAATGAGGCGCAATTTTGACCGCTGTGTGAACACGAGATGTTGTTGCACCACCAATCATTAGAGGCATTTTTTTACCTCTAAAGTAATCATCACGCTGCATCTCTTGGGCAACATAAGTCATTTCTTCTAGCGAAGGTGTGATTAAGCCTGATAAGCCGATCATGTCAGCTTTTTCTTCTTTAGCTTTATTCAAAATTTCATTACATGGCACCATCACGCCCATGTTCACAACATCAAAGTTATTACATTGCAATACAACTGTGACAATGTTTTTGCCAATATCGTGAACGTCGCCTTTGACGGTTGCCATAATAATTTTTCCGCGCGAACGAACATCTCCACCACGCTCCAAAATTTGGCGCTTCTCTTCTTCAATATATGGCACCAAATGCGCCACAGCCTGTTTCATCACACGCGCACTCTTTACCACCTGTGGCAAGAACATCTTTCCTTCACCAAAAAGATCTCCAACAACATTCATGCCGTCCATTAAAGGGCCTTCAATTACCTCAATCGGGCGGCCACCGGCATTAAAGATTTCCAAGCGCATCTCTTCGGTGTCTTCAACAATATGCGAGGTAATACCATGAACTAAGGCATGCGTTAAGCGCTCTCGAACAGGCGCATCTCTCCAAGCTAATGTTTCCTCAGCTTTCGCCCCACCACCTTTGTATTCATCAGCGATTTCTAAAAGTCTTTCAGTGGGCGTCTTGCCATCTTTTTCTTTAAAGCGATTTAAGACAACATCTTCAACACGCTCTTTTAACTTCTCGTCTAAGTCAGCATAAACGCCTAACTGACCGGCATTAACAATGCCCATATCTAAACCGGCACGTATTGCGTGATATAGGAATACCGTATGTATTGCCTCACGAACAACATCATTGCCGCGGAAAGAGAAACTTACGTTAGAAACACCACCGCTAACTTTCGCGCCCGGCAAATTCTTTTTGATCCAAGCCGTAGCATTAATAAAATCATTAGCGTAGTTGTCATGCTCTTCAATACCAGTGGCTATAGCAAAAATATTTGGGTCAAAAATAATATCTTCAGCCGGAAAGCCAAGCTCATTAACTAGGATGTTGTAGCTACGTTGACAGATTTCAATTTTGCGCTCGTACGTGTCGGCCTGACCTTTTTCGTCAAACGCCATTACAACGGTCGCCGCACCATAACGTCGTATTAATTTAGCTTGCTGCCTAAATGGCTCCTCGCCCTCTTTCATTGAGATAGAGTTAACAATCGCTTTGCCCTGCACACATTGCAAGCCAGCCTCAATCACTGACCACTTTGAAGAGTCAATCATCACAGGCACTCTTGAAATATCAGGTTCAGATGCAATCAAATTTAAAAAGCGCACCATCGCAGCTTTTGAGTCCAACATGGCTTCGTCCATGTTGATATCAATTACTTGAGCGCCATTTTCAACTTGTTGCCTAGCAACTGATAAAGCTTCGTCATACTGGCCATTCAAAATCATTCTTGCAAATGCTTTTGAGCCTGTGACGTTAGTACGCTCACCAACGTTCACAAAACCAACATGGGCACTGATGTTGCAAGGCTCAAGACCGGACAAACGCATCGGAGGAATTTTTACTGTATTCATCACACAGCCTCCTTGTATGCATCCCAACGACGCGCAGCTCTTTTGGACACAACATCCGCAATCGCCTTAATGTGCGCAGGAGTGGTGCCACAACAACCACCCACCAAATTAACCAAACCATCTTTTGAGAACTCATCTAAAAGTCTAGATGTCATTTCTGGTGTTTCATCAAAGCCAGTGTCACTCATTGGGTTTGGTAAGCCAGCGTTAGGGTAGCAAGACACAGCCACATCACAAACCTTGGCCAACTCTGCAATATAAGGGCGCATCAATGTGGCGCCCAAAGCGCAGTTCAATCCAAACGTCAAAGGTTTAGCATGACGCAAACTATTCCAAAAAGCCTCTACTGTTTGACCAGATAAAATTCTTCCAGATGCATCAGTCACCGTTCCAGAAATCATGATTGGCAATCTAACGCCTGACTCTTCAAAAAACTCATCAATGGCAAATAGCGCTGCTTTTGCATTGAGTGTGTCAAAGATTGTCTCAACCAGCAATACATCTGCACCGCCTTCATACAAGGCTTCTACCTGCTCCTTGTAAGCCACTCTTAATTGTTCAAAAGTAACGTTTCTCGCGCCCGGGTCATTCACATCTGGCGAAATACTGGCTGTTTTCGGTGTTGGGCCAACAGCACCAGCAACAAAGCGTGGCTTATCAGGTGTTGAAAACTCATCGCAGGCTTGCCTAGCCAATCTTGCCGCTGCAATATTCATCTCTCTAGCAAGCTCTGGCATTTTGTAATCATCTTGCGCAACTGTGGTTGCGCCAAATGTATTGGTTTCTATTAAATCTGCACCAGCCGCTAAATATTGCCTATGAATATCAAGAATGATTTCTGGATGCGTTAGGTTTAGTAATTCGTTATTGCCCTTAAGATCAATCGAATGATTCTCAAAACGCTTAGACTCGGGTAGACCTCGGTAGTCCTGCTCCGTTAATTTACGTTGCTGAATCATGGTGCCCATAGCACCATCCAAGATCAGAATACGATCTTTTAATAATTGAGGCAAAACTGCGCCACGCGTATAAACCATAGGTAAAAACTCTTGATTTAGCAGCAAATGATTGCGGCAAATGGATTAAACCTATATTTTATCGGTATTACGCATATTTATCTGATTACATTAACTTTTTTATTAAGGGAGTCATCATGTTTGGTGCTATGCCGGATTTCAACCAAAGTCTTGAAATGTTTAAAACAATGTGGGGCAACTCACCGACTCCTGGTGATATGAGTGGCTTTGGCGCTGGTATTGGCGGCGGTGCAGCCATGCCAACCCTTGATATCGAAGAACTTGATAAACGTATTCAGGACCTAAAAAGCGTAGAAAACTGGCTTCAACTCAACATGAGCGTGCTCAGAAGCACTATTCAGGGTTTAGAAGTCCAAAGAGCTACCCTAGCTGCATTGCAGAGCTTTAGCGCAGCGATGACGCCAGAAGCCATGGCTGAAGCTGGCAAAGCAGCCCAAAAAGCCGCCAGTCAGGCAACGCAAGCTGCGACTGAAATGGCAAAAGAAATGGCTACGGGTAACTTTTCTGATACAAAAACAGCCAAACCCCGTCAGAAGAAGCCACGCGCGACAAGCACCCGACGCGCCACAGGTAGTTAAGATGCGCAATGGCCTCACCCATTGCAAATGTTAACTGGTGCAAATCTAGCTCCCTTTTAAATAAGATAGGGATTAAATCTCTCGCAGTTTGAGGGGCTTGCAAGCAAGCCGCCATTGTGTCAGCAAGCCTGTCTTCATGATGTTTTTTCAGCTCATCAACTCGTAGATGGAGCCCTTCGAATGGTTTGCCATGAGAAGGTAGCACCAAGGTCTCCACAGGCAAATCCTTAAATCGCTCCAAAGACGACAAATACAGTCCTAGCGGGTCAGCATCTGGCTCAGTATCAAAAACACTCACATTAGTTGAAATTCTTGGCAAAACCATATCGCCAGAAATCAATAAATTATCTTGGGCATTCCACAAGGAGGCATGCTCTGGTGCATGGCCATATCCTGATATGACTTGCCAAACACTACTGCCGATCTTAATTTTCTCTTGATCAATAATTCTTCTAAATCTTGGCGGAACGCCAGGAACCATTTGGCTGAAATAATTAGCCCTTGCCCTAATTTTTACCAAATCCTCTTCTTTACTTAATCCGTGCTTGGCAAAATGATCTGCGGCACCGCCACCACCGGCTGCTGACCCAACATTTGCACCCTCAGGGCTTGATAGCCATTTTGCTAATAAGTAATCCGTCATGGTCATCCATAGTGGCGCAGACCACCTCTCACACAACCAAGATGCAAGACCTATATGGTCCGGATGCATATGAGTAACTATCACCCTAACAATCGGCAAACCCTCTAACTCAGATCGAAAAATACTTTCCCAAGCATCTTTTGTTGTTTGATTGGCAACCCCACAATCCACAACAGTCCAGCCAGATTGCCCCTCAAACACATCCCGAATTAACCACAGATTAATGTGATCCAAAGCAAATGGTAGGGGCATACGCAACCATTTAACATTTGAACCAATACTTTTAACCGCCCCAGTTGCAGGCAGCTCGTCGTTAAATGGGTATTGAAGTGATTTCATCTTTACCGTTATATCAAAAAATTAACTACAGCTTATAAAGATATGAGGTCTCAAAAATTCCGCCAAAACCTAAAGTCACTGTAACATTCTTACTGTGATGCCAATATTGCAATAATCTATTTGCCAACAGATAAAGATTTAATTATGACGACATCAAATAATCCATACATCCTATCCAAGCTACTTGAAAATAATCAGGATTGGGTTGATTCCGTCACCAAAGCTGATCCTGATTATTTTTCCAGGCTAGTGGACCAGCAAGCCCCAGAATACCTATGGATTGGTTGCTCAGATTCAAGAGTTCCAGCCAACCAAATTACAGGCCTAGCTCCAGGCGAAGTATTCGTTCACCGCAATATTGCAAACGTTGTCGTTCATACAGATCTGAATGCCTTATCTGTAATTCAGTTTGCTGTTGACCAAATCAAAGTGAAACATATTATTGTTGTTGGCCACTACGGATGCTCAGGTGTTCGCGCAGCGCAAATCAAAGCGCGCATCGGTATTGCTGATAACTGGATTCGACATGTGCAAGATGTGCAAGATAAACACGGGAAGTATCTTGGGCAAGTTCTAAAAGAGACTGATCAGTTCGATAAATTATGTGAATTAAATGTTATCGAACAGGTCATGAATGTATGCCAAACAACCAGCGTTCAAGATGCATGGTCAAAAGGTCAAGAAATCACCATACACGGTTGGATTTACGACCTAAAGGATGGCCGAGTAAGAGATCTAGGCATCAGCATTAAAAACGCTACTGAGCTCTCCAATCGATATCAAGCAATTTTGGAAAAGAACTACCCTCAAAGTGAATAATCCCACCACCTCATTAAGACCAGCATCGCCATGCATTAACTTATGTCGAATGGATGATGCTGATCGATACTGCTTGGGATGTCATAGAACTCTTGATGAAATAGCAGCCTGGTCAGAATTGAGTGAATCAGAAAAAGAAGTTGTTTGGACTGAACTAGATATTAGGCGCGCCCACTTGCATGAATGAACTTGCGCTTCCAGAGGGAATCAAAGTTTTTGAAAGAGGTTGGTTATCAGCCAACAATATTTTCTTCTGGTCAAAAGATGATGTGTCTATTGTTGACACGGGTTATGTTGCACACCAAGAGCAAACTTTATCTTTAGTAAAAAAATCGCTGGTCTCCCATCATCTCAGTGATTTGCACAAAATTGTAAACACGCACCTACACTCGGACCACTGCGGTGGTAATGCTATTTTGGCTAATCATTTTGAATCCAATATATACGTGCCTGCGAATGAACTTTCTGCGGTCAATAATTGGGATGAAAATCTGCTGAGCTTTAATAAGCTTGGGCAAAGTTGTCCCACTTTTAAGTGTCACCGCGCTTTGGAACCAGGCAAAAGAATATTGCTTGGCGCGCATATGTGGGAAATTCTTGCGGCACCAGGACATAATCCTCACTCAATTATTCTTTACCAAGAAGAGCATCAACTTCTAATTTCAGCTGACGCACTTTGGGAAGATGGCTTTGGTGCGATATTTCCAGAGATTGATGGCGAGAACGGTTTTGAGGAGGTTGCCAAAACACTTGATTTAATTGAGCAATTAAAAATTAAATTAGTGATTCCAGGGCACGGCAAGTTATTTACAGATATCAAAACATCAATAACCAGAGCAAGAAGTCGCTTAGATTACTTAGCCTCAGACAAAGCAAGAAACGCCAGGCATGCGGCCAAAGTATTGCTTAAATTTAAGCTTCTTGAGTGGCAATCAGTTGAGCTAGACATTGCACACAAGTGGATTAAAGAAACACCACTGATGGCTGCTATTGGGAAAGAATTAAATCAATCAATCGATCAATTGATTGAATGGCTGCCACCAGCTTTAATTAAAACCGGTGGCGCCAAAATGAATCAAAACACTTTAATTAATCAAGATTGATTAATCAGCGTATACGCCAGCTTTCTTAATAATTGGAGTCCACAACTCAATCTGAGCTTTCAAATGTGCTTTGTGGCCTTCAGGGCTAGCATTTTTATCATTAGGTACGTTTGCACCCAATTCTGCCATCTTAGCTTTGTAACCTGCATCGTTAATGCCAGCCTTGATTGCTGCTGATAACTTATCTGTAGCGGCCTTTGGAGTT
This sequence comes from Polynucleobacter sp., assembly GCA_030157655.1. GTDB lineage: Bacteria > Pseudomonadota > Gammaproteobacteria > Burkholderiales > Burkholderiaceae > Polynucleobacter. Next base: position 35,990 of record JAOAUK010000026.1, on the reverse strand, counting down.
CCTTTTGGTGCATAAACACCATGCCATACATTAACTTGGAAGTTTTTCAAACCTTGCTCATGCAATGTTGGAATATCTTTGAATGCAGGAATACGTTGCATTGTTGTTGCACCATAAGCCTTCACAGAACCAGCTTTTAGTTGACCAGCCAAATTAGTTGTTTGATCACACATTAGTTGAACTTGGCCACCAATCAAATCAGTTAATGCTGGAGGTGTACCTTTATATGGCACTGTTGTCATATCTTGTTGGATTGTGCTCATGAACAACAAGCCGCACAAGTGGCTAGCTGAACCAATACCGGCATTGGCATAAGCTACTTTTGATGCATTAGCTTTAATGTAGGCAAGTAATTCCGTGTAGTTCTTGGCTGGCAAATCTTTGTTAGCAACCATCACCATTGGCACGTCAGCCACTTGGCCTAAATGTTCGTAATCTGTATTTGGATCAAAGCCTAAGTTTTTATACAAAGCTGGGGCAGTAGACATACCAATGTGATGAATCAATACGGTGTATCCATCTTTAGGTGCGTTTAGTACTTTCTTTGCAGCAATCGTGCCACCAGCGCCTGGTGAATTATCAACAATCACTTGTTGCTTTAAAGATTTACCCATCGCTAAAGCTAGCTCACGCGCCACTTTATCTGTTGGGCCACCGGCAGCAAAAGGAACAACCATAGTAACTGGCTTGTCTTCTGGGAATGCAGCCTGCGCGCCACCTGATAGAGCTGTTGCTACGATGCCCACTGTTAGCATCGCCTGACGAATAGTCTTATTCATATATATCTCCTTATTAGTTGTCGCCATACAAATTAGCAAATCAACTCTTTAATTGTAAGGAATTATTAAGGAAAGTTGCAAAAACATTACGTCCAAATAACTAGAACTTACCCTTATAAACCAACCAGTTTGAGCAAAAAAAACGTCTCAAAAAACCCTATTGTGGTCAGAGGTAATCACTACACCCTCTTTTTCAGCTCTCTTTGCTATCTTCAGCACCATCTTATCTTTGCTAATAAGCACTGAGGGCTTTAATGTGTAGGCTAAGTTTATAAATATTTGATCATCGCGGTCTTTGCATTTCCACGGTGCAACAGTAATCTCTTCATCATTGATTAATCTAGACCATGTGCGCCACTGAGCTATGATTTCTTGCTGCTTTTCTGGCGAGAGCGAAAATTGTTGGCGACCTATCACGTCAAGAAATTCAGCCAAAGTTTTTTCTGTTGCTACAGCGTCCAACTCACTTGCGGTCAAGGCTACTCTTAATGGATGAGCTCTGCTGTCATCAAAAACCAAAACATCCAAAAGAATATTTGTATCTAAAACAACAACTGGCTTCACTCAACTGTCACCGATTTAGCAAGATTCCTTGGTTTATCAACATCAGTGCCCCTAGCGCAAGCCGTGTGATATGCAAGCAATTGCAATGGAACCACGTGCAATATTGGCGATAGATCACCATAATGCTCTGGCATGCGAATCACATGAATGCCTTCCTCAGCAACAATCTGTGTATCTGCATCAGCAAAAACATATAAACGCCCGCCACGAGCTTTTACTTCTTGCATATTAGATTTAAGTTTCTCTAATAGCGCATCGTTAGGCGCAACAGTCACAACTGGCATTTGCTCAGTGACCAAAGCTAACGGACCATGCTTTAACTCGCCAGCTGGGTATGCCTCAGCATGAATATAAGAAATTTCTTTTAATTTAAGCGCGCCCTCTAAAGCAATTGGGTAATGTAGTCCGCGTCCTAAAAATAATGCGTTCTCACATTTAGCAAACGCTTCACTCCAAGCAATAATCTGTGGCTCCAAGGCCAGCGCAGCATTGATGGCAGAGGGTAAATGGCGCAAACGACTAAATGCATCACGCTCTTGATCATTCAAAAGATGCTTTTTACTTTTTGCTAAAGTGAGTGCCAACAAGTATAAGCCAACCAATTGAGTTGTAAATGCTTTGGTTGATGCAACACCAATTTCTGTACCGGCATGTGTTAAGAAACGATACTTAGTCTCCCGAACCATTGCGCTAGTAGCTACATTACATATAGCCAAAGTTTCTGTATGCCCTAAAGCCTGCGCATGTCGCAAGGCTGCCAATGTATCTGCTGTCTCACCTGACTGTGAAACAACGATAACTAATGCATTGGGATTCGGAACGGTTTTTCGATATCGATATTCGCTAGCAATCTCAACTTGAGTAGAAATACCCGCTAAATCCTCTAACCAATACTTCGCCGTGCTGGCAGCATAGTAACTCGTGCCACAAGCCAAAATTAGTATGCTGTTAATCTTTTCTAAATCTTGAGCAGATGCGCCAAATAAAGATGGGTCAGCACTTTCTGCATGGCCTAAAGTATCAGCAATAGCTCTGGGTTGCTCAAATATTTCTTTTTGCATGTAATGCTGATAAGGACCCAAATCAACCGCAGCAGTTTGAGCGGGTACTGGTTTTTGCATTCTGCTTTGAGGAACACCGGCAAGGTCGGTAATGCTGATACCATCTGTTGTCAAAACAGCGATATCACCTTCTTCTAAATAAGCCATCGCCGTAGCATGCTCTGCGACAGCCAATGCGTCAGACGCCAAAAAGTTTTCTTGTTTGCCATAAGCCACGACTAGAGGTGAGCCAGCTCGAGCGCCAACCAAAACATCCGGCGCATCCTGAGCAATCACGCCAATTGCATAGGCACCATGCAAACGAGGAATCACTGCTCGAACAGCCGCAGGCAAATCTCGTTCACTCATCTTTGTATAGGCCTGGTGAATTAGGTGTGCAATCACCTCCGTATCAGTTTGAGACACAAACACATACCCAACAGACTTTAGTTCTTGGCGAAGTTCTTCATAGTTCTCAATGATGCCGTTATGAACCAAGCCAATTAAATCATTAGAGAAATGCGGGTGCGCATTAACTGTGTCTGGCTTACCGTGTGTTGCCCAACGAGTATGCGCAATGCCAATATTGCCTGACATTTTTTCACCTTGCTCGCCCAAATCGGCAACGCGCTCAGTTGTTCTAGCTCTGACTAATTGATTATTTGAGATTAACGCAAACCCACAGGAGTCGTAGCCACGGTACTCCAAGCGACGCAGGCCTTCTACAAGAACTCCAACAATATTTCTTTTAGCTATCGCGCCCACAATGCCGCACATGACTGCTTCCTATCAATTAATAGTTCTACTTACTTTTCTTAACGGGCCTTTGCCAATTAAGTGAAATTTGCTTAGCCCTGGTAACCGTTAACTGATCAGGCGGCGCATCTTTTGTTAATGTAGTTCCGGCACCCAGCGTGGCACCCTTGCCCACAGTCACTGGCGCAACTAATTGAGTGTCAGAACCAATAAAAGCTCCATCCTCAATAACAGTTCTATGCTTATTCACGCCATCGTAGTTACAAGTAATTGTTCCTGCGCCGACGTTAACTTGTTTGCCAATTGTGGCATCCCCAATATAGGCCAAATGGTTTGCTTTACTTTGCGATGCTATTTGACTGTTCTTAACTTCCACAAAGTTGCCGATATGTACTTCTTCAGACAATTCAGTGCCTGGGCGCAATCTTGCATAAGGTCCAATGATGCTATTGGCACCAACCTTAGCTTGATCAATGTGTGTATACGCATGAATTATTGCCCCGCGCTCGATGTTGGCATCGCGAATAACGCAATAAGGTCCAACTGAAACACCTTCGGCCAAAGTAACTTTGCCTTCAAAAACACAACCAACGTCAATTTTGACATCTTGGCCACAAATCAATTCACCTCGAACATCAATTCTTGCTGGGTCCAATAATGTGACACCCAAATCAAGCAAACGATTAGCCACTTCTAACTGCCAAGTGCGCTCAAGCTCAGCTAACTGACCACGACTATTTACACCAACAGTCTCCCAATCAAATCTTGGGGCGGCTGCACAGACAGGAACGCCCTCATTGACTGCCATTTCAATAATGTCAGTGAGGTAATACTCGCCTTGAGCATTATTTGGAGTTAGAGCACTTAACCAACGCTTTAAGTGCGCAGTTGGCACAGCCATCAAACCAGTATTAATTTCTGTGATGGCCTTAACTTCTGGGCTGGCGTCTTTTTCCTCAACAATTGATTGAATCCCACCGTCCTGATTACGAACAATGCGGCCATACCCAGTGGGGTTACTCATTTCTTGCGTTAGTAACGCCAAGGCACCAGTTGAGGCCAACTTGGCCAACTTTTCAAGAGTCTCTGTCTGAATTAACGGCACATCACCATATAGTATTAAGGTGTCTTTGGCATCATCCAATAAATTAGCGGCCTGCAAAACTGCGTGGCCCGTGCCTTTTTGCTCAAGTTGGTATGCGGTTTTAACTGTCACCCCTGATTTTTCAAGGTAATCTTTGACCAAATCCCCGCCATGCCCTAAAACTATCACTGTCTGATGTTGACCTGCTATCGCTTGTGCGCTCGCAATGGCGTGCGCGAGCATCGGTCGACCCGCAATTGGATGGAGCACCTTGGGCAAAGAGGAGCGCATACGCTTTCCCTGTCCAGCAGCTAATATGACGATATTCATTATTAATAATTATATGAGTTTATTTAAACCCCTCCAAACTCTAAAGTGGCTAGCCATTGGGATAGCCACAATATCCTTACTTAGCTGCAGCGCCGTTCGCTTTGTATATAACCAAGGCGATGCCTTGTCGCGCTGGTGGATTGACGACCATATTGGCTTAAATCAAGAACAAGATAGTCTCATCAGAGAGGCCCTTGATCGTCATTTCTGGTGGCATAGAACAGCTCAACTACAAGGGCTTGCTATTACTCTTGAAGAAATTCAACAAAAACTCAACAAAAGCATTACAAGAAGAGATGTTGTGTATTTTTATGGCGAAATTAAAAAGCATAGTTATGCAATTGCATACAAAGTGACTCCCGATTTAGCTAGACTTTTCATGAGCCTTGAACCATCACAAATTGAAAACGTTCAAAAACGCATAGCCCAAAATAACGAAAAATTCGTAAAAGAATGGCTCCCCAAGGAAAAATCTGAGCAAATTAAAGTGAGGACTGAAAAGGTCACCCAAAGAGCTGGGTGGCTATTTGGAAAGTTAAGTAAAGATCAAGAAGAAAAAATTAAGGCGCACATCATAGCCAACCCAATTGATATGCATCTGATTTATCAAGACAGGTTGCGCAGACAGCAAGAACTAATTGCCATCATGAAAGATATTACGAAAAAGAAGTTAACTCAAAAAGAATCAGAAAATTTAATTACTGACTACATCAAATATTTTGAATATGGCAGGCTTAAGGAGCAACAAGAAGCCGCCAAAAAACGTGAAGAAATTGCTATGGAGCTTGCATCATTTTTGACGCAAATCACAAATGATGATCAAAAAAAGTATGCCTCTGAAAGAGTTGAAACGTGGGTGAGCGACATCAACTCTTTAATTAAAGAGTCATCTGCACTGGCTGCCAAGAGATCTGCTCTTCCAAGTCGCTAGAACCGCTTGTATCGGTCAAATTTTTAAAATCAAAATGCTTACCATCCATGAGGTGAGATGGCACAACATTTTGCAAGGAGCTAAATAGGCTTTCCACGCGACCCGGGTATTTTTTCTCCCACTCACGCAACATGGCTTTCATAGCATTACGCTGTAAATTTTCTTGGCTTCCGCATAAATTACAAGGAATGATTGGGAAAGCCATTTGCTCTGCGTAGCGCTCTAAATATTTCTCAGGCACGTAAGCCAAAGGCCTAATAACAATATGCTTACCATCATCAGACCTTAATTTTGGCGGCATGCCTTTGAGTTTTCCGCCATGAAACATGTTCATCAGCAATGTTTCTAAAATATCATCTCGGTGATGGCCAAGCGCAATCTTTGTTGCGCCCAACTCGCCCGCAACCCGGTACAAAATTCCGCGACGCAAACGAGAACAGAGCCCACAAGTCGTTTTCCCTTCGGGCACGACTCTTTTCACAATCCCATATGTGTCTTGCTCTTCAATATGAAAAGGTATACCTAATTTTTTTAAATAATTAGGCAGAATATCCTCTGGAAAACCTGGTTGCTTTTGATCTAAATTGACAGCCACCAAATCAAAGTTAATTGGTGCGCGCTCCCTGAGCTTCATCAAAATATCTAACATGGCATAACTATCTTTGCCCCCAGAGAGGCAAACCATCACCTTATCGCCATCCTCAATCATGTTGTAATCAACAATGGCCTGCCCAGTTAGACGACATAACTTTTTGTCTAACTTATTTTCTTCGTACGCGACTTTGCGAGGATCTTTCATTCTTTAATCAAAAATATTTCGACGCCAACTGCGTCACAATCAGGATAAACATCTGGCTTAGCTGTTGATACTCTGACAGCCCTTACTCTGGGATGTTTCAACATAATTTTTGCTACATCATCACACAAGGTTTCTTGCAAATGAATATGTCCTTTTGAAACGCGTTCAACAATACTTTGGCGCATAAAGTCATAGTCAACAACTTCTTCCAAACTATCATTGGTCGGAGTGTTTTCAATTAATGGAACAAATAAATCAACATTAATTAATACACGTTGCTCACCGCGCTTTTCAAAATCATGTACGCCAATGTTGATGTACACCTCATAGTTGCTTAAAAACAATCTACGGCAATCCATTAATCGTGGGTGGGATAGTAAAGCCTGCATTTTTCTACTCCGTCAAAAACATCACGTCTCGATCAGTCGACAACAAATGTTGGCCACCGTCCACGTACAAGGTTGTGCCCGTTACGGCATTTGAATTTGCCAAATACACCACAGCACCGGCGATATCGTCTGGTGTTGATGATTTACCCAAAGGCGTCATGCTATGGGCCTTAACAAAGCCATCTTCAGACTGATCGCCAGAAACCATAGTGATTCCCGGCGCAACTCCAACCACTCTCAAATTTGGAGCAAATGATTGCGCCAACAAAGTAGTTGCTGAATGTAATGCTGACTTTGAAAGTGTGTACGACAAGAAATCCGGATTTAAATTAGCCAACTTTTGATCTAATAAATTAATTACAACGCCGCTAGGTCCAACCGCATCTTGTAACCTTTGTTTTGCGTGCAGGCGATATAAGTCTCTAGACAAAATCAGGGGTGCCGCCACATTCGTCAACATATGTCGGTCAAGAGCCGCATAGCTAAAGCTTGATGCCACATCATATTGAAATAAAGATGCATTATTGACCAGGCAAGTTGGCAATCCTAGCGCATCTACACATCTTGCTATTAATTGGCTAGCTTGATCTTCTTTAGATAAATCAGCCTGCAAGGCTACGCCTCGTTGGCCTGTAGCAAGAATATCCATAACGGTTTGCTCAGCTGCATCTTTTGAGTTTCCGTAATGGATTGCCACATCCCAACCATCCCTGGCCAGTCCAATAGCAATGGCGCGGCCAACTCGCTTTGCGGCACCAGTTACCAAGGCAATTTTCTGATTTTTCATAATTTTTGCAGCTTTATCTATAAGAGTTGTAGACTCGCGAGGTATGGATATTACCCCTAGTACAGAAGAAACGTTACATAGCCAACTTTTGGCTCAAAAAATTCATCAAGAAATAATTGCCAATAATGGGGCAATTCCTTTTTCTAAGTATATGGAAATGGCGCTCTACGCGCCAGGATTGGGCTATTACGCTGCCGGCAGAACCAAGCTGGGTCAGCGAGGTGACTTTACTACCGCCCCTGAAATCAGCCCCCTTTTCGGCGCCACAATTACCCAAAGCCTGTTACCGGCGATTGATGAACTCAAAGCCAAGGGTCAACCCATCAATATCTTAGAGTTTGGTGCGGGCTCTGGTGCGCTAGCTGAATCCATATTAAATACTCTCAATAGTGAGGGCGTTTCAATTGATAGCTACAACATTCTTGATTTGTCAGCTGACCTGATTGAGCGTCAAAAAAATAGGTTAGCGGGGCGCGCAGAAAAAATTCAATGGTTTACCGAACTGCCACAAAAATTTACTGGAATTATTCTTGCCAACGAAGTGTTGGATGCAATGCCCATTGAGCTGGTCACATACATTGATGGGGTGTGGCAATATAAAGATGTTTGCAGTAACAAAAACTCTGATGACTCAATTACATTTACTTTTTGCCCAGGGCAAAAGGTTCCAGAAGAGTTGATTCCTAACTATCTGCAGACGGCTAATTTATTAAACGGTTACACCACGGAACTGCACCCACAAAGTCAGGCCTGGATTAGGGCTCTAGGACAATGTCTTGATCAAGGCATGTTCTTGACCTTTGATTATGGCTTCCCCGAACGTGAGTATTACCACTCACAACGTGGGCAAGGCACTTTGATTGGGCACTATCGCCATCATACGATTCAAGATCCATTTTATTTCCCAGGGCTGTGCGATCTAACGTCTCATGTCAACTGGACTGTCATTGCAGAAACCGCCATTGAACATGGCTTTAATTTTTCAGGCTATACAAGCCAAGCTTCATATTTAATGGATGCAGGTATTGGGCAACTACTACTTAATATGGCAGACCCAAGAGATATTAAAAATTTCATGCCCCTATCTAATGGCATACAAAAATTATTATCTGAAGCAGAGATGGGTGAGCTTTTTAAAGTTTTATGTCTGACAAAAAAAATGAGTTTTTCTGAGAGTGAGCTACCTGGCTTTAGGTCTAGACCAAGAGCTCTTTAATCGCGGACTGACGCGCCTCATCAATTGCTCTTTTTATTAACTCGCCTGAGCCAGAACCTTGCTGCGCAACACTTGATGCAATATCAGACACATTCACTTTTTTTGCAGCGAAATGAGATTCGACCAATAAATCGACCGGGTCTCCAATCAATTCTGCAACCTCGATTAGCTCTTTAAATCGCTCAGGCTTTCTCCAAACATCCACTCGATCCAATACTTGCAAGATATCCTCAGCATTATCTAAACCAAGCTCAATTGACTGATGAATTTCATGGCCCAAGAGCGCGTAGTCTCTGCACTCAGACGGAATGCCCCACATGGAACACCAAGCATTGATAGTTCCGCTATCTATCGCAGAAAATAGAACGGCGCAACGTTGTTGCAAATTAAAGTTAGATGATGTGGATTGATCAATAAAGTCAAAAAATTTTCGATTATTTTTTAAAAGCAACTCTGATGGGAAAAACTTTTTAAAGACCCCAATAGTATCTAGAACATCTAACATCCTAGATGGCCTTTCAGAAAGCAACCCTCTTGAAAATTCTTGCCAAACTCTTTCTTTAACTAAAGCGTCCAACTCTCCACTTTGGCCGATTTCTTTGAGCAATGCCAATGTATTTGGTGCCACGCTAAAACTTGGGAATCGCGCAGCAAACCTAGCAATTCTCAACAAACGCACGGGATCTTCTACAAATGCGCCGCCCACATGCCGGAATAGCTTGTCCTGTAAATCTTTTTGACCGCCAAATGGATCAATCACTGGCCCAACAACAACTCCACTTGGATCCACCTCTCTGGCCATCGCGTTGATCGTTAAATCGCGTCGCGCCAAATCTTCCTCTAAGGTCACATGCTGATCTGCATGAAATACAAATCCTTTGTATCCCGGGGCAGTCTTTCGCTCTGTTCTTGCCAAAGCATATTCAGCATTTGTGTCTGGGTGTAAAAAAACTGGAAAATCTTGCCCGACTGGCCTAAAGCCTTTGGCAATCATTACTTCGGGCGTCGCACCAACAACGAGATAATCAAGGTCCTTAACTGGTAGCCCTAATAACTCGTCACGAATCGCACCACCTACAACATAGGTTTTCACTGGAGTAAAACTTCCAAAGGTTGCGGGGTTATTCCAAATGTTTTCTGTAGGGCATTCTCCGCCCCCATTGGCAAGACATTATCTTGTTGCATTGAAGCCAAATTATCACGCGACATAAGAGTTGGCCCCGGCATAAATTCCAGCATATATGCCTGCAAATATCCCAATGCGCGAGGAATAGGAATTACAAAACTAGATTTTTTTACTTTGGCTCCCGCAAACTTAACCAACTCTGCAAGGCTATATACGTTTGCCCCCACCAAATCAAATGTTCGGCAAACCGTTCCACTCATATTGATGGCCCTAAGAAATGCCTCTGCAACATCACCCACATAAACAGGCTGAAATTTTGCGCCAGCCCCCGCCAAAGGCATGACTGGTGCAAACTTTTGCAAAGTCCCGAACAAGTTGATAAATGAATCATCTTCGCCAAATATCACCGATGGTCTAAAGATGGTCCAGTTCAAAGCACTTTCTTTAACGAGCGCCTCGCCTGCACCTTTACTACGTTGATACATTGAACAGCCCGCAACATCTGCGCCTAAAGCACTCATATGTAAGTAACGTTGCAACTTGTTTTTTGCCATGGCTGCAATAATTTTTCTTGGCAATTCAACATGATTCTTTTCAAATCCCGGGCCATAAGGAGCTCCCTGTTTATCGTGTAGAACACCCACCAAGTTAATCACCACACCGTCTTGACCAATGCGCATGCACAAATCATCCAAAACAACAGCATCATGCACATTGGCTTCAACCACCTGCACGTTTGGCAATACCCATAAATCTTTTGCATAGATTGATCGGCGCGTTGGCAACACAACTTTATAGCCTGCGCTAGCTAATTTACTAGCCACCTGCCTGCCAACAAAACCACTACCGCCAATTAATAAAACATTTCTAGATGTCATTATGGCAACTCCGATAAAACTGAAGCCTTAGGAGAAACCATCCCTAGCTTTTGCTTAAGTGATGGTGGCTTAGATGTTGATAACGCCGTGTAATAACTCGCATTAGCTAAAACATTTTTTACGTATCCGCGAGTTTCATTAAATGGAATAGTTTCGGCAAAGATTGCGCCCTCAACAGTTCTAGGAAGTTTTTCACGCCATAACTTTGGTCGACTAGGGCCTGCGTTATACGCAGCTGATGCCAAAGCAAATGACCCATCCAAATCTTGTAAAACCATATTGAGATAATTGCTACCCAAGGTTAGATTTGTTTTCATATCATCTAACTCGCTAACCTTGAAGTTGGTCATGCCAATCTTTTTTGCCACATATTTTGCAGTTGATGGCATCACCTGCATCAAGCCAGATGCTCCAACGCTTGATTTTGCGGCCATAATAAATCTTGATTCCTGCCTAATCAGACCATATGCCCAATTCGAGTCCAATCCAATTGAATTGGCAATTGGACTCAAAGACTCTTTGAAAGGAGTGGGGTATCGCAAACCAAAATCATGCTCTAACTTTGTGCGATCAGCAGTATTAACGGCGCGATCATATAAACCAATTCTTTTTGCATGCTCAGCAGCAGCTATTAATTGCTTGTCGCTTAATGTTCTTAGCTCCCAATTCCACTCTCGATTGCCCTCAAAACGCAAACCCATGTCATAAAAGCGAACCGCTCTAGCAAAACCTTTGTTTGCACTCATTTGCTTAACTAATGATTCATCAGGCGTCACTCTCTTTGGAACGTGAATCTTCATTCCCAAGTCTTCTCTGGCCAGCTGACCATAAAAATGAAACTGTTCCACTAAGGCTTGGAATGTTTCTGTGGCTAAAGCATCGTCACCCAATTCTTTTTGTGCTCTTCCATACCAGTAGGTCCAGGCAGGATCTCGCTTTCTAATTGCAGGCGTCATGCCCTCTATTGATTCTTTAACTAGCTTCCAATCACCTTCGCGCAGAGCTGTTCTTACCTTCCACTCTTGAGACTCGGGTGACAACAATTGTTGATTGCCCGCCTCATGTTGCAATCGATATGCCTTAATTGCATTTCTATCTAATTTTTTCGCCAAGAACTGGCCAATAACGCCCCAAGCAGCGGCAGTATTTTCCCTACCCGTGCGCCATTCTTTTTTTTCAAACTCTTTATATGCTTGTGCTGGATCAGTTCTTGCCTTTTTCACTGTTTCAGCAATTGGATCATCCACACCAAATTTTTTGGCAAGCCCCTCATAGTTGTTTTCAAGCGCAATTCTGCCCATAGCTGCAACCTCTTGCTTTGACAAGCCACCAGCTTTGTAAAGGTTCTGCGCAGCCTCTGGGCAAGCCTCACCAAAATACTGTGCATCTAACAAAATATTCTTTAACTCTTGCCCCAATTGTTTGGCATCTTCGCCTTTTGCCTGCTTTGACTGTACGGCGTAACACTTCACCTGAGTGTCGTCGTTCAGAACAAATTGGACATATTCTTTATCAAAGCTAGCCCAGTCTTTTCTTTTGCCTAAAACTAACAGCCAGTCATTACGCAAACGATCAGCTATGGCACTGCCTGCATTTACTTTTAAAAAAGCTTCAACCGCAGCATCTGCTGATGAGTCAACCTTGGCTTGTGCACCCTTGTCATAAATTTGAGGCTTTATCTGGTAATAGAGCACGTAATCAGACAAATCGTGGCTTTCTAATTTACTGCCCAAGGTTCTCGTCTTAGCAACATCGTTTACTTTCGCGGCCTCTCTCAATTCGACAAAAAGCTTATCTTCAAGACTTAAGTCAGCGGCCGGAACTGTTTTTTTAGCAGATGATGAATTTTTAGCTGGCTTTGAAAATGATGGCGCAGAAACTGTTACCGCAGCCAAAAAGAGGCCCGCAATCAATTTATTTATTAGTTTGGTGTTTTTTCGATGTAGCATACCCTTAATCATGCCTTATTTTTTCTACTTTTGAGTAGCCTGTGAAAACTTTAAATAACCTTAGACAAAACTTGCTAGAAATAAGACTGGCGTCGAACAGGGATGATGCTCAACGAAAAAGTCTAGAAAATAATGTGGCGGCATTTTTAGAGCAACTGAATGACTGTTGCGTAGCTATTTATTGGCCAATTAACAGCGAATTTGATTTGCGCCCACTAGCATTAAATTGGTCCCGATATCATCCAAACAGAACGATCGCCCTACCCATAGTTCAATTAAACGAACCACTGCTGTTTGGTACCTGGGCTGAAAACACACCTTTACAAAAAGGGCCTCAAGGAATTAATGAACCGCTCATTGGCTCAAGCTCAAGCCATGTACGCCCAGACATCATTATTGCCCCTTGCCTTGGCTGGTCTGATCAAAACAAACAGTTTTGGCGCATTGGGTATGGCGGGGGATACTACGATCGGACGCTTGCTCTATACAAGAAAGAGCAACATGACTTTCAATCAGTTGGGGTAGCGTATAACACTCAAAAGGTGAATGAGGGTGACTGGCACCCTCAAGAACACGATGAAGCGCTAGATTTAATTATTAGCGCCTAGAATTAAATTAAATTTAAGTTTTTGGCGATACTTAAAGTTGTATCAGCTTGATTGAGGCTATAGAAATGCAAGCCAGGAGCGCCAGCAACACTTAACTGATCACATAGATCAGTAACAACATCCAAGCCAAATGCTTTAATTGAAGCAGTATCGTCCCCAAATGATTGCAAGCGCAAACGAATCCATCGTGGTACCTCTGCGCCACAGGCATCAGAAAAACGTAACAGCTGAGTACTATTTGTAATTGGCATAATTCCAGGAACAATCGGCTGATCAACGCCCAACTTAGCTGCCTCATCGACAAACCTAAAATATGCATCACTATTAAAGAAGTACTGGGTGATTGCAGAATCTGCACCCGCCTTCATTTTGTTTGCAAACCTTAAAACATCATCAGCCATAGACTTGGCTTGCGGATGCATTTCTGGATAAGCAGCCACTTCAATATGAAAATGGCTGTCTGTCTCACCGCGAATAAATGAGACCAACTCATCAGCATGATGGAACTCACCATACTGGCCCATGCCAGAAGGCAAATCACCTCGTAAAGCAACAATGCGATTAATGCCAAGCGCTTTATATTGCGCCAGCAACTCTCTAATGTTCTCTTTGGAACTACCAACACAAGACAAATGAGGCGCAGCCTGTTGACCGGCCTCATGGATCTCTTTAACGGTTGCTAGCGTTCCATCTTGAGTGGAGCCGCCAGCACCAAACGTTACTGAAAAAAACGTGGGTTTAAGCGCTGCCGCCAGTTGCTCTCGTACAGAACGTAACTTTGCAGCACCTTCTGCAGTTTTTGGCGGGAAAAATTCAACGCTCAATTCCATCTAATTTCTTTCTTTAGTATTAACTAATTAATAACGGTATGTATCAGGCTTGTAAGGGCCTTCTTTTTTAACATTGATGTATGTAGCCTGCTGATCTGATAACTCAGTTAATTGAGCATTCAGCTTCTTCAACTGTAAACGCGCAACCTTCTCATCGAGATGTTTAGGTAACGTGTAAACACCAACAGGATACTTACCTGTCTCAGCAGTTGTCCACAATTCAATTTGAGCAATTGTTTGGTTAGCAAATGATGAGCTCATTACATATGAAGGATGGCCTGTACCACAACCCAAATTCACCAATCGGCCTTTAGCCAAAATAATGAGGCGCTTTTCTGGCTGACCATTGCTCGCTGGGAAAATCACATGATCAACTTGCGGCTTAATTTCTTCCCATTTGTATTTTTCAATACCAGCAATATCAATTTCGTTATCGAAGTGACCAATGTTACAAACAATGGCTTGGTCTTTCATCTTTGCCATGTGATCATGAGTAATTACATGGTAGTTACCTGTGGCCGTAACAAAAATATCTGCTTTATCAGCTGCGTAATCCATTGTTACCACGCGATAACCTTCCATCGCTGCTTGTAGTGCACAAATTGGATCCACCTCTGTTACCCAAACCTGCGCAGATAAAGCGCGCAATGCTTGTGCAGAACCCTTACCCACATCGCCATAACCAGCCACAACAGCCACCTTACCTGCAACCATCACATCCGTTGCACGCTTAATGCCGTCAACCAATGACTCACGGCAACCATACAAGTTATCAAACTTGCTCTTTGTTACCGAGTCATTAACGTTAATTGCAGGGAACTTTAATTCGCCTTTAGCGTGCATTTGATATAGACGATGTACGCCTGTGGTTGTTTCTTCTGTAACGCCCTTCACTTTTTCTAGACGTACTGAGTACCAAGTAGGATCGACTTTCAACTTAGCTTTGATTGAAGCAAATAACACTGTTTCTTCTTCGCTTGTTGGGTGATTTAAAACTGATTGATCTTTTTCAGCCTTTGCGCCCAAATGTAACAACATCGTTGCATCGCCACCATCATCCAAAATCATGTTTGAATAACCGCCATCTTGCCACTCAAAAATGCGGTGAGTGAATTCCCAATATTGTTCTAATGTTTCGCCCTTAATAGCAAAAACAGGTGTGCCATTAGCGGCAATCGCAGCTGCAGCATGATCTTGTGTTGAGAAAATATTGCAAGAGGCCCAGCGGACTTCAGCGCCAAGCGCTTCTAATGTTTCAATCAGGACAGCTGTTTGAATGGTCATATGCAATGAACCAGTAACACGTGCGCCACGCAACGGCTGGCTAGCTGCAAATTCTTCACGAATTGCCATCAAACCAGGCATTTCTGTTTCTGCAATGGCAATTTCTTTACGACCCCAATTGGCCAAAGAAATATCGGCAATCGCGCAGTCCTTAAGAATATTTAAATCTGTAGGTTTGTTCATGTTCACTCCAAGCTATTAGGAAGTTCTTGGAGAGCAAATAAAAAAGCTCGCCAACCAATCACTTCACAGGTTAGCGAGCGTCGTTGCTAAAGGCATTTGCCTCCCTCTAAGCCTAGGGTGCTTGGCTGAACCAAACACCTCGCAACGCTCCTTAGAGGTTTTGAAAAATTATAAACCAGCAGCCGCTTTTAATGCTGCAGCCTTATCTGTTGCTTCCCATGTGAACTCTGGCTCTTCGCGCCCAAAGTGTCCATAGGCTGCCGTTTTACGATAAATTGGGCGTAATAAATTCAACATTTTTACGATGCCTTTTGGCCTAAGATCGAAGTGAGTACGTACCAACTCAGCAATCTTCTCATCAGAAATCTTACCTGTGCCATATGTGCTAACCATCACTGAGGTCGGCTGAGCTACACCAATCGCATAAGAAATCTGTACTAAACACTTGCTTGCCAAACCGGCTGCCACGATATTTTTCGCCACATAGCGACCCGCATAGGCAGCTGAACGGTCAACCTTAGAAGGGTCCTTGCCTGAGAATGCGCCACCACCATGAGGGGCTGCGCCGCCATATGTATCAACGATGATCTTGCGGCCGGTTAGACCGCAATCGCCTTGAGGTCCACCAATCACAAAGCGGCCTGTTGGGTTAACCAAATACTTAATCTCGCCTTTAATTAGCTCTTTAGGCAAAACTGGTTTGATAATTTCTTCGATCACAGCCTCACGCAATTTTTCTAAAGAAATATCTGGTGAATGTTGTGTTGATAAAACAATGGTATCGATAGCGTCTGGCTTGCCATCAACATAGCGCAAAGTAACTTGAGACTTTGCATCAGGGCGCAACCAGTTCAAGCGGCCATCGCGACGCAAATCAGCTTGACGCTCTACCAAACGGTGTGACAAGTGAATTGGCAAAGGCATTAACTCAGGCGTTTCATCAACTGCATAACCAAACATCAAGCCTTGGTCGCCAGCACCTTGATCCAAACCATCATCATGGGCTTTATCTACACCTTGAGCGATATCCGGGCTTTGCTTGTCGTACGCCACTAAAACTGCGCAACCTTTATAGTCAATGCCGTATTCAGTATTGTCGTAGCCAATTTGACGAATTGTGTCGCGCGCCACATTGATGTAATCAACGTTTGCTGTTGTAGTGATTTCGCCCGCAAGAACCACTAAACCAGTGTTACAAAGAGTTTCGGCAGCAACGCGTGCGGTTGGATCTTGCGCCAAAATTGCGTCAAGAATTGCATCAGAAATTTGATCAGATACTTTATCTGGGTGGCCTTCAGACACAGACTCTGAAGTAAAGAAATAATTGTTAGCCATTTGCTGCTCCTTAGTTAGATAACCGACAACACGTGCCGAGTATTACCAAGTGCGGCGACGCTTTAGCGGATAGTTTTAATTCGCCCCGCAAGTTGTCTTAACTCGGCGAATACCCTAAATTCTATAACATTCTCATTTTTGGGGTAAGCCTGTATATTTACCCCTATGACAAGAACAACTTTACGCTTTACCAAAATGCATGGCGCCGGGAATGATTTCATTGTTCTCAATGGCTTAGCACAGGACCTATCACCTATTACCAAAGAACAATGGGCCAGATTAGCCCATCGCCAGTTTGGTATTGGCGCTGACCAGATTCTCCTAGTTGAAAAGCCAACCGTGGTCGGAGCAGAGTTTCGCTATCGAATTTTTAACTCCGATGGCTCAGAAGTTGAGCAATGCGGTAATGGCTCACGTTGTTTTGTTCGCTTTGTGAGAGAAAAAGGTCTAACCACCAACAAAACAGTCCGGGTACAAGTGGCTCACACCATACTAAGTCTCACAGAAACTGATGATGGGCAAGTCATCGTGAATATGGGCGCCCCCATTTTGACCCCTGCTGACATTCCGTTTATTGATGACGGCTTAAACTCTAAGAAAGAGGGTGCATCAACTCTTTACGAACTACCACTATCTAATGGACCTGCTTGGGTATCCGCTGTATCCATGGGTAATCCTCACGCTGTACAAATAGTCAACGACGTAGATTTGGCGCCCGTGACAACTGCGGGGGCGGAAATTGAAAAGCATGCGGCCTTTCCTAAAAAAGTGAATGCTGGATTTTTACAAGTCCTAAACAGAAATGAAATTAAATTAAGAGTCTTTGAAAGAGGCTCAGGTGAAACATTGGCCTGCGGCACAGGTGCTTGCGCTGCTGTAGTGGCAGGCATTCTTCGTGGTCAACTAGACTCCCCCGTCCTCGTTCATACTCGCGGAGGAGACTTATCAATAGAGTGGCATGGTCAAACATCGCTAAATAGCGATGTAATGATGACAGGTCCGGCGGTAACAGTTTTCGAGGGTGAAGTAACCCTCGAATAAGCTCTAATTAAACGCCGTATTTATCGCGGTACGCTTTAACAGCTGGCAAATATTGTTGTAGTGCAGAGTCCTTACTTGACTCCAGGAAACTCATCAAGCTTGCCAAATTAGCAATTGATACAACTGGCATGCCAAATTCTTTTTCCACATTTTGAACTGCTGATGTATCTGCAATTTCAGTTGCAGTGCCAGCTCGCTCCATACGATCCAAGGCAATTAATACAGCCGCAGGGGTGGCTCCTGACTGCTTGATGATGTCTACAGACTCTCTCACAGATGTGCCCGCAGAAATAACGTCATCAATAATAACCACGCGACCCGCCAAAGGAGCCCCAACTAGCGTGCCACCCTCACCATGATCCTTGGCTTCTTTCCGATTGAAACAAAATGGTACGGGTCTACCCATGGCAGCCAAAGCGACAGCTGTCGTGGCAGCCAGAGTAATGCCTTTATAAGCCGGTCCAAACAACATATCAAACTGAATACCAGAACTAATCAATGCTTTTGCATAAAACTCACCCAGCGCTTTTAATAAAGCTCCATCATTAAAGCCGCCTGCATTAAAGAAATATGGGGATAATCGTCCTGCCTTTGTTTTAAATTCGCCAAAAGCTAAAACCTTGGCATCTAGGGCAAAATTAATAAATTCGTTTTTAAAGTTTTCTTGATTGGAAGTCATAACCGAGATGTTACGCATCATTACCGCCAACCTCAATGGTATTCGTTCAGCCGCTAAAAAAGGTTTTTTTGAATGGATTCACACTCAAAGCCCAGACATCCTTTGTATTCAAGAGCTTAAGGCTCAAGAGGCTGACTTAGATAGCTCACTATTGAGCCCCAATGGTTACCATGGTTTTTTTCAATATGCTCAAAAAAAGGGCTACAGCGGCGTAGGTCTTTACTCCAAACAAAAACCCGATGCCGTAAAAATTGGCTTTGATAATGGTGAATTTGATGCAGAAGGTCGATATGTTGAAGCTAGATTTGGCAACCTGATTGTTATCTCAGCCTACTTCCCGTCTGGATCCAGCGCACCAGAAAGACAAGAGGCTAAATTTAGATTTCTAGATTTATTTATGCCACACCTAGAGGTCCTTAAAAAAGAAGGCCTTGAAATCATTTTATGTGGCGACATAAACATTGCCCACAAAGAAATCGACCTTAAAAACTGGAAAGGCAATATCAAAAACTCTGGTTTCCTACCCGAAGAACGCGAGTGGATGACGCAACTTTTTTCTCAAGTTGGTTTTGTCGATGTTTATAGACATTTACACCCAAACACTGAAGATGCGTGTTACACATGGTGGAGTCAAAGAGGGCAGGCTTATGCAAAAAATGTTGGGTGGCGCATTGACTATCAAATAGCCACGCCAACTATTGGCGGTAAAGCGCAGAGAGTAGAAATTTACAAATCAGAAAAGTTTTCTGATCACGCACCACTCATCGTTGACTACGAAAACCCATAACTTACGGTTTGTAATTTGGCAAACGATCAATGGTGGTATTTTTCGCGCGCGCATACAGCACTAGTGCATCCATCATGTTTCTTTGTATTTCATAAATGCGCGAATCACCAGATGGGTGTGTAGATAACCATTCGGGTTGCTTATCTTTATCTTGCGATAACTGACCCATCTTCTGCCACAAAGAAACTCCAGCGCGCGGGTCATAACCTGCTCGAGCTGCTATATCCATGCCAACCAAATCAGCATCTTTCTCATCGGCACGGGAAAAACTCAAGCCTAATATTTGTAAGCCCTGACCTAGCGCTTGACTACCCATATTCCCCAATCCTAAAGCGGATGACAAGACGTTGGCGCCTATATTGCCTATTTGCGCTTTAGCAATTCGATCGCGCGCATGCTCTCTTAGTGCGTGAGCTATCTCGTGGCCCATGACCGTTGCAACCTCGTCATCATTGAGCTTTAGTTTTTCTAAAATGCCTGTGTAAAAAGCAATCTTTCCGCCAGGCATACAAAACGCATTCACCTCACCGGAAATAAATAAATTAATTTCCCACTTCCATGCCTGTGACTCTGGGTTCCATGCATACGCATGAGGAAGAATTTTTTTCGCAATTGCTCTTAAGCGAATTACTTGGGGGTGATTTTCTGGCGCCAAGGCGTTTTTTTGTGAAGCTTTTTGCTTCATGCTGTTGTATTGCTTTGTTGCTGACTGCTCCAGCTGACTTGCCGGCACCATGTTTTTCAAACTGGACCCCTCGCCAACCTTAACGCCATCAGCAGGCCCAACATGCCTTGGAGAAGAAGCGCAAGCAGTCAAAATAACAAACAGCGCAGCAGAGCTATATGTTTTTAAATTTTTAAAATAATTAAATGTCATTTAATTACAAAGATTTTTCAAAATCAGATTGTTTTTCTTTGTTCCAAGGGGCAATTTTAGGCAACAACAACAAGCCAGGAATAGCCAAAATAAAACAAATCACAAAAAAGTTAGTCCAACCGGTTAGCTCAACAATGTAACCCGTCAACGCATTAATAAATGTTCTTGGTACTGCAGATAGACTCGTAAATAAAGCAAACTGTGTTGCTGTAAATCTTGGATTGGTTTCTAGCGCAATATACGATGTAAAAGCCGCTGTACCCAAGCCCACAGACAATGCCTCAAATCCAATCACCCAAGTTAACACCCATAAATCAGCGCCCGTTTGAGCCAAAATTGCAAAACCAATAATAGCCACTGCTTGTAAAAAACCAAACAACCATAGCGCTTTATTAACGCCAGTTTTGAGCATCCAATAAGCACCCAAGATGCCGCCTAAAATGCTTGCCCATAATCCAGCATTTTTAGCTACTAAGCCGATTTCAGTTCTTGTAAATCCAAGCTCAATGTAAAAAGGTGTGGCCAATGCAGTTGCCATTGAATCACCTAGCTTGTATAAAAATATGAAAGCCAAAACTAATAAAGCATGCTGCCAGCCACGCCTTTGCATAAACTCATTAAACGGCTCTATCACAGCCTCTTTTAATGTTTTGGGTGCTGGTCCATACATCTTCGGCTCAGAAACCAATAATGTGGTCAAAATTCCTGGCAACATAAATAAGCCAGTAATTAAAAAGACCCAATCCCACGTCATCAAATCAGACAAAATCAAAGATAACGAGCCTGGCACAAGCGTTGATAATTTATAAGCATTTACAAAGAGCGCTGTACCAGAGCCCATCTGCTCTTCAGTTAACCACTCACGTCGATGCGCATCCACAACAACATCTTGGCTTGCAGACAAAAAAGAAACAATGGATGCCAAAAAGACAACCATCCAGATTTCTGTGCGCGGATTAAATTGCCCCATTAATATGACCGCAATCATCACTGCAATCTGTGTTGCGATCATCCAACCACGTCGACGACCCAAGAATGGCAAGTTAAATCGGTCCATAGCGGGCGCCCATAAAAACTTCCAGGTGTAGGGCATTCCAACTAAGGCAAATAAACCAATGGCTTTTAAATCGACGCCCTCACTTTTTAACCACGCTGATAAGAGGTTATAAAGTATGAATAAAGGTAAGCCGCTAGAGAACCCTAGAAAAACGCAAACCAGTAATGCCTTAGCTTTACCCGGCCCGACGCGCTCGATAGATTGCAAGACTGCCTCTTAAATTAGGTAAAAATTGAACGGCTTGACCATCATGAAGAACAACTCTATCTAGCAACTGCAAACCAACAGCTGGGGCCAATGCCTCAAAATCAGCAATTGTGAGAACCCTAACGTTTGGCGTGTCATACCATTGGTATGGCAAAGACTTAGACACAGGCATACGGCCCAAAGCTACAGATGCTCGATGTGACCAGTGGCCAAAGTTTGGGAACGAAACAATGCACTCATTACCAACGCGTGCAATCTCGCTCAATATTCTTGCTGTTTGATGAATAGTTTGTAACGTTTGAGACAAAATCACCGTATCAAAACTATTGTCTTCAAAAAGTGCCAAACCACCCTCTAGGTTTTGCTGAACAATATTTAACCCTTTTTGTGCGCAAGCCAATACCTTATCATCCGCAAGCTCGACACCATAGACGTGCGCCGCCTTTGATTCTTTTAAGTAATTCAAAAGAGTGCCATCGCCACAGCCCACATCTAAGACTTGTGCACCAGGCTTAATCCACTTTGCAATTGCGGCGAAATCAGAACGCATCATGGATTTACCCCCATGGCAATTTGTTCAAAATAAGCTCTCACTAAGCCATGGTAACGAGGATCTTCTAATAAGAATGCATCGTGCCCGTGTGGAGCATCAATTTCACCATAACTAACGTCTAATTTGTTATCAAGCAAAGCCTTAACAATCTCTCGGCTACGATCTGGCGCAAAGCGCCAATCGGTTGTGAAGCTCACCACCAAGAACTTAGCAATAACATCCTTCATCGCTGCACTTAAGTTGTTGGCATACGCCTTAGCAGGATCAAAATAATCTAACGCACGCGTAATCAATAAATAAGTGTTGGCATCAAAATAATCCGCAAACTTTTCGCCTTGATAGCGCAGATAACTTTCAACCTCAAATTCAACATCAAAGCTGAAGTTATATTCATCCGAGGCGCCCTCAGCTCTACGCAGCTCCCTGCCAAATTTTTCAGCCATGTCATCATCGGACAAATAAGTGATGTGGCCAATCATTCGGGCAACCCTTAAACCTCTTCGTGGTTTAACGTTATGTGCGTAGTAGTCGCCACCATGAAAATCTGGATCACTCAAAATCGCACTTCTAGCAACTTCATTAAATGCGATGTTTTGTGCGGACAATTTTGGCGTAGAAGCAACCACAATGCAGTTAGCAACTCTAGTTGGATACATCATGCTCCAAGCCATGGCTTGCATACCGCCTAAACTGCCACCCATGACTGCTGCAAATTTCTCGATCTGAAAGTGGTCTGCAACTCTAGCCTGTGCATTAACCCAATCTTCCACCGTAACCACCGGGAATGATGCGCCATAAGGCTTGCCTGTTGAGGGATTAATGCTCATTGGACCGGTTGAGCCAAAGCATGACCCAAGGTTATTAACGCCTATTACAAAAAACTTGTTGGTATCCACTGGCTTACCTGGCCCAACCATGTTGTCCCACCAGCCAATGCTATCTGGGTTATCAGCACTAATGCCTGCAACGTGATGCGAAGCATTTAAGGCATGGCAAATTAAAACCGCGTTATCTTTTTTAGCATTTAACTTGCCATAGGTTTCTACAACCAAGTTGTAATTGGCAATGCTTGCCCCACTTTGCAAACTCAGAGGTTCTGCAAAGTGAAGGGTCTCTGGCTTAACTACTCCTAGACTCATACTGAGAATAAAACTCTCATAGGTAGGTCGCTAAACTCAGTAGGGGCCTTTTTAAAGCCGCTTCGTGCATAACGATGCCAACGCCCCACCACATAACTAATCATCATGGCAGCTCTTGAGCTCACCTCATTACCATCAGCAGATTGAGGGAAACGACCTTGTGTTTGAGCAATCCGTAAAGACTGCTTCAAAGAAGATTCAATGCGCTCAAATATCTGGGCAATGCGGTCCTGCAAGCGCTCATCCTCTAACCACAAGGCATCGCCCAACAAAACTCTAGTCATGCCAGGGTTCTTTTCCCCAAACCCCAATAAAACCATCAAAATTTCCTGAGCTTGACGATCCCCTGCCTCTTCACGCTCTGTAATTTGATTGATCAAGCCAAAAATTGTTTGCTCGATAAATGCTATCAAGCCCTCAAACATCTGAGCTTTACTTGCAAAATGTCGGTACAAGGCTGCTTCAGAAACGTCTAACCTAGCCGCCAAAGCTGCTGTTGTCACTCGATCCCCTTTAGGGTTCTCCAACATCTCAGCCAATACCTGAAGAATTTGTATTCTGCGCTCACCAGGACGCGGACGTTTGCGAACTGGCGCAGCAGGATCCTGGGTGGAGTCATTGGTCATAGGCACTTGATTAAATGGTGAGTTCATTTGAGTTTCTGCCAACTTTTAAATAATTGATGCATTGATTGTACTTCTAGAGAAACATTACCTCGATTATGGGTGTAAGTCCTAACATGTCTTTTAAACCAGACAGTCTTTAAGCCTAATTTTGAATACTCGCTCAAATGCCCCAGAGTGTCATCCACCAAAACTGCTCGATTAGGAGCGCAACGATACTTTCTGAGTAACCGTCTAATCATTAAATGATCTGGCTTAGGTCGCCATTGCCGATGCACTTCCATATCCTCAATCGCTTCAACCGCTTCAAAACAACCCCCAATACCCAACTCTTGAAGGACTTTTTCCGCATAGGCTCGTGGTGCGTTGGTTAGCAAAATCTTACGCCCTGGCAATCTATTTAATAACTGACGAAGCCCTTTTTCACCCTTAACGATATTTGATAAATCATCTAAATGTGCTCCGCTCAACTCATCAAAACGGTGGGTTTCATACAAAAACTCATGTGGGTCTATCGCGTGATGCCTAACCAATCCCAACAAGGTGGCGCCATACCGTTGCCAATATTGATTGCGAACCTGGCTCGCTGCATCTCGATCTAAATGCAAATGACGAGCCACAAAGCTCGTCATTGCATCATTAATGTAGGGAAATATATCGCTAGATGCGTCGTGTAGCGTGTTGTCTAAATCAAAAAACCATAAAGGTCGACGCATGTATCAATCAATGAGAACGAATCATTGTGCCAAAAGCTTGCTCTGTCAAAATTTCTAAAAGCAATGAGTGCTCAATGCGTCCATCAATAATATGCACTGAATTAACGCCGCTCTTGGCAGCATCCAATGCAGAAGAAATTTTTGGCAACATACCGCCAGAAATCGTGCCATCAGCAAATAAAGCATCAATTTCTCTGGCCGTTAAGTCAGTTAATAAGTTTCCGTTTTTATCCATCACGCCCGGGATATTAGTCATCATCACCAACTTTTCAGCTTTTAGGATTTCCGCCATCTTGCCAGCGACCAAATCAGCGTTGATGTTGTAGGCTTGTCCATCCTCACCAAAACCAATTGGTGAAATAACAGGAATAAACGCATCATCTTGCAAGGCTTTAACAACCGCTGGGTTGATTGAGTCAATCTCACCAACAAAACCAATATCAAGCATTTCGCCAGCTTTTTCTTTGTTGGGGATCATCATCTTGCGCGCATGAATCAAGCCACCATCTTTACCGGTTAAGCCAACTGCTTGACCACCAAAATGATTGATCAACATCACGATATCTTGCTGAACTTCGCCCCCAAGAACCCACTCAACTACTTCCATGGTTTCTTCATCAGTCACACGCATGCCCTGAATAAAAGTCCCCGCCTTGCCAACCTTCTTGAGTGCATCATCAATCTGCGGCCCGCCACCATGAACAACTACTGGGTTCATACCAACAAGCTTTAGCAAAATCACATCGCGAGCAAAGCCCTCTTTTAAGCGCTCTTCCGTCATTGCATTTCCACCGTACTTAATCACAATGGTTTTGCCATGATATTTTTTAATGTACGGTAAAGCCTGCGCCAAAACCTCGGCCTTAATCGCAGGAGATACGTCTTGAAGTTCTTTTAGCGGTGCGTTCATGCGCGTGATTCTAAGACCAGAACCCCTAATTGGCTATATTTTTAAGACCAAAACAACACTTTTTTTAAAAAGTGCCGTTAAAAAGCAAAAAGGGGCGCCGAAGCACCCCTCAAATCAGCTCTACAAGTACTTAGAATGAAGCTCTAAGTCCCGCTCGCAAACTTCTTGAGCCCACCATGGCAACATCGCGCATTACTGATGAGGCGTTACGAGCAACCTCATTAGTCAAGTTATCTACACGAACAAACCAATAGGCGGACTTAAATCCCTGAATGACAGTTTTATAAGATGCGCCCATGCCAACCATTGTGTAACTTGGCGTCGCCCCCAAGCTATCGTCATAGCGGTTTTGGGAAGCGGCATAGCGCACATCCAACTGACTTGAGTATCTACCTTCTGTATAAATGAGTGCGGTGTCTAAACGCAATGGCGCAATCCTTGGCAAGGATCCACCTGTTGTGCGATTTACTCCGCGCACATAGTCCGCTTTCCAACTCAAATCAATCTGACCTGCCTTGGTAAAAACACCTTTGAACAACGGAAAGCGACCATCCGCTTCCAAGCCATATAAACGAGCCTTGATTCCTTCGAAGTTATAAATTGGATCGCCATCTGCAGATAAAACTCCAGAATCTTTCAGCCCTATAAAGTTTGAGAACTCTGTCACAAATGCACCCAATCTAGTTTTTGACTCTGCTGTTTTATAAGTAAGCGCTAAATCTAGTGTTGTGCCCTTTTCCATTTTTTGATCAGGGTTTCCTTGCTCCTCCATGCCGGTTGCATGGTGATGCCCGTTAGAAAACAGCTCATAGTAAGTTGGCGCACGCTCTGTGTATGAGAGGTTCGATGTTGCAGTCCATAGGCTATTTAGCCCCTGGCGATAGCCCAATGATGTAGAAAACGGTTTGAATTTCTTCTGACCTGATTCAGAGTTTGCGTTTTCATTTCCAGCGACCGCCTTAACCCTGACATCCTCAATGCGAGCCCCTAGATTGATAGCTCTACCCTTGCTAACAGCAAGCTCTTCAAATATATAAAGAGCCTTCGTACTTGTATCTGCATTGGGCACCAAGGGCTCTTCTCCGCCGTCTTCTGCTGCCGCAAATCTTAGCTGGCTACTAGATGCCTGTATTCCCCACGCACCTTTTAATTGACCAAAGGCTGTATTGATGGGTACTAAAGTTCCACCAAAGTGCCCTTCCCAACCTTTATTTTTGAAAGTGGCCTTAATTGCAGAACCAGCTAATTCATCATGCTTGTAATCTGTGTGAGATATCGAACCATGTAGCGAACTAATAAATCCTAACTTACCATCCAAGTTTCTTTGCTCTACTGCAAAGGTCGCTCTATCTTGCTGCATTTTGATGCGCGTAGGATCAGCTCCCTCAAAAAGACTTGTACCGTAATCATTGCGATATGTGTCTAGTGACAACCCCGCATAACCATGTTCGGAAGTTAGTGATGCGCCCACTGACCCAGACTGCTGGTCAGAGTTGGAGTTCAGCAATTTTGACCCCTCTTTTATTGCATTAGACCTAAGTACATTTCCAGGTATGCGCAAGTTATCTGTCTTTCGATATGCAGCATCGGCGTGTATCGCGAACTTGCCATCACCTGTATTTAAGAGTGCGGCGCCAGCTCTTTCCATCTCTGGGCCACCCGCACGAAACTCAGCTCGGCCATCAACACCATTAATTGGAGACCTTGGTATACGGTTATCAATGATGTTCACCGCACCACCAATTGCACTACCGCCATACTGAAGTGCCGCTGGCCCACGCACCACCTCTATTTGCTCAACCAACAATGGATCGATAGCAACAGCATGGTCTGCAGATAAAGATGAAACATCTAGGCTCGCGCCACCATTGTTCATGATGCGCACTCGATCGCCATCTAACCCGCGTATAACAGGACGACTAGAGTTTGGTCCAAAGTTAGTTGAGCTAATACCTGGCAAATGATTAAGCGTCTCGCCTAAGGTGCTGCTTTGCTTTTTAGCAAGTTCATCACCGCGCAAAACACTCACAGGCGCAACGAGATCATTAATATCACTGCCTAATGGGTTAGCAGTCACCACAACCGCATCTAATGTTTGATGAGCAAAGCTTGCTTGATTAGCAATCACCAACAAAACCGCCGCCGCAACGGCGGTACGTTTCAATACTTTCATGTAAATCTCCTAACAATACGCAAAACGCCAGCTTGGCTGGCACAAGGTGTTTAAGCGTGACTGTTGGGAGGGCCTCTGGCATCAAAAGCGCTATAGGCTTCTATTGAGGCTTGTTGTGACTCGTAAAACTTTTCAGCAACATGCTTGGCATGACTCAGCAAGTTGGCTTCAGGTGCCGCCGCTAATGCATGCGCCAGAGTTAGAGAATCGTAGGCGGCGCAGTGATGAAAATCTTTTTCTTGTGCAGCAAAGTGATTGCTTTGAGTCTGATGATCATTTAATTCAAAAGGGGCAGCGAACTCCACATGGTGTGCATGCTCAATCGCATGAGCAAAGCCCTGCCACTGGGCTTGTAAAAGCCCAATGCAAAGGAGTAATGCAATTGAAATTAGTTTCAGTGACTTTGTCACTTCGCAAACCTGCTAAGAATTAGTTGCCAAATAACTTCTGACGCAACTCACGACGCTCTTGAGCCTCTAGAGATAAATTAGCAGTAGGTCTGGCTAATAAACGCGGGATACCAATTGGCTCGCCAGTTTCTTCACACCAACCATACTCACCAGATTCAATGCTCAAAAGAGATTGCTCTACTTTCTTCAAAAGCTTGCGTTCACGATCACGGGTACGCAACTCTAGCGCGTGCTCTTCTTCAATCGTTGCGCGGTCAGCCGGATCAGGAACCAAAACATTCTCACGCAAATGCTCAGTTGTTTCATTAGCATGCATCAAAAGATCGGCCTTCAATGCTAATAGCTTAGTTTTAAAAAACTCTAACTGAGCAGCATTCATGTAGTCTTTTTCAGACATTTTTAACAAATCTGCTTCGGTCAATGGTTTCTTGCTCATTTCATGTCCTTTCGGGACTTTTAGTCTTATAACGCCGTACTCCACGACGCCCAAATATTACTTAACTTATAAATGCCTCTGGGCGCGGAATTCTACTCTAATCCCGCTAGATTACACCAAACATGTTTCTAAACCACCCAATAAAACATCTTTAGGTAAGTCTGTGCCTATAAAGACCATTCTGGTTTCTTTCTTTTCTTTGCCCCAAGGAGCCCCTAAGTCAGACCCCATCATTTCATGAACACCTTGAATAATGACTTTGCGAGGGCCGCCTTTGATGTACAAAACTCCCTTATATCTCAACATCTTAGCCCCAAAAACAGACAGGATCCCACCCAAAAAATCCTCTAGTTTTTGCGAATCAAAAGGTCGATCACTCTTAAAAACAAATGATTGAATTTTGTCAGTATGGCTTTTTCGCACAAATTGAACTGCCTGAGGCTGACCATGGTGATGATCATGGTTGCAATCTGGCCCATGCTCATGATGGTCATGACCACAATTTGTGTGATCGTGGTCGTCTTGTTCCAAGAAATGTGGGTCAATCTCTAATTTATCGTTAAGGTTAAAACCTCTTAAATCAAGTACTTGATCCAAAGGAACTGAGCCTTGTGTAATTCCAGTGATAGGTGCTCGTGGGTTCATGTGCATTAAACGATGTTTCAATGCATCAACGGCATTAGCGCTAACCAAGTCTGTTTTAGTAATAAAAATACGATCAGCAAATCCAACTTGTTGTTGAGCCTCTTCATGCTTATCCAACTGCTGATTGCCGTGCTTAGCATCGACTAGCGTAACCACCGCATCAAGTATGTAATGACTAGCAATTTCATCATCCATGAAAAAAGTCTGAGCTACAGGACCAGGATTGGCAACGCCCGTTGTCTCAATCACAACTCTATCAAATTGTATTTTTTTGTCTTTGCGTTGCTCAAATAAATCATTCAGCGCATCAACCAAGTCACCGCGAATCGTGCAACAAACACAACCATTGCTCATTTGAACAATTTGCTCATTGCTGTCTTGAACCAAAATATCGTTATCGATATTTTCTTCTCCAAACTCATTCTCAATAACAGCAATTTTGTTGCCATGATTCTCGTGAAGAATATGCTTTAGCAAAGTGGTTTTTCCACTGCCTAAAAATCCCGACAGAATTGTTACTGGTATTAGTGCCATGCTTAGATCCTTGTTTAATCTTTTAATTATGAAGCAATGATTGCTTCTTAGCTACGCCCTTTGAAGCATTAAGCCCTTGAGATAGTCGCCCTCGGGAAAGCTTGTTAATAAAGGGTGGTCTTCGCCCGAGGACAGTCGCTTCATTAAACGGAAATCCATTGATGAATCGCCTGAATGAGTCATCGCCTCAGCGCTAGCCATAGCAACAGTTTTTTCAAACAATGCAGAGTCAACCGCGCCAGAGCATGAGAATGTAAACAATAAACCGCCCGGCTTTAATAACTGCATTCCTGCGCGATTAATTTCTTTATATGCGCGCAACGCTTTATCTAAATGATGTGATGATGGTGCAAATTTCGGCGGGTCTAAAACAACGATGTCAAACTGCTTACCGTCTTTTCTAAGCTGGGTCAAAACTGCAAACGCATCAGAGTCCAGCCAAGTTGCCCGACTGGCATCAAAACCATTCAAAGCCATTTGCTTTTGCGCCATGGCCAATGCCTCACCAGACGAATCAACTGAGGTTACATGCTTGGCACCACCCTTTAATGCTGCCAAAGAAAAGCCGCCTGTGTAGCAAAACATATTTAGAACTTCTTTGTCTTTTGCTAACTGGCTTAGTAAATCTCTGCTATCTCTTTGGTCCACATAAAAGCCTGTTTTATGTCCATTTAAAACATCAACGCTATACAAAACACCGCACTCATTCACCTCAATTGGTGCATCAGGCATCTCGCCAAAGAGAACTCCAACATGTGGCTCCAAACCTTCCCTGGCTCGAACTGCAGCATCAGATCTCTCCACAATTCTTTTGCAGTTGGTTTGCTTAACCAATGCCTGAACAATCGCTTCCTTCCAGTGCTCCATGCCTACAAATAAAAATTGGCACACCAGTGTGTCAGCATATTGATCAACAACCAAGCCGGGCAAGCCATCGCTCTCACCAAAAATTAAACGTATTGCATTGGTGTTTTTAACCCACTGCACACGATGCTCAATGGCTTTTGAAATGCGCCCCTTAAAGAACGCATGATCAATAACCTGGCTCTCATCCCAAGTCAAAATGCGCACTCTAATTTGCGAGCTTGGGCTATATAACCCCTTGGCAAGAAATTTGCCTTCGTGGTTGAGTACATGAACAGTTGAGCCAGGATATACCTTGCCCCCAAATCGATCGATGGCGTTTGAATAAACCCATGGGTGACGCCTCATTACTGGGCGCTCTTTACCGGGCTTTAATACGATACTTGCATGCATTATTGACTCTTCTTATTTTTAGCTCTGGGGTGCGCCAAATCATATGCTTGCGCTAAATGCTGAAAATCCAAAGCTGTATATATTTGCGTACTAGTAATGCTTGCATGACCAAGCATTTCTTGCACCGCACGCAAATCACCCGATGATTGTAAAACGTGGCTAGCAAAGCTGTGTCTTAGCATGTGTGGGTGCACATGGGTAGGCAAACCAGCCTTAATGGCTAACTCCGCCAAATGTTTTTGAATGGTTCTCGCAGAAACTCTTTTGCCTTGCTTGTTAATGAATAAAGCTTGAGCGCCGTCTTGTTCATTTTTAATGTGGTCAGCTCTAACTGCCATCCACTCTCTTAAAGCTTTAACCGCCGCATTTCCAACTGGCACCGTTCTTCTTTTTTTACCCTTACCTAACACCATCACCTCGCCAGCCTCAAAATCAATCCAACCTGCTGATGAATATTCTTTTGAGTCGACGGGTGATAAATCAACGCCAATTAATTCAGACAGTCGCAAGCCTGAGGAATACAACAACTCAACAATTGCTCGATCTCTAGACCTTAAAAATAAATCATTCTGGATGGCTTCTTGATTGGCGCTTTCAACCAAGTTAATCGCATTTTCAACAGAAAGGGCCTTAGGCAATGGCTTAGCTCTTTTGGGTGCCCGAACATCACTCAAGGGATTTGTTTTTACTAGCCCCTTATGATTAGCTAGCCATAAGTAGAAACCACGCCACGCAGACAATGTTCTCGCAATACTTCTGGGGGCCCGCCCCTCTGAATGTAGCTTTGCCACCCAATTTCGAACCTGATCTGAACTTAAATCTGATAATTTCAAACTAGATTCATGCAAGCGACTTAGCAAATAGTCGATATCTTTCTTATAAGCAGCTATCGTGTGCTTTGATACCTGTCGTAGAACATGAAGTTCGCGCAGGTACTCCTCCGCGAGGCTTTCATTCATGTCTTAACCCTATTCCTTAGATCTACTAATTGCTGCTGAAGCTAATTCGCCAATTTGGTCTAAGTAAACGCTACCCATATCAGCTGTAAATTTTTCTGAATGATGACTTGCCAATACTAGTTGAGCATTAACACTTGGCAAATTAATGACAGCCAAACTTTTTACCTCATCATTTAAATGCTGCTTCAATGCATCGCCCGCCTCGCCTGCGTTACCGCAATAACCAGGGAGCTCTTGACCGTCAACCAACTTAACTAGCTCAATCCCAAATACAGTTGCCAAACCATCAGCTATGGCAGACCTAACATCAAGCTCTGCTTTAGCCAACAACAAACTCTTTAGCCAAGAAATCATCAACCCTTGTGTTTTGTCATTTTGACTGCCAAATCTAAGCATCTCCGATAAACGTTGATTTAAAGCTTGATTTTGTTGGCGCAACACTCCTAATTGACGCTCTTGCAAAGAAATCGCTCTGTCGCCATGCGGATTTTTTAACTGAATTTCAGATAAAAGATTCGCGTGCCTTTCAAAAAAGCCTGGCGTAGCTTTAAGCCATTCAGCAACCAATGCCTCACGCTCTTGTTGCTCAATCAAATTAGTTTCTGTTTGTGTCATGATTTGCTCAACTTGTCTGTTAATAATTTATTAACTTGTTGTGGATTTGCTTTACCTTGAGTGGCCTTCATAATTTGGCCAATCAAAGCATTAAAAGCCTTATCTTTACCCGCCTTAAATTCTTCAACTGATTTTTGATTAGCGGATAAAACCTGATCAATGATTGCCTCTAATGCGCCACTATCGCTAATTTGCTTAAGCCCCTTAGCTTCGATGATTCGATCAACCGCGTCAATGTCTGCAGCCTTCTCATCCCACATCACAGCAAATATTTCTTTAGCAATCTTATTAGAAATAGTTCCATCAGCTATACGCTGAATTAGCTTTCCAATTTGTTGTGGATTTAATGGCGATTGATCGGCGCTAATACCTTCTTTGTTAAGAGCTGATGCAAACTCTCCAGCCATTAAATTTGCCGCCGCCTTTGCATGATCTTTATTTAATTGCTTAACCAACTCTTCATAAAAATCAGCCGTGGCTTTTTCTTGAGTCAATACTTGGCAGTCATATGCCGACAAACCAAAATCTGCTTGCCAACGCTCAGACTTCTGAGCAGGTAGCTCAGTCATTTCGGCGCGTTCTTTAGCAATCCACTCTTCAGAAATAACCAGCGGCAATAAATCTGGGTCGGGGAAGTAGCGATAATCGTTTGCATCCTCTTTACTACGCATGCTTCGCGTTTCTTTTTTATCCGGATCGTATAAACGAGTTTCTTGAATGACTCTGCCGCCATCTTCAATTAATTCTATTTGTCTGCGAACCTCATACTGAATTGCTTCTTCTAAGAATCTAAAAGAATTCAGATTTTTAATTTCGCAGCGCGTACCAAACTCAACTTGCCCCTCAGGTCGCACAGACACGTTGGCATCACAACGGAAAGAGCCTTCTTGCATATTGCCGTCACAAACCCCCAACCAAACAACTAGACTGTGCAATGCCTTTGCATAAGCAACAGCTTCTGCTGCACTTCGCATATCTGGCTCTGTCACTATCTCTAATAAAGGTGTACCCGCTCTATTGAGATCTATACCGCTAGATGGCTCACCATGTGGCCCCCGGAAGTCTTCATGCAAAGACTTACCTGCATCCTCTTCAAGATGCGCTCTCGTCAATTGAACGGTCTTTGCAACACCATCCAAAACAATATTGACCTTGCCACCTTGAACTACCGGAATTTCAAATTGACTAATTTGATAGCCTTTAGGCAAATCTGGGTAAAAGTAGTTTTTGCGAGCAAAGACACTAAATGGTGCAACATGCGCACCTACAGCCAAACCAAATCGGATTGCGTGAGCTACTGCCTCTTTATTTAAAACAGGCAGCACGCCAGGCAATGCCAAATCAACCGCGCAGGCTTGACGATTTGGTTCTGCACCAAAATTAATTGATGCCCCGCTAAAAATTTTTGAGTTTGTTCTTAGCTGTGCATGTGTTTCCATGCCAATAACAACTTCCCACTTCATCACAAACCACCTTTCTTGGCGAATGGTGATTGCGCCTTATGCCAGTCAGTTTCTAACTGATAAGCATGGGCAACTTGTAGAAGCTTTGCTTCTGCAAAATAATTACCAATTAATTGAATGCCTACTGGCATTTCATTGTCGCCAAAACCGCAAGGCATACTCATTGCTGGTAAGCCCGCCAAATTTGGTGAAAGCGTATAAATATCTTCTAAATACATTTGCGTTGGGTCTGAAACTTTTTCGCCAACTTTTCCAGCAACAGTAGGCGCAACAGGGCCAGCAATAATGTCGCACGATTCAAATGCATTTTGAAAATCTTGTGCAATGATTCTGCGAATACGCTGGGCCTTCAAATAATAAGCATCGTAATAACCGTGAGACAGTACATAAGTTCCAATCATGATTCTGCGCTTTACTTCTGCACCAAAACCTTCGGATCTTGATCGCTTGTACATGTCCAATAAATCATCATATTTCTCTGCGCGACGACCGTAACGCACGCCATCGAAACGGCTTAGATTGCTTGACGCTTCAGCTGGCGCAATCACGTAATAAACAGGAATTGATAACTCTGTTTTAGGCAGAGTCACAGGCACACATTCAGCACCCATCTTTTTAAACTGTTCAATAGCAGACTCTACCGCCTTGCGAACATCTGAGCTAAGTCCATCGCCAAAATACTCTTTTGGCAATCCAACTCTTAAGCCTTTTAAAGATAATCCGGCTTCACCCGTCCACGTCTTCCCAAGATTTTTTGTGTAATCTTCTTTGGCTTTATCTAAGCTTGTTGAGTCTTTGGCATCGTGCCCCGCCATGACGTTCAACATAATTGCGCAATCCTCTGCCGTTTTTGCCATAGGCCCGGCTTGGTCTAATGAAGATGCATAGGCAATCATGCCAAAGCGAGACACCTTTCCATAAGTCGGCTTAATACCCGTAATTCCGCATAGAGATGCCGGCTGCCTGATTGATCCACCAGTATCAGTACCTGTAGCAGCTGGAGACAAACCAGCAGCTACTGCAATTGCTGAGCCGCCAGATGAGCCGCCAGGAACTCTATCTATGTTCCATGGGTTTTTTGCGGCACCAGCATATGAGCTCTCATTTGTTGAGCCCATTGCAAACTCATCCATGTTTACCTTGCCCAAGCAAACCATACCAGCGCCATTCGTGCCCAACTCTGCAACCACATGTGCATCAAATGGACTAATGTAATTGGTCAAGATTTTTGAGCCGGCAGTTGTTTTCCAGTGTTTAGTTACAAACACATCTTTGTGCGCAACGGGCACACCCATTAATAATGGCTGACTGCCTTTTGCCAACTGCTCATCTGCAAACTTGGCTTCACGCATTGTTTGCTCTTCGTTAAGGTCAACAAATGCATTCAACTCAGGTACGCTAGAAATCCGATTCAAAAAAAGTGTTGCCAGCTCTTGGCTACTGATTTCCTTTGCCTGCAGACTGGTGGCAAGCTCTTTTATAGTTTTGGTGTGCCAGGTCATTCGATCACCTTTGGCACCAAAAATAATCCATCATGCTCTGCTGGTGCATTTTTCATATAAGCATCTCGCTGATCAATTTCCGTCACCACGTCTTCACGTAATGGTTGTGAAATAGCCATAATTTGCTCAATAGGATGGGCCAAAGGCTCAATACCATCGGTATTGACTGACTGCATTTGCTCAACCAAATTAAATACTTTTTGTAGTTGGCCAAGAGTTGCCTTAGCCTCATCTTCTGAGATGGCTAAATGGGATAAATGCGCTATGCGCTTAACGTCTTCGAGATTCATTTGTCCTGCTGCGGTATCATTAAAGGGTTCATTAACGTATTAATTAATCTATTTTCCCACTTATATTATGTTTGGTCTCTTTCGCAACTACTTTTCCAATGACTTAGCCATCGACTTAGGCACTGCTAACACGCTGATTTATATGCGTGATAAGGGCATTGTCCTCGATGAACCATCTGTTGTGGCAATTCGCCAAGAAGGCGGCCCCAATGGCAAAAAGACCATTTTAGCCGTTGGCAAGGAAGCCAA
>JAOAUK010000025.1:1516-21114 GCA_030157655.1 Polynucleobacter sp. | reverse complement strand
GCGTGCGTAGGTTCATAGCCTACCGCGGGTTCGAATCCCGCTTTCTCCGCCAAATCAATTAAAAAGCCCTAAGGTTACTTAGGGCTTTTTTCATGACTAACTAAAACTTTGAGAAGGATTGTCAGTTTTTGCTTTAATTTTTTCTACTGAGCATAGCTTGAATCTCTCCAACAATACCTCTGCGGAAAGCTAGAACGCAAACCACAAAGATAATGCCTAGAACAATCGTGCTAAATGAGCCAATACCAGCAAGGTAGTTTTGCAAGCCCACTACCACGGTTGCGCCAACGATTGGCCCAAAGATTGTGCCAATACCGCCCAGAATTGTCATCAAAACGACCTCTCCGGACATATGCCAATGCACATCTGTGAGGGAAGCCAACTGGAATACCAATGATTTAGTCGATCCAGCCACACCTGCTAATGAAGCAGAAATTACGAAAGCTAATAATTTGAACTTGGCGACGTCATAGCCCAAAGAAATCGCGCGTGGCTCGTTCTCACGAATCGATTTCAGCACCTGTCCAAATGGTGAATGTATTGTTCTTAGGATCGTTGCAAAGCCCAAAACAAAAATGCCTAAAACAAAGTAATACAAAGCAGTGTCTGACGACAAATCAATAAGGCCCAAGAAATGGCCGCGAGGCACACCTTGAATACCGTCTTCACCATGCGTGAATGGCAATTGCAATGCCAAGAAGAAAATCAATTGCGATAGGGCCAAAGTGATCATCGCAAAATAAATGCC
Organism: Polynucleobacter sp.; assembly: GCA_030157655.1. Lineage (GTDB taxonomy): Bacteria > Pseudomonadota > Gammaproteobacteria > Burkholderiales > Burkholderiaceae > Polynucleobacter. Next base: position 20,366 of record JAOAUK010000025.1, on the reverse strand, counting down.
CTGACGCTTAATCGCTAAAGAACCAAATATATAACCAGTGATGGCTGCGTATGCCATACCTGCCAAGATGCCCAACTCAGGAGTCCAACCCCACTCTTTACACACGTGAGATGTGATGTAGGATGCGCCACCAAAGAACGCTGCATGACCAAACGACAATAGACCGGTATAACCTAACAACAAGTTAAAGGCGCAAGCAAATAATGCAAAACACAACACCTTCATGGCAAACACGATGTAGATGAAATCTTGCAATGGCAATAAAACTAATAATGCCAACAATATCCAATATAGTTTTTGAGAATCTATTTTCATTTTTCTTTCCCAAACAAACCAGCTGGGCGTAACAACAAAACAATCGCCATAATCACAAATATCACCACACCTGACGCTTCTGCATAAAAGACTTTAGTCAAACCCTCTAACAAGCCCAAAGTTAAGCCTGTCACGATCGAGCCCATGATTGAACCCATGCCCCCAATCACGACCACGGCAAACACCACGATGATGAGGTTGGATCCCATGATTGGATTAACCTGGAATACTGGTGCAGCCAATACACCTGCAAAAGCTGCTAAAGCAACACCAAAGCCATAAGTCAGCGTGATGATCAACGGCACATTAATGCCTAATGCCTGCAATAACTTAGGGTTTTCTGTACCAGCTCTTAAGTAATTGCCAAGTTTAGTTTTTTCAATCACATACCAAGAAGCAAAGCACACAGTGAGTGATGCAACAATCACCCACAAACGATATTTCGGCAGGAATAATCCTAGACTCTCAATTTGTATGCCGCCCTGCAAAGCCTCAGGCACACCGTAACTCTCACCAGATATGCCATACCAATGACGGAACATCCCTTCAGTGACTAGCGCCAAACCGAAAGTAAGCAACAAGCCATACAAATGATCTAAGTGATACAAACGTTTGAGCATGGTCTTCTCAATCAGAATACCAATTGCTCCAACAATAATCGGCGACAAGAATAAAGCAGCCCAGTAGTTCACAGATAAATCAGGCATACCCAACCAGTTGCCTAGTTGAGTAAGCCCGATCCATGAAATAAAAGCACCGAGCATGTACTGCGCACCATGCGTGAAATTAATCACATTCAATAAACCGAAAATGATGGCCAAGCCTAGACTCAAGATTGCATAGAAGGAACCATTGATCAGCCCTACTAGCAATTGAGCGACTAAACCTTGAGGCGTAATGCCTAACCATTCAAACATGATGCGTTACTCCGTTGTACTAAAGATTACTTCTTAACCAATTTACATACTGACTTCGATAGCGGCAAAGTAGCATCCTTAGCTGGAATCACTGCACGAACATGGTAGTAATCCCATGGTGTTGTAGATTCAGCTGGCTTCTTCACTTCTAACAAGTACATGTCATGCTCAAACTTACCATCGGCACGAATCACGCCTTTGAATAAGCCATCATTGATAGGTGTTGATCTCAACTTAGCCATCACAGTGTTTGTGTCATCTGACTTAGTTGCTTCAACAGCTTTCAAGTAGTTCATCACAGATGAGTACACACCAGCGTGAACCATTGTTGGCATACGCTTGTGTTGCGCAAAGAAACGCTTAGACCAAGCACGAGTTTGGTCATTAAAGTCCCAATAGAAACCCTCTGTCACTGTCAAACCTTGTGCTGTCTTAAGACCCAATGAATGAACGTCTGTAATGAACATCAACAAAGGAACAATCGTTTGCTTTTGTGAAATACCAAATTCAGCAGCTTGTTTAATCGAGTTAATCGTGTCAGCACCAGCGTTGGCCAAGCCAATCACTTGTGAACCTGAAGATTGTGCTTTCAACAAGAAGCTAGAGAAGTCGCTACCTGGGAATGGGTGACGCACAGCACCAACCACCGTACCACCTGCAGCCTTAACAACAGCAGATGTATCACCTTCTAGGCTATGACCGAATGCATAGTCAGCAGTAACGAAGAACCAGCTCTTCTTACCTGCCTTCACCATGGCATTACCAGTGCCAGCTGATAAGGCGTATGTGTCATAAGTCCAGTGAACGTTGGTCGCTGTACATTTTGCGCCAGTAATAGCACTAGATGCTGCACCAGAGATCAAAGTGATTTTGTTTTTTTGCTCAGCCACTTCCATCGCGGCCAAAGCAGCACTGGTTGTTACCAAGTCAACAATCACGTCTACTTTTTCTTTGTCAAACCACTCACGTGCTTTATTAGCAGTGATGTCAGCTTTGTTTTGATGGTCAGCAGAGATCAATTCAATCTTTTTGCCAAGCACAGTTTTGCTCTTTGAGAAATCCTCAATCGCCATACGGGCTGCAACCACAGAGCCTTGGCCAGACAAATCAGAATAAGCGCCTGACAAGTCTGTCAAAACACCAATCTTAACCACATCATCACTCACTTTTTGAGCTTGTGCGCCAACAGCCATTGCCGATAAGCAAAGCGCTGTAACAGCTTGTGCAATCATTTTTTGCTTCATACTCAGTCTCCTAGTTGCAAATTAACTAAATAGTTTGATTAAGTTCAAAGGGACAAACTAAACACCCAACAAAACATTCAACTCAGCCATATTGCTAGCCAAATCTTCCTGCTTAACCACTTTCACCACCTGACCATGCTCGATCACATAGTGTCTATCAGCCAACGGGGCTGCAAATCTAAAGTTTTGCTCAACCAACACAATCGTGAAACCACGCTGACGCAAGTCCATGACTGTTTGACCAAGTTTTTCAACAATCACAGGGGCTAAACCTTCTGTGATCTCATCCAATAAAAGTAATTTGGCGCCAGTTCTTAAGATTCTGGCCATGGCCAACATCTGCTGCTCACCACCAGATAATCTGCCCCCGGGGCTATTGCGGCGCTCTTTTAAGTTAGGGAACATGGTGTAGATTTCATCAACACTCATACCACCCTCAGCTAAGGTAGGTGGCAACATCAAATTTTGCTCACAACTTAAGCTGGTAAAAATGCCTCTCTCTTCTGGGCAATACCCCACACCAAGACGGGCAATTTGATGGGGTTGTAATGATGTTGTCTCCTGCCCCTGTATCTCAATACTGCCGGCTCTTTTGCCGATCAAGCCACAAATTGCACGCAGTGTGGATGTGCGCCCTGCACCATTACGACCCAGCAAAGTAATCACTTCACCATCAGCCACCTCAAGATTGATGCCATGCAAAACATGAGACTCACCATACCAACCATGCAGGTCCTGAATCTTTAACACTGTGTGACTCATTTAGTGCGCCCCCAAAGTTGCATTTGTAGAGCTGCCCATGTACGCCTCAATCACCTGTGGATTGTTTGACACCTCAGCGTAGTTGCCACTCGCAATAATTTTGCCGCGCTGTAATACTGTGATCGTATCGACAATAGAAGATACAACCTTCATATTGTGCTCAACCATCAATACCGTTCTTCCCGCTGCCACCTTCTTAATCAGTTGAGTGATTTTTTCCACATCCTCGTGCCCCATGCCTTGCGTAGGCTCATCGAGCAACATCAAATCCGGGCTCATACCCAAGGTCGTAGCAATCTCTAAGGCACGCTTGCGACCATAAGGCAAGCTCACCGCAGTTTCTTGGGCATAGCTTTCCAATCCAACCTGCTCAATATAGGTCATCGCCTCATCATTCAAATGATTGAGCGTATTTTCGCTTTTCCAAAAATGCATCGATGTGCCAGTTCTTTGCTGTAAGGCCAATCGAACATTTTCCAAGACGCTGAGATGCGGAAATACCGCTGAAATTTGGAATGATCTAACCATGCCAATTCTGGCAATTTCTGCAGAGCTTTTTTGAGTAATGTCCTGACCCTTGTAAATGATTTGCCCAGCTGTTGGCGTAATAAATTTTGTGAGCAAATTAAAGCAAGTGGTCTTGCCTGCACCGTTAGGTCCAATCAATGCATGAATCGTTCCTGCTTTTACTTGTAGGTTGACATCACTAACAGCAACGAATCCTGAGAACTCTTTTGTTAGCTGCTTCGCTTCAAGGATGACATCTGACATATGGGCCGCTTTTTCTTCAAATCTAATTGACCTCGCAAAGAGGTTTAACTGAATCAATATAGAGAGAAGATGGCAACCTAACAATAAGGGATTCTCCTATGGAATACCCTTAAATGTGAAAAAAGCCACCCATTTTGAAGAGTGGCTCTAGAGCAAATAACACTAATGGAATATTTGGAGTTTTTACTGTTTTTTGCTATCTAATACAGTCATTGAACTTCAAGCTGCTGAACTTACTTTTCAACAAAAGCGCGCTCGTAAACATAATCACCCAACACGCCTAAACTTGGAGACACTTTGAAACCTTTGGCATCCAACATGTCAGAAATTTCTTTGAGCATCGATGGGCTGCCACAGATCATGCCACGGTCAACTGCTGGATCTAATGGCGGCAAGCCAATGTCTTTGAATAGCTGACCGTTTTCCACTGCCGTTGTTAAGCGACCCGTGTGCTTAAATGCCTCACGCGTCACAGTTGGGTAATAAATGAGCTTTTCACGCACCATCTCACCCAAGAACTCATCATTCGGCAACACGTTACGGATGTAATCTTCATAAGCTAATTCACTCACTAGACGAACACCATGGATCAAAACAACTTTCTCAAATTTCTCGTAAGTCTCTGGATCACGAATAATGCTCATGAATGGTGCTAAACCTGTGCCTGTACTAAATAAGTAAAGGTGCTTACCTGGGTTTAAGTCATCAATGACCAAGGTGCCCACTGATTTTTCACTGACCAAAATAGGATCACCCACTTTGATATTTTGTAAGCGTGAAGTTAATGGTCCGTTTTCCACCTTAATACTCAAGAACTCTAGATGCTCTTCATAGTTCGGACTGGCTACGCTATAAGCGCGCACCAAAGGCTTGCCTTCGACCTCAAGACCAATCATCAAGAAATGACCATTGCGAAAACGCAAGCCCTTATTTCTGGTGGTGGTGAAACTAAATAGTGTGTCGTTCCAGTGCTTAACCGTCAGCACTGTCTCTGTGTTGTAACTGGCCATAATTTCCTGAGCAAATTGGTGCGAGTCAGATGACTCATTAAGGTGATTGACATTTTAAACGCACCAAGATTGCCCACACATGAAAGCGCTTCGAATATTTAAGATTTTATTGATACCAATCAGTTACTTATTTATTCGAACTATCCTAAATAAATCTTATTAACTCTCACAAATTCAACAAATTCTGCATATACTAGGCACCTGAAACCAAGCTTAATGTCACAACTGGAGATTAGACATATGAAATTAATCAGCACATTCGTAGCAGCGTCTTTGCTTGTAGCAGGACCAGCCTTTGCCTCTAAAGAAATCGCTACTAAAAATGCCTGTATGGGTTGCCATGCAGTTGACAAGAAAATTGTTGGCCCAGCATACAAAGATGTTGCTGCCAAATACAAAGGTCAAGCTGATGCAGTGGATAAATTGGCGAAAAAAGTGAAAGCTGGCGGCTCAGGTGTTTGGGGTCCAGTTCCAATGCCAGCCAATGCAGCCATCAGTGAGGCTGATGCCAAGGCTGTTGTTAAATGGATTTTGGATGGCGCCAAGTAATTAAACATTCGCACGCCAAAATCAAAAAATGGCTGGGTTACCAGCCATTTTTCATGGTATTAAGATAAAGTACAGAATTCAGGCAAACAGCCCTTATTAGTAGAAATAATTATGCGCACATACGACCATCCATTGAGAACCGTTCTTCATGAAGAAGTTCATGCAAGACCTCCTGTTGCTTTATGGCCTAAAGATCGTATCTTGAATCAGGCATTTCTACTTAACGCCACAGATCGCGTCAAGCAGTTAGAGTGGATTAACTCTATTAGTTTGAAAATGAATCAAGCAGCTGACCCTCATCATGGTCAAAGCTTCAGAATCATTGAATTACAGCCTGCTCCTCATCGCATCATTATCAAATGGGAATTGCACGGTGAATTTGCATCAATCTCAGCGGTGGTTCAACAAGAAGCCCTGATAGATAAAGCGCATATTCAAACTCGCCAAGCAATTGAGGCACAGGTCAATGATTTTTTGTCTCGCTTAAGTGTTGCCCCCATCCATGAATCCGGCGGCCTAAGAATCGCAGCCATGGATCTTGCTTTTGAGGATCGCCCACTCTTCACAGATGCCGAGCAAGTCTCAAACATCTTCTCTGGCAATACATTGCTAGGCAGCGCCATTTTGAGCAGCCAAAAAGCTCAACTATGGACCGACTTGCAAATCAATGATGATGGTTACATTTCATACTTAGTACCTCATGCTGGCATGGGCTCACGACAAGCAGGTCGTGTTGCAAGACGCATCACAGAAACAGAGACCTATCGCATGGCCTCCATGATTGCCTTCCCTGTCGCCAAGAGTTTGTCAGGACCACTTCGCCAAGCCGAGGCAGAATTTGCTGAATTATCCAAAGAGATTTCAAACGCTCAAAGCCAACTATCGATGGCGCCTAACGCGGATGGCGAATTTTTACACCGCATCTCCATGCTTGCATCAAAAATCGAGGAATGGATTTCTGAACACGGCTTACGTTTCACCGCATCTGAGGCTTACAGTCAATTGGTACACAAGAATCTAGAAGAGCTCAACGAGTCTTCTATTCCTGGCGTGCAAACATTGTCTGAATTCATGGACCGCCGCTTTGCGCCTGCCATGAGTACTTGCTCATGGACTCAACGTCGCCTCAAAGAGCTTTCTGACAGAATCTCTAGAACCACTCAGATTTTGCGTACGCGCATTGAATATGTGAATGAAAGCCAAACACAGCAGTTGCTAGCAAGCATGGATCAACGCGCTCAACTACAACTTCGACTTCAAGAAACCGTTGAAGGATTATCTGTATTAGTTCTAACCTATTACGCAGTCAGCCTAATCATTTATATGGCAAAAGGTGTGAAAGAATTAGGCTTTGGTCTATCCCCAGAGTTAATCGGGGCAGTATGCGCGCCATTAATTGCTTATGGCATTTATCGCGTGAATCAATTAAGAAAAAAGAAGTTTCAGCAAGCTGATTAATTAGCTTGCTGCTTTAAGATACTTAAGGCAAGCGCTTCAGCCACCTTAATACCATCTACACCGGCTGACAAAATACCGCCGGCATAACCTGCTCCCTCACCCGCAGGGTACAACCCCTTCACATTCAAGCTCTGGTAATTCGTGCCACGCGTAATACGAATCGGCGAAGAGGTTCTGGTTTCAACACCAGTGAGCACAGCATCCGGCATTGAGAAACCTTTAATTTGCTTCTCAAAAGCAGGCAAAGCTTCACGCATCGCTTCAATGGCAAAACTCGGCAATGCCTCTGCCAAATCCGTCAAATGAACACCTGGCTTATATGACGGTATCACGCGACCAAATTCACTCGAAGGACGTCCTGCAACAAAATCCCCCACCAATTGACCAGGCGCTTCATAAGTTTTACCCCCCAACTCAAAGGCTTTAGACTCCAACGCTCTTTGAAAATCAATGCCAGCCAATGGATTGTCTGCACTAGCGCCGTAATCGCTTGGGTCAACGTTCACAACAATACCGGCATTAGCATTACGCTCATTACGCGAGTACTGACTCATACCATTAGTCACAACGCGATTCTCTTCTGATGTGGCTGCAACTACCGTTCCTCCAGGGCACATACAAAAGCTATAGACTGCTCTACCGTTTTTAGCATGGTGAACCAGCTTGTAATCTGCAGCGCCAATCAAAGGATGACCTGCGTGTGGACCCAAGCGGGCTTTGTCGATTAGTGACTGTGGATGCTCAATTCGAAAGCCTACTGAAAATGGTTTAGGCTCAATATAAACACCAGCCTGATGTAAAGCTTGGAACGTATCCCTTGCACTATGTCCTAGAGCTAAGACGACATGGTCCGCCTCAAGAACCTCACCACTCTCAAGATGCAGTGCTTTTAATTGCCCATCTTGAATATCAAAACTGGTAACTTTTTGTTGAAAGCGAATCTCGCCACCTAGATCAATGATCTCTTGACGAATCTTCTCAACCATCCCCACCAAACGGAAAGTACCAATATGCGGTTTGGCAACATACGCAATTTCTTCTGGAGCGCCGGCTTTAATAAACTCGTGAATAACTTTGCGACCATAAAACTTAGGGTCTTTAATTTGGCTATATAGCTTGCCATCAGAAAAGGTGCCAGCACCACCCTCGCCAAACTGCACATTCGACTCAGGGTTAAGAATCTTTTTACGCCACAAACCCCAAGTATCTTGAGTTCTCTCACGCACTTGCTTGCCACGCTCTAAAACGATTGGCTTAAAGCCCATTTGAGCCAAGAGTAAAGCAGCAAAAATGCCGCATGGGCCAAAACCAATCACCACAGGGCGTTTCTTTAGCTCTGCGGGTGCCTTTGCAACATAGTGATAACTAGTGTCAGGCGATGGGCGCACATGAGGATCATGGCCCCATTTTTTTAGAATTTTGTCTTCATCCTTGATAGACAAATCAATCGTATAAATAAATGAGAGTGCGCTGTTTTTTCTGGCGTCATGACTGCGCTTAAATACCGTGAACTCCACCAAATCTTTGGAAGAAATAGATAAACGCTTTAAGATAGCCTCTTCAAGCTCTTCTGGAGCATGATTAACAGGTAAACGCAGTTCAGTAATACGAATCATAGGCCTATACGATACACAATCTGTCAAAAAAGTCAGAAATCATGTCAGAAAAACATACCGATATTATTCAAGAAACGCAAGATTGGGTTGTAAAAGCCGTGATTGGCTTAAACCTCTGCCCCTTTGCGAAAGCAGTTCACGTCAAAGAACAAATTAAATACGTTGTGAGCGAAGCGCGCTCAGTAGAGGAACTGCTTGAGGAATTAGCCAGTGAACTTGAATACTTAGCAGAGGTATCACCAGAAAAAACAGATACCACCCTACTGATTCATCCTCATGTCCTGCAAGATTTTTTAGATTACAACGATTTTTTAGAATTGGCTGACAGTCTATTAGAGGAATTAAAGCTCGATGGAGAACTTCAGATCGCCAGCTTTCATCCGCAGTATCAGTTTGCCAATACTGAATTTGATGACATCACCAACTTCACTAACCGCTCACCTTACCCAACCCTGCATTTAATTCGGGAAGACAGTATTGATAGAGCAGTTGAAGCCTTCCCTGAAGCCGAAGCTATTTTTGAAACCAATATGGAAACAATGGAAAAGCTAGGTACAGATGGCTGGAAAAAACTATTCCCTAAACCGTAGAGCGAGACTCGCGCAGGTAATCCACCAAGCGACCAATCACTGGTGGATTAGGGCTTGTCATATAAGACACTAAATATGCAGCTATAAAGCTAGCAGGTATGCCAAAAGCCCCAGATGCAATTGGGTCAACTCCAAACCATCGATCACCAAAGACGCCAGTGATTCTAGAAACGAATGGATAGTTCAAGCCAATGTATGTGCCACTAACCAGTAAACCAGTGACCATGCCAGCAATAGCACCCCACTGATTAATACGTTTAGAGAAAACTGCCAAAATCAACACGGCAAAGAAGCCAGACGCAGCCAATGAGAAAGCTGCCCCCACCAAGAATAGTATGTCGCCTGGCCTAAGAGATGTGACGTACGCAGCAAATAAAGCAACGCCCAATAAAATTACCTTGGCCGCTGTCACACGCTTTTGATGTGAAGCTGTCTTATCAATCAAATGGTAATAAATGTCATGTGAGAATGCATTAGCAATCGTCAACAACAAACCATCTGCCGTTGATAGCGCCGCTGCTAAAGCACCAGCCGCCACCAAACCAGAAATGACATACGGTAAGCCTGTGATCTCAGGAGCCGCCAAAATAATCATGTCTGGCGAAATAGAAACCTCTGCCCACTGCACAAAACCATCTAGATTGATATCGGTGACCGATAAAACAGGAGGATCTAATTTGCGCCACTGCAAAACCCATGTGGGTAATTCTGCATATGACACCCCCACTAGATTTTTAAATAAATCCAACTTCACCATAGCAGCCAAGGCTGGCACGCTCAAGTAGAAAAGTGCCACAAAGAATAATGTCCAAAATACTGAGTAGCGTGTAGCCGAAACACTCGTGGTGGTATAATAACGCGTCAGAATGTGCGGCAAACTAGCTGTGCCAAACATCAAACAAAATATCAGCAAAATAAAATTCCACTGATCAAGACTCAAAAATCCAATGCCACGTTTAGCAGCTGGATCCATTGATGGCGTGCTAACTTGACTCTTTAATTGAGCTTGGCGCTTTTCGTTTTGCCAAACTTCATACGCATTACCAGGGCTAGTTGGATACTCTGCCAAACGACGCTCTAATGCCTTCAACTCTTTAAGCGGCAGTTGATTGATGCGCCCGTCTCGTAATGCCTTATCTGCTTCTTTTTTGCCATCGAAATAAGATTGGGGTAAAGCCCCAATCTTTTTCTCATAGCGAATTACTTCTTTTTGATAATAGTCTCGAACTTTGACTTCTTCAGCCGTGACCTCAAAATCTCGCTCGTGATACTCAATCTCTTTCAGCACTTGTCCGTAGGTAGCCTGAGGCAATAAAGAATCATGTTTCTTATAAGAAATCATGCTCAGCGGTAACAACAAGGCAATCATCAAAATGATGTACTGAGCCACTTGAGTCCAAGTCACCGCTCTCATGCCACCCAAGAATGAACAAACCAAAATGCCAGCTAAGCCAAAAAATACGCCAATACTAAATTCAACTCCAATGAATCTGTTCACAATCAGACCCACGCCTTGTATTTGCGCTACAAGATAAACAAAGGAGCAAACAATGGTGGTGCCAACGGCAACAATCCTGACCAAACGACTACCACCCTCTTTACCCTGGCTATAACGTATAGCCAAGAAATCAGGGATTGTGTAAGAGCCAAACTTACGTATGTATGGCGCAATCAACATGGCCACCAAACAGAAGCCACCCGTCCAACCAACGATAAATGCCAAGCCTTTGTAACCAGAACTAAATAAGATGCCCACCAAACCGATAAAAGTGGCTGCACTCATCCAGTCAGCAGCAGTTGCCATGCCATTAAAGATAGCGGGTATCTTTCTACCCGCTATGTAGTAGTCATTCATATCGGACGTACGACAGATCAACCCGATACTGGCATAAACAGCAATCGTCACAAATAAGAAAACATAGCCCAACCAGATACCTGGTCCACTATTTTTTTCAACCAATCCTAAAAAATAAACAAATAGCAAAAAACCTGCCGTAAAGAGCAGGTAATAAAAACCTATTGTTTTTGATTCAGAACGAATACGCATGGTTGGATTATGACTCAGAGCAAAGAAAATAGGCCGGCACTCTATGAGTAACCGGCCTAAAACTACCCGATGACGCTAATCAATCAGGATTAGATAGCTTCTTTGAGTTGATCCAAGATGGCTGGGTTCTCAAGTGTTGAAACGTCTTGAGTTACTTCCTCACCCTTAGCTAGAACTCGCAAAATACGGCGCATGATCTTGCCAGAACGTGTCTTAGGTAAGTTGTCACCAAAACGAATTTCTTTCGGTTTTGCAATTGGGCCGATCTCTTTACCTACCCAGTTACGCAACTCAGTCGCAATCTTCTTAGCATCATCGCCAGTTGGGCGCTTGCCTTTAAGAACCACGAAAGTCACGATTGCTTCACCTGTCATATCGTCAGGACGACCAACCACAGCAGCTTCAGCCACCAATGGGTTAGCAACTAAGCATGATTCGATTTCCATCGTGCCCATGCGGTGACCAGAAACGTTCAACACGTCATCGATACGACCTGTGATTGTGAAATAGCCTGTGTCTTTATTACGGATTGCGCCGTCACCAGCCAAGTAAAGCGTGCCACCCAACTCTTCTGGGAAATAGCTCTTTACAAAGCGATCAGGGTCATTCCAAATCGTACGAATCATTGAAGGCCATGGGCGCTTCACAACCAAGATACCACCTTGACCGTTAGGCATATCACCACCTGCTTCGTCAACGATAGCTGCCATGATGCCTGGCAATGGCAATGTGCATGAGCCTGGAACCAATGGTGTTGCACCTGGCAATGGAGTGATCATGTGACCACCAGTTTCTGTTTGCCAGAATGTGTCAACGATTGGGCACTTCTCGCCACCGATATTCTTGTGGTACCACATCCAAGCTTCAGGATTGATTGGCTCACCTACTGAACCTAGCAAACGCAAGCTCTTCAAGTTGTACTTGTTAGGGTGAACATTCGCATCTGTATCAGATGCTTTGATCAATGAACGAATCGCTGTTGGTGCTGTGTAGAAAATAGAAACTTTATGACGTTGAATCATTTCCCAGAAACGACCAGCGTTTGGATATGTTGGCACGCCTTCGAAAACGATTTGTGTACCACCACATGCTAGAGGACCGTAAGCGATATAGCTGTGACCTGTTACCCAACCAATGTCAGCTGTACACCAGAATACGTCGCTATCACGCAAGTCAAATGTCCACTTCATCGTGAGCATCGCCCACAACAAGTAGCCACCAGTTGAGTGCTGAACACCCTTTGGTTTACCTGTTGAACCTGATGTGTAAAGCACAAACAATGGGTGCTCTGCACTTACCCACTCTGGCTCACAAACTTTTGATTGACCAGCAGCAACGTCGTGCATCCACTTGTCGCGACCAGCTTTCATTGGCACATCGCCACCAGTACGCTTGTAAACAATCACGTGCTTTAATTTCTCGCAACCGCCCAAGTCAATCGCTTCGTCAGCAATTGTTTTCAATGGCAATGCTTTACCGCCACGCAACTGTTGGTCTGCAGTGATCAACGCCACAGCACCTACGTCAACAATACGCTCTTGCAATGATTTAGCTGAGAAACCACCGAATACTACTGAGTGAGTCGCACCGATACGAGCACAAGCTTGCATCGCTACAACACCTTCAATTGACATAGACATGTAAATAACTACACGGTCACCTTTTTTGATGCCTAATTTTTTTAGACCATTTGCAAATGTAGCAACACGGTCATGCAATTCTTGATAAGTTACTTTTGTAACTTCACCGCCATCAGCTTCAAAAATAATCGCTGTCTTTTTACCTAGACCATTTTTGATATTGCGATCGATACAGTTGTATGAAGCATTGGTCAAACCATCTTCAAACCATTTATAAAAAGGTGCTTTAGATTCGTCTAGAACTTTTGTGAAAGGCTTTTTCCAATGTAGGTTTTCTTTAGCCAATCTACCCCATGTGCCATTGAAATCTTTTTCGAATGCTTTGCACATGGCGTTGTACTGCTCCATGCTGGTAATAGCTGCTTGCTTAGCAAATGCTTTTGGTGGGTTGAAAACACGGTTCTCTACCAACAACTGTTCCATACCGGACATACTTTTCTCCTACTTCCTAGGCTGTTTTAGACAAAACTCGAGATTAGGTCTCAGGACTGACACTTAACTGACAATGATTGTATTGTTAAGCCCATATCAGGGTTACCCCTAGGGCACATACCGTTGAACTAATCCATTTCTTTGGTTAGCTAGCTTAAACGCCTAAGTAAATCCTGTATATGGCAACTTTCCCTAGGTAAAATAGCTTTCTTTTTGACAATTAATTCACAAAATTATGAGCACAATTCGCCAAGACGACTTTATTCAAAGTATTGCTGATGGTTTTCAATACATTTCTTACTACCACCCACTTGATTACATCACTGCCCTAGGCAAAGCCTACGAGCGCGAAGAAAGCCCTGCTGCTAAAGACGCGATTGCTCAAATTTTGACTAACAGTCGTATGTGTGCAGAAGGCAAGCGCCCTATCTGCCAAGACACAGGCATTGCTGTGGTGTTTTTAAAAGTAGGTATGAATGTTAAGTGGGACGCAACCATGAGCGTTCAAGAGATGGTTAATGAAGGCGTGCGCCGTGCGTATAACAACCCTGACAACAAATTACGCGCTTCTGTGTTGCTGGATCCTGCTGGCAAACGCACCAACTCGAAAGACAATACCCCTGCAGTTGTGCACTATGAAATCGTTGAAGGCGACGGCGTAGAAGTTATCTGCGCTGCCAAAGGCGGTGGCTCTGAGAATAAGAGCAAGATGTACATGCTAAACCCATCCGATTCAATTGTTGACTGGGTGATTAAAACTGTCCCAACCATGGGTGCTGGCTGGTGCCCTCCTGGCATCTTAGGTATTGGCATTGGTGGCACACCAGAAAAAGCGATGTTGCTAGCCAAAGAATCTCTCATGGCTCCAGTGGATATTCATGAGCTAATTGCCCGCGGACCTAAAACTCGCATCGAAGAACTTCGCTTAGAAATCATGGAAAAAGTGAATGCTCTTGGCATTGGTGCACAAGGCTTAGGCGGTCTTACAACGGTGCTTGACGTGAAGATCATGGATTACCCAACTCACGCAGCTTCACTACCTGTTGCGATGATTCCAAACTGCGCAGCAACTCGTCACGTTCACTTCCATTTACACGGTGATGGTCCTGCAGTATTAACGCCACCTTCATTATCAGATTGGCCAAATGTGGCATGGGCACCAAACACTGAGAAATCAACTCGCGTTAACTTAGATACTTTGACACCAGAAGAAGTGGCTAGCTGGAAACCAGGTCAAACCTTGTTGTTAAACGGCAAGATGTTGACTGGTCGCGATGCCGCACATAAACGTATTGCAGACATGCTCGCTAAAGGTGAAAAATTACCTGTCGATTTTAAGAACCGCGTGATTTATTACGTAGGTCCTGTTGATCCAGTACGCAACGAAGTTGTTGGTCCCGCTGGCCCAACAACAGCGACACGCATGGACAAGTTCACAGAAATGATGTTGGCTCAAACTGGTCTCATCTCTATGGTGGGTAAAGCTGAGCGTGGTCCAGTAGCTATCGAAGCGATCAAGAAGCATAAGTCAGCCTACCTCATGGCAGTGGGTGGTGCAGCTTATCTTGTATCAAAAGCGATCAAAGAATCTAAAGTGGTGGGCTTTGCTGATTTAGGCATGGAAGCCATTTATGAGTTCACGATTGAAGATATGCCAGTGACTGTGGCGGTTGACTCTAACGGCACCTCTGTACACAACACGGGTCCACAAGAGTGGCAAGCTAAGATTGGAAAAATTCCAGTCACTAAAGCTTAATTAACTTTTAATTAAGAGAAACAGGAGCAGGCTTGGCGACCATTGGGGTTTTTGATTCTGGCATTGGTGGACTCACCGTGCTCAACGAGGCCCTACGCCAAGCACCCGCTCACCACTATATTTATTTGGCTGACTCAGCCAATGCGCCATACGGCGAAAAATCAAGTGACTGGGTTGCTATGCGCAGCTTAGACTTATGCCACTGGTTAGTACGTGAAGGATGCCAAGCATTGGTGGTTGCCTGCAATACCGCAACAGCTGAGGCGATTGCCCATATACGCCATGAAATGCCCGCCATCCCAATTATTGGCGTTGAACCTGGCATCAAGCCAGCCGTTACCAAAAGCCAGAATCAAAAAGTGGGCGTTTTAGCAACGCAAAACACATTAAAAAGCGATAAGTTCAAAGCTCTACTAGAGAGTCTTGAAGGCAATTGCGAGTTCATCTCTCAAGCAGGTTTAGGGTTAGTGCCATTGATTGAATCAGGTGCCATCAATAGCCCAGAAACTGAACAACTTTTGCGTGAACATTTAGCACCCTTGCAAGAAGCTCAAATTGATACGTTGGTTTTAGGTTGCACCCACTACCCTTTCTTGGCGCCTTTAATTAGAAAGATTCTTGGGGCCGAAGTAGAAATCATCGATACCAGTGATGCTGTAGTCAAACAACTGGGTAGAAAGCTCGAAGAATTCCATTTATTGCAGTCTGCACCGCCTAGAACCATTCGCTTATACTCGACTCTCGATGCAGATGCTTTACTTGCTCATGCCAAACAATTAATACCTTTGGCTTTTGATCAACACACCATCGAAACATCCACCGTTTTTATTTCTTAGTTTTTAACTGTCCATACTGTGCCTAAGCAAGTCATTTCAAAACTTCAAGAATGGTTAATGCAAAACAGAATCGCTGCGTTTGTGATTCTGATGCACTTCCTATTGATTGTGGGTGTGCAGTTAGGCGTTGATCGTCCTAAGACAGGCGCCAACATGGGCGACACAGTCATGGCATCTTTGCTAGACCCCAATCCACAAAAAGAAAAAGCCAAAGTTAGCCAACCTGTTCCAGAAAAACCTAAAGCTCCCGAAAAGAAAACAGCTGAACCAGTTGTTACTACAAGCGCGCCTAGCAGCCTAACCAGCACTCAAACACAAGACTCATCGACTGCCAAACCAACGAGCACGGGTGGTAGCAGTACCGGTGAGCCGAAAAGTATTACATTAAGCCAAGCACAATGTAGCGTGCCAGAACCCATCTACCCTAGCCTCTCACGACGCATGGGGGAAGAAGGTAAAATTCTCGTACGCTTGTTTATTGGTGAAGATGGTGCAGTTCAAAAAGTGAATATCGCGCAAAGCAGCGGCTTACCCCGCCTTGATCAAGCTGCTCTTGATGCTGGTATGAAAGTTCGCTGCCGCCCCTTTTTAGAACTTGGTAAACCGATTAAAGTAACTGCCATACAACCTTATATTTTCCGATTGGAATAGTTTATGAATCAAACGTTTGGTCTAGCTAACATGTGGACACAAGGTGACGCTGTCACCAGAACTGTGGCATTGTTTTTATTAGTGATGTCGATCATCTCTTGGGTCATCATCATTACCAAAGCTTTGAATTTGTATAAAACCAAAAAAATTGCCAAAGAAATTGAGTGTTTTTGGCATGCTCCGTCTTTTGAAGTCGCTCTGAGTCAAATGACTCAAGAACTCAACCCTTATTGCGATCTTGCCAAAAGCGCGCAAGAAGCGATGAAACATCACAATCAACAATCAGGCTCACGCAGTGAGTTACACCAAACTATTAACCCGTCAGATTGGCTCACGCGTTGCCTAAAAGTGAGCATCGATAAATCTGTAGGTGGTTTACAACAGGGTTTAACCTTCTTGGCCTCTACAGGTGCTACAGCGCCATTCATTGGCTTGTTCGGTACAGTTTGGGGCATCTAC
Organism: Polynucleobacter sp.; assembly: GCA_030157655.1. Lineage (GTDB taxonomy): Bacteria > Pseudomonadota > Gammaproteobacteria > Burkholderiales > Burkholderiaceae > Polynucleobacter. Next base: position 3,313 of record JAOAUK010000025.1, on the reverse strand, counting down.
CATGCGTTAGTTGGCATTGGTACCTCAGGCACTGCCACCATTGATCAAGTAGCTGGTCCGATTGGTGAAGCCTTGATCATGACAGCCTTGGGCTTAGCAGTGGCGATTCCAGCCGTATTGGCCTACAACGCAATTAGCCGCACGAATAAAGTATTAATTGCTGAACTCAATCGTTTTGGCAATGATTTGTACGCTTTCTTTATCACTGGCGCGCGTGTTGGCAACTCAAACACTGCACGCTCTGCTAACCAGGATTAATCATGGCATTCGGTAACGAGCCTATTGGTGACGACGATAGCCAGCCGATGGCTGAAATCAACATGACCCCTTTGGTGGACGTCATGTTGGTGCTATTGATTGTGTTCATGATCACCATTCCAGTGATGCAACACGCCGTGAAAGTTGAGTTGCCGCAAGCTAGCAGCCAGCGCAATGACGTTAAACCTGAGTCAATCAATTTGAGCATTTCTGCCAAAGGTCAAATCTTTTGGAATACATCACCTATTGATTTAGATACTTTGTCTATTTATGCCCAAACAGCTGCGAAAAAGAATCCTCAGCCTGAGGTGCAATTAAGGGCTGATAAAAATGTGCGCTACGAGTCAGTTGCGCAAGTATTGGCCACAGCTAAACGCTCAGGTCTCACCAAGATTGGTTTTGTCACAGAACCCAACTAAGTAAAGCACCAAATAAAGCACTTAAAGCCGTCTATTTGGGCTTGTACTGCGTTGGGCAGTAAGCTCGCTTCACATCTTGGGTTCTTAATGCCAAGTGCTTAGTAGCTCGCCCAGTCACTCTTTTGCGCCACATCCTAAATGAACTAGGCTTCATGGCTTGGCGCATTAAATCAATCACGGCAGATTCATTGATGCCATAGCTTTGCTCGATGGCATCAAATGGGGTGCGATCCTCCCAAGCCATCTCAACAATGCGCGATAAATCAGCAGGATCGATCTTGGTTTTTTTCATACTGAAGATTGTATTGGGCTAATTACTTTCCTGCTCTGCATCGATCCGAACAGTACTTCACCTCTGCCCAAACTTTTTCCCATTTTTTACGCCAGACAAAAGGACGTCCACAAGTCACACAGATCTTGCTGGGTAAATCTGATTTTTTACGCATTTTCATGGAGTAGCGCTAACCCAGTTAACGTCTTTGACGAGAGGCAGGTAGCTCTACCACTTTGATGGCATGCTCCCAGTGACTGCTCCAATTATCTGCATAACGTCTAGCAGCATACTCAGACTTAACAATCATGATGTTCTCAGCATTGCGAGTCTCAGCTGAATTGGTGAAGTTATAACTGCCTGTAATCACAATATCTTGGTCAATTAACATCACCTTATTGTGCTGTATGGCATGTTTACCATCACTGCGCACCTCAATACCAGCATCCAATAACTTCTGCAGGGCTTCACGGTTGTTTTGAGAGCTTTTTTCATCCTGGATAAGGGCAACATCTACCCCACGCTTCTTAGCTCTAACAAGAGCCTCTGCTAGATTGATGGAAGTAAAGCCATAAGCCATGACTTTGATAGATTTCTTAGATGCATCAATTTGCTTGGTAATACCGCCAGCACCACCGACGGGTGGTGTGAAATAAATACCCAGAATTTCTGCGGGTTCAGCTTGCGCATCAACGCTTTGCCACCAAGAAACAGCAGCTAAAACTCCGAGGCACAAAAAAACCGCTACCCTCTGATGAGTTTTAGCGGTTATTCGGTATGTGTTTCTTGTCATTTAAAAGCACCTAGCTGTTAAGAAGCCTGGTGCCCGAGGCCGGAATCGAACCGGCA
>JAOAUK010000025.1:0-1506 GCA_030157655.1 Polynucleobacter sp. | reverse complement strand
CCTTACGTCTACCTATTTCGTCACTCGGGCATAGTACTTTTGTCATTGTAGACGGAAATAGTTGTATTTTTTTACTTCTAAATCACTTCTACAGCTTTCGTTATTTTGTAACGAAGTCAGCATTTTACATACATTAAAAACAAACCCCGCAAAAAGCGGGGTTTGTTGGTTAAAGGCTACTCAAAAATTACTTATAAAGTACCTCTGGTAACCACATGCCAATCGCTGGGAAGGCATACAACAAGATCAAGGCAAGAACCTGAATCGCCATGAATGGCATCATGCCTGCAAAGATCTGATTGAGTGTAACGTGTGGTGGCGCAACCCCTTTGAGGTAGAACGCCGCCATCGCCACAGGTGGTGATAAGAAAGCTGTTTGCAAGTTCAAGGCGACTAATAGGCCAAAGAACAATGGATCCACCTGGAAGTGACCCAATAGAGGAATAAAGATCGGCATGAAAATCACAATGATCTCAGTCCACTCTAATGGCCAACCAAGCAAGAAGATGATGACCTGAGACAAGATCAAGAACTCAATCTTGCTCAAACCTAGGCCTAACACCCACTTCTCAATCAACTCTTGACCACCTAATAGCGCAAAGGCTGCTGAGAAAATCGACGATCCTACAAACAACCAGCAAACCATCGCACTGGTCTTGGCTGTTAAGAACACAGACTCTCTCACAACATCCATATTGAGTTGCTTGTAAGCCCACGCCAATAAGAAACCGCCTAAAGATCCCACTGCAGCAGCTTCTGTTGGCGTTGCTAAACCAAACACAATGGTTCCTAGCACCATCAAGATCAAAGCCGCTAGTGGGAAGAATGAACCCAATAGCATCTTGAAGATTTCAAGGCGAGCCATGGTCAAGAAGTAATAGAAGATAGCGCCGATCAATAAACCAATGCCTAACATGACCCAATACCAGGTTGGCGTTGGCTGTCTTTCAGCGGGTTCTTTATCTTGCTCAGCAGCTGGCGCAGCTGGAGTTGCAGCAGCTTGCTTTGGAGTTTCTTCCGCACCTGGAGGCGTTGCCACACCCATCGCTTTTGGAGACTCTTCAGCGCCTGGCGGCAAAGCTAAACCACCTGCAGACTCTGTTGGAGCTGACACCTCCTCCAAACTCATCATGCCGCCATCACTTTCCATCGTCACCACAGCAGCCTGCTCAATAGGAGTTGTAGCTGATCTATGAATGAATGTCATGATGATCACAAAGAATAACAATGGGCCAACAATGATGGCTAATTGTTTTAATAACTCTTTAGTGCTCATACCTGCAGCGGCACGACCTTTGATAGCAGCAATCACAGAAGGCAAAGCTAATTTGCCAAAAGTAGCTAGCTTTTGTGTTGACTGAGTCAATGTCACCTTACGGTCTTCTTCAGGCAATGGTGGTGCTAGCTCAGGTTTAATTTTGGCCACAATAATGACGTAACCAATATACAAAGCCGCCAACATAATGCCTGGGAAGAAAGCGCCTGCGTATAACTTAACCACTGATA
>JAOAUK010000024.1 GCA_030157655.1 Polynucleobacter sp. | reverse complement strand
GAGTATTTGGTTGCGGGGATAGGATTTGAACCTATGACCTTCGGGTTATGAGCCCGACGAGCTGCCAGACTGCTCCACCCCGCGTCTGAGTCCATCACTATATCAGGTATAACCCTAAATAGCAAGGTCATTGGTGGGTTATTTCCTTGAGGCTCTGTATATATGGGCTGTAGAGGTAATCCTTCAGAATCAATGGTGGCAACTCTCTATTAGTTAAGCCTTTCTTATGTGAAAATCTTTGCATGACAAATCAATTAACTTTTGCCAGCTCGGTAGCAGATGGCATTTACTGCATTGATACAGGCTTTGGTCGTGAGAACTTTGATGCCAGTTACTTAATTGTTAGTGACACACAGGCTGCATTTGTGGATGTAGGCACGAATTATTCTGCGCCTAGGTTGATGAAGACATTAGAAGAGTTGTCTTTAACGCCCACTCAAGTGAATTATGTGATCTTGACTCATGTTCATTTGGACCATGCTGGTGGTGCTGGCGAGATGATGCGCTTATGTCCGAATGCTCAGTTAATTGTGCATCCACGTGGCGCAAGACACATGATTGACCCGACTGCTTTGAGGGCAGGTGCTGTGGGTGTCTATGGTGAAGAGGCGGTAGAAGAAGAATATGGTCAGCTTTTGCCTATAGATGCCAAAAGGGTTACAGAAGCTGGTGAGGGCTTTGAGATCACTCTTGGGCAGCGACAATTAATTTGTATGGACACACCAGGGCATGCCAAGCATCACATTGCTATTTGGGACCCAGTTAGTCAAGGCGTATTCACGGGTGATACGTTTGGTCTTTCATATCGTGAGTTTGATACAGACCAGGGGGCGTTCATCATGCCTACCACCACGCCGATTCAGTTTGACCCAGCTGCATTAAGAGAGTCAGTGGAGAGAATCAGCGCGCTGAATCCTGAATGTATTTATCCAACGCACTTTAGCCGTGTAAATGATGTACCTAGGCTAAAAGACATCTTTTTGAAGCAATTGGATCAAATGGTTGAGATGGCTGTTTCATTTAAAGACAGCTCTGATAGATATGTAAAAATTAAATCTGGCTTAGCTGATATTTACGAATATCATTTAAAAACAAATGGTTGCAATATATCTAGGAAGGAACTTGAGGAATTTTTAGCCATTGATTTGGATCTAAATACCCAGGGAATTGAGGTTTGGTTGGATAAAGCCTAGTTATATGTTGCAACGCAACAAGCTAGGCATATAAT
>JAOAUK010000023.1:4816-5186 GCA_030157655.1 Polynucleobacter sp. | reverse complement strand
ATCCTTTGTATGGCAAATATGTTGCTAAATCAAAGAAATATCATGCTCACGATGAGACAAACCAGTACAAAGACGGTGACACGGTTGAGATTTCTGAATCAAAACCAATTTCACGTAGCAAGTCTTGGGTTGTTACACGTTTAGTTGAAGCAGCTAAGGCTGTTTAAAAACGAACAAAACAGGCTTGCAAGTATCTTGTGAGCCTGTTATAGTAGAGGGCTTTCCAAGGCTTTATTTTGGAAAGAAATTGATTCAGTAGTATAAATCCGGGGTTTTGGCCGAAAGGCTGGGGTCCCTCAACGGAACCAAGACTGAATGCCTATGGCGCTCAAGTTGGGGATAAAAAGATGATTCAAACTGAAAGCAGACT
>JAOAUK010000023.1:3732-4806 GCA_030157655.1 Polynucleobacter sp. | reverse complement strand
GAACAAGATTCGTAAAGGCGATCAAGTAGTAGTTATTACTGGTCGTGACAAAGGTAAAAAAGGTACTGTGACGCAAATCCTCGAGGGTAAGTTACTCGTTGAGGGCGTTAACGTATACAAGAAAAACGTTAAGCCAAATCCAGCAGCTGGTACAACAGGTGGTGTAGTTGATAAGACTATGCCTATCGATGTATCAAACGTTGCTTTGGTTGACGCTAACGGCAAACCTTCACGTGTTGGCATTAAAGAAGCTGACGGCAAGAAGGTTCGCTACCTCAAGACAACTGGCGCTGTATTAGCTGCCTAAGACGAGGATAATTAAATATGTCAGCACGTCTACATAACTTCTATAAAGAAAAAGTTGCAGCCGACTTGATGCAAAAGTTTGGTTACAAATCTGTTATGGAAGTTCCACGCATCACAAAAATCACATTGAACATGGGTTTGGGTGAGGCAGTTAACGATAAAAAAATTATTGAGCACGCGGTTGGCGATCTAACAAAGATTGCTGGTCAAAAGCCTGTTGTTACTAAAGCGCGTAAAGCTATTGCGGGTTTCAAAATCCGTCAAGGCTACCCAATTGGTGCAATGGTTACTTTGCGTGGCCAAACAATGTACGAATTCCTTGATCGTTTTATTACGGTTGCATTGCCACGTGTACGCGACTTCCGCGGTATTTCTGGTAAAGCATTCGACGGTCGTGGTAACTACAACATTGGTGTTAAAGAGCAGATTATTTTCCCTGAGATTGAGTACGACAAAATCGACTCACTTCGTGGTTTGAATATCAGCATTACCACCACAGCTAAAACCGACGATGAAGCAAAAGCTCTTTTGTCGGCCTTTAAATTCCCATTCCGCAACTAAGAGGTCATCGTGGCTAAATTAGCATTGATTGAACGCGAAAAGAAGCGTGCCAAGACTGTCGCTAAGTACGCTGGTAAGCGTGCAGAATTGAAGGCGATCATCGATGACGTCTCAAAAAGCGAAGAAGAACGTTATGAAGCTCGTTTGAAACTACAACAGCTTCCACGTAACGCAAGTCCAACTCGCCAGCGTAATCGCTGTGCATTA
>JAOAUK010000023.1:2938-3722 GCA_030157655.1 Polynucleobacter sp. | reverse complement strand
AGCGGCGAAAGATTAGGAGAACACATGAGTATCAGCGATCCAATCGCCGACATGTTGACGAGAATCCGCAACGCGCAAGCGGTGCAGAAACCTTTCGTTGCCATGCCTTCTTCAAAACTTAAAGTAGCAATTGCTAACGTTCTAAAGGACGAAGGCTATGTTGACAGCTTTGAGATTGCTGGAGAAGCGGCTAAACCCGTATTGAAGATCAATCTTAAGTATTACGCAGGTCGTCCTGTTATTGAGCGCATTGAACGCGTTTCAACACCAGGTTTGCGTATTTACAAAGGCCGCCATGACATTCCGCAAGTGCTGAATGGTTTAGGTGTAGCAATCATTTCAACGCCACAAGGCGTGATGACTGACCGCAAAGCTCGCGCTAATGGCGTGGGTGGCGAAGTTATCTGCTACGTAGCTTAATAGGGAGACTAAGATGTCAAGAGTCGGTAAGAGTCCTATTGAGTTGCCAAAAGGCGCAGAGGTGCAAATTGCAGCAAGCCAAGTGACTATCAAAGGTCCATTGGGTACGTTGTCACACACATTGCACCCACTAGTTGGTTTGCAACAGCAAGACGGCGTATTGCAAGTAGTTTGCAATGACGAATCAGCAGAATCAAATGCTTTATCAGGCACAACACGTGCTTTAGTGAGCAACATGGTTAAAGGCGTTACAACAGGCTTTGAGCGCAAGCTTAGCTTGGTGGGCGTTGGTTACCGTGCCTCTGTTCAAGGTAACGCATTGAAATTGCAATTAGGTTTCTCACATGATGTGATTCATGATTTG
>JAOAUK010000023.1:0-2928 GCA_030157655.1 Polynucleobacter sp. | reverse complement strand
AGAAGTTCGCGCATACCGTCCACCAGAGCCATACAAAGGCAAGGGTGTACGTTACGTGGATGAAGTGGTACGCCTCAAAGAAACCAAGAAGAAGTAATCGGGGTTAGATATGAACAAAAACGAAACACGAGTTCGCCGCGCCCGCCAAACCCGCATCAGAATTGCGGAACAATTGGCGCATCGCTTGACGATTTATCGCTCGAATCAGCATATCTTTGCTCAGCTATTCAGCCCATGTGGCACCAAAGTTCTTGCTTCAGCTTCTACTATGGAAGCCGATATTAAAAAAGCATTGAACGGTAATGGTGGTAACAGTGCTGCTGCTCAGCAAATCGGCAAAACTATTGCTGAACGCGCCATCAAGGCAGGTGTTACAGAAGTAGCATTTGACCGTGCTGGTTTCCGTTATCACGGCCGCGTGAAAGCGTTGGCAGAGGCTGCGCGTGAAGCCGGCCTTAAGTTCTGATCGCTATCAACCGAGTGACCAAAGTTGTTAAAGGTGGTCGTATTCTCGGTTTCGCTGCGCTAACAGTAGTTGGTGATGGTGATGGCGGTATCGGTATGGGTAAAGGCAAATCAAAAGAAGTGCCAGTAGCCGTACAAAAGGCAATGGACGAAGCACGCCGCAAGATGTTTAAAGTTTCTCTACGCAGTGGCACATTGCAACACACAGTAGTTGGTGAGCACGGTGCGTCACGCGTTTTGATTTCTCCAGCTAAAGAAGGTACTGGCGTTATTGCTGGTGGCCCAATGCGCGCTGTGTTTGATGTAATGGGTATTACTAACGTGGTTGCAAAGTCACTTGGTTCAACAAACCCATACAACATGGTTCGCGCAACATTGGATGGCTTGCGCAAAATGAGCACTCCTTCAGAAATCGCTGCAAAGCGTGGTAAGTCTGTAGAGGAGATCCTAGGTTAATCGCCGGGAAAGAAAATATGAGCACAGTAAAAATTCAACTTGTACGTAGCCTTATTGCTACACGTGAAGATCATCGCGCAACTGTTCGTGGCTTAGGTCTACGTCGCGTGAACTCTGTTTCTGAATTGCAAGACACGCCAGCAGTACGCGGCATGATTAACAAAGTGTCTTACTTGGTAAAAGTAATCAAGTAATACTTAGGGATAGTTATGGAACTCAATAAAATTAAACCAGCAGAAGGTGCTAAGCACGCTAAACGTCGCGTAGGTCGCGGTATTGGCTCAGGCTTAGGCAAAACAGCTGGTCGTGGCCACAAAGGTCAAAAATCTCGTTCAGGCGGCTTCCACAAAGTTGGTTTCGAAGGCGGTCAAATGCCTTTGTATCGTCGTTTGCCTAAGCGCGGTTTTATTTCTCTAACAAAGCAATTTGATGGCCAAGTAACTTTGGGCGATCTACAAAAGCTTGGTTTAGCTGAAGTTGACTTGGTTGCTCTTAAAAAGAGTGGTCTAGTTTCTGGCTTAACAAAGAGCGTAAAAATCATCAAAACTGGTGAGCTATCAATGGCAATCACTGTACGTGGCTTGTTAGCTACTGCAGGTGCTAAAGCTGCTGTTGAAGCTGCTGGTGGCAAATTTGTTGAAGCAGCATAAGAGTTAATTAGTCTATATGGCCATTGCGACACCTAACGCATCAAGCTTGAAATCAGGAAACAAGTTCGCCGACTTACGTCGTCGCTTGATGTTCTTGGTTTTGGCTTTGGTCGTCTATCGCATTGGCGCACACATCCCTGTGCCTGGTATCGATCCAGACCAGTTGGCTCAGTTGTTCAACAGCCAAAGTGGCGGCATTTTAGGAATGTTCAACCTATTTTCAGGCGGAGCACTTTCTAGATTTACCGTTTTTGCTTTGGGCATCATGCCTTATATTTCTGCATCAATCATCATGCAGCTATTGACGATTGTTCTTCCTTCATTAGAGTCTTTGAAGAAAGATGGTCAGGCAGGTCAAAGAAAAATTACTCAGTACACGCGTTACGGTACTGTTGTATTAGCAACATTCCAAGCCTTGGGTATTGCTATTGCACTAGAAGCGCAGCCTGGCTTAGTGATTGATCCTAGTTTTGTATTCCGCTTAAACACAGTTATTACTTTAGTAACGGGAACTATGTTCTTGATGTGGTTGGGTGAGCAAATTACAGAACGCGGTTTAGGCAACGGTATTTCAATCATCATTTTTGGTGGTATTGCGGCCGGTTTGCCGAATGCTCTTGGTGGTTTATTTGAATTAGTTCGCACAGGATCAATGAGCGCAATTTCTGCGATATTGATTGTTGCGATTGTGGTAGCAGTTACATATTTTGTGGTTTTTGTAGAGCGTGGTCAGCGCCGTGTGTTAGTTAACTACGCTAAGCGCCAAGTTGGCAACAAGGTTTACGGTGGCCAATCATCTCATTTACCTTTGAAGTTAAATATGGCTGGTGTGATTCCTCCAATTTTTGCTTCATCAATCATTTTGTTCCCAGCAACGATTGCTGGTTGGTTTACAGCAGGTGAAACAACTAATCCTGTGACGTTATTTATTAAAGATTTGGCTGCAACTTTGTCGCCAGGTCAGCCTGTATATATTTTGATGTATGCATTAGCAATTATTTTCTTCTGTTTCTTTTATACAGCTATGGTTTTCAATAGCCGTGAAACAGCAGATAACTTGAAGAAGAGCGGTGCGTTTGTTCCTGGTATTCGTCCTGGTGATCAAACAGCTCGTTACGTTGACAAAATTTTGACACGCTTGACCTTGATGGGTGCAGCTTACATGGTTTTAGTGTGTTTATTACCAGAGTTTTTAGTGTTGCGTTGGAATGTGCCGTTCTACTTCGGTGGTACATCACTTCTCATCATCGTAGTCGTAACAATGGACTTTATGGCTCAAGTTCAGTCTTACATGATGCAGCAACAATATGATTCACTATTGAAGAAGGCTAACTTCAAAATGGGTAACTCGTAAGCT
>JAOAUK010000022.1 GCA_030157655.1 Polynucleobacter sp. | reverse complement strand
CGCTCAAGCTGAGGAAATTGCTAAGGCAAAAATGCCTGACCTTACAGCGGCAGATATGGATGCAGCTGTTCGCACAATCGCTGGTAGCGCCCGCTCTATGGGTATCACTGTGGAAGGACTCTAATCATGGCTAAAGTTTCTAAACGCGTAGCTGCTTTTCAAGCAAAAGTAGACCGTAACAAGTTTTACCCTATTGATGAGGCATTGGGCCTTGTTAAAGAATTTGCAACAGCTAAGTTTGATGAGTCTATCGACGTTGCTGTTCAATTAGGTATTGATGCTAAGAAATCTGACCAAGTTGTTCGTGGTTCAGTGGTATTGCCTGCTGGTACAGGTAAATCAGTTCGTGTTGCAGTATTTGCTCAAGGTGAGAAAGCTGAACAAGCTAAAGCTGCCGGTGCAGAGATTGTTGGCATGGATGATTTGGCTGATCAAATTAAAGCTGGCAAGATTGATTTTGATATTTTGATCGCATCTCCAGATGCAATGCGTATCGTGGGTACATTGGGTCAAATTCTTGGTCCTAGAGGTTTGATGCCTAACCCTAAGGTTGGTACTGTGAGCCCAGACGTTGCTGGTGCAGTTAAAAATGCAAAAGCAGGTCAAGTTCAGTTCCGTGTTGACAAGGCCGGTATCGTTCACGCAACGATTGGTCGTCGCTCATTTGAACCTGGTGCGTTGAAAAATAACTTATTGGCGTTGTTGGATGCTTTGAATAAAGCTAAACCAGCTGCTAGTAAGGGTGTTTATTTGAGAAAAGTTGCCGTAAGCAGCACGATGGGTGCTGGCGTACGTGTTGACCAAAACTCATTGGCTGCTTAATCGCGGCCATTAAAAGAACTTTGGGTTAAGCGCAAAAGAGATTTTGCGCTTGAACATCAAAGACCGTTGGTGAGTTAGCGATAACTCTTAATGCCAGAGATGGTGCCAACGCAGATGGCGATCCTGAAAAGAATTCGCCTGTGTGCAACCCCTAGCTGGTAACAGTTAGGTAAATAGGAGTTAAACAGTGCCTTTAAATATGGAAGACAAAAAGGCGGTCGTGGCTGAAGTGAGTGCAGAAGTTGCACAAGCTCAAACCATGGTGCTAGCTGAATACCGCGGTATTCCAGTGGGCGAACTGACTACTCTTCGAGCTCAAGCTCGTGCAAATGGTGTTTATCTTCGCGTTATGAAGAACACATTGGAACGTCGTGCAGTTCAAGGTACGTCATTCGAGTCATTGGCCGGTGAGATGGCTGGTCCGCTTATTT
>JAOAUK010000021.1 GCA_030157655.1 Polynucleobacter sp. | reverse complement strand
AGTCCCTTAATTTAGCCACTTAATTAACTGTCCAACTTTCGGGGGTCAGTTCACTATAGGGGGCTTTTTCATTGAACTTAAACTAGTTAATAACTTTTGGGAAACATATTTAATGGATTGATGTGAGCGCCCGCTTTCATCACTTCATAATGCAGGTGTGGCCCAGTAGAGCGACCCGTATTGCCAACCTTGGCAATAACATCGCCACGTTTAACAGTTTGCCCAACTCGAACTAATAGTTGGCTAGCATGGGCATAACGGGTTTTAAAACCTTCAGCATGATTAATTTCAATAACATTGCCGTATTGAGAGTCCCAGCCAGATCTGCTAATCACACCCCCTGCTGAAGCAATAATAGGAGTGCCCGTAGCAGCAGAAAAGTCTAAGCCCTCGTGTTTTGCCATTGCTTGAGTAAAGGGGTCAATCCTCAAGCCATAACCACTAGTTAGGCTAAAGTTTCCATTAATAGGCGTTCCGATTGGAAGGCTATTTAGCCAGGTAATTTGTTTGGTCCATAAGGCATTAATTTCAGCGACACTATGCTTGAATTCATTGATATCTTGCAAGGACTCATCAAGGGCATTAATTAGGTCAACCGGCGCCTTGTTTTTTAAACCAGGCAGTTTTAATGGGCCACCTTTACCACTTCCTGAGGTGGGGATTTGTGACTTAACTGCGGTTGGTGTAGCCATTTCCATAAAGCGATCTTTAAGCTTTTGGATTTGAGCTATTTCATCTGTTGTGGCCTGAAGTTTTTCTTGAATTAGGCGCAAGCGCTCTTTGTACGATGCTTCAATCTTGTCTTGTTCGGCTTGGGTTAGGACGCCACCCAAGGCGCGAGCTAAATCTGGGCGAGCTTCAATAGCAATTCGTAGGCCAACAAAATGTAAGATTCCGCCAACAGCGATTAAGAAGGCAGCGAAAATACCCGCGGCCATAGAGACCGTTCTTAGGGTAATAGATATTTTTCTAACACGGCCCGTTGGACCGGAGACCCACATTAATTGCATGAATGTTGCTCAAAACGTCAAGAGATGCATTATAAATGCAGCCATGAATATGCCAAGCACCCAAAAACCCTACGATGCAATTGTGATTGGCGCTGGGGTGGCTGGTGCGGCAATTATAAAGGCTTTAAAAAACAACAATATAGATAATTTTCTGGTGATTGATGGCGCGCCTGGACCTGGCCAAGGTACAAGTGGCCATGGCTTTGCCTTATGTCATCCATATATTGGTCGTGGCGCATCCAGATTGCAGCGTTTAACAATGTTGGCTTTCAAGGAAGCTCGACAAATATGGGGAGACTATTGGTCGGGTACCGGTGTTCTACATTTGCCACGTGACCCAAAAACCTTCAGCAAATCCTATATGAGTGAGCGCTTGCTTTCACAGGGATTTAGCCTTGATAATGCAAAGCCGCTAGAGCCAGAAGAGTCTTTAGGTATAACCGGGGTTCCCCTGGCTGGTACATTTTTTCCTGAGGGTGGTTGGATAGATTTAAAACAAATCACACAAGACCATTTTGCCGCCTTGGAAGAAAAACAAAAGAAATGGGATTGTCTTGTTACCAAGATCTTGCATAAGGACAAACATTGGCACGTCTATGGGGTAAATGGCGAGCTTATTGGGTTTGCCAAGAGACTCTATCTAGCCAATGCTTTGGGTGCTCGCACAGTGGCAGCAAGTGTTGGAATTGATTTTCCGCTAAAACCAGTTAGGGGGCAATTGTCGACATTTAGTTATGCATCAGATAGCTCTTGGGCTAGGTTTAAGCCAACAGTTGCTATATCAGGAAAAGCGTATTGTTTGCCCCCGGTGAATCAGGCTGGTAATCGAGCGTATCAATGGCCAGTTGGCTCAACATATGACGAAAATGAAGATGACTTATCCGTATGGGATAAAAGTCACAATGAAAACCAGATGCTCATTCAAGAAATGTTTGGGGATGTATGTGAGGCCAATGAACTCCAGCCAATTGATGCGTTTGTTGGGGTTCGTTGTGTAGCTAAAGATCGGTTGCCCGTGATGGGACCGATAAAAGGCTACCCAGGTTTATATGTGTTAACTGCCCTGGGTTCTAGGGGGGTGATGTGGTCAGCTCTGGCCTGCCAGATGTATTCTGAACATCTGGCAGAAGAGTTGCGTCACTCAGCTTTTTTTGATGAGCGTTTTTTTGCGGGTGCGCGTTTGGCTGGCGCAGGCTTGTCAGATGACTTAGCCTCAGCTTTGCTGCCAGCGCGTTTTTTAGCCGGCACCTCGAATTCAAAACCAATTTTTCCATCCGGCTGACGAGCAAGATAGGCCTTAAAGCCTCTACCAGTACGCAAAGATTTAAAGTTGGTTAATAAATCAGTTTTACCTTCGCTGAGTAATTTAGAGACTTGTTCGCGAGAAATCTCTTGCTGCAAAACAACTTTACCAGTTGAAAAATCACATGATTTATTCGGGCCAACACTATGTTCGCAAAGGTATTTCATGCCGTGCTCATAAACCGCACCAGAACATTTGGGGCATGCACCTAGAGCAGTTTGGCCGGTAAAGTCGACTTCCTCAGAGTCATCGTCTTGGCTATTGCCAAAATCAAACTCTAACTTGAAGCCTGCATTTGGATAATCTTTGTCATCTTCAGGAATCGCAACCAATTTAATGATGGCAGCAAATGGGCGCCCCATTTTGCTTCTGAATCCTTGTAGAGGGCCAATCTCTTTATTGGCAATTAAAGCTTCTGCCTCATCGTATTCAAAAGCTCTACCCCCAGGTATTTTGCTAATAGAAAAGCCACACTTTTCACAGGCAAATCTTCTGTAATTTTCTTTTACTAGTCCGCTACAGTGTGGGCATGGAGTTTGTAAATCAGCATAGTCACCTGGAATCGTATCGCTGTCGTATTCTTTGGCGCGTTTGACGATGCGTTGAGTAATTTGTGCAATTTCTTGCATAAATGTATTGCGGTCAATTTGGCCCTTTTCCATCAGCGCCAGTTTGTGCTCCCAATTTCCTGTTAGCGCAGGCTGCGTTAGTTCCTCTACGCCAAGACCTCGCAACAAAGTCATTAATTGAAATGCTTTGGCAGTGGGAATTAGCTCTCTCGCTTCCCTGACCATATACTTTTCAGCAAGCAAGCCTTCAATGATTGCTGCTCTAGTGGCTGGTGTACCGAGGCCTTTTTCAGACATGGCTTCACGATAATCATCGTCATCAATTAGCTTTCCAGCACCTTCCATAGCTGAAAGTAGCGTAGCCTCAGTGTATCTGGCTGGCGGCTTAGTTTTAAGTGGAACTGGGCTCACCGATTCCGTTTGAACTTTCTCATTCGGTGCAACAGCAACTAATTCTTTGTCATCTTGTATGGATTTGCCATAAACAGTTAACCAACCAGGACTGGTCAAAATTTTGCCGTCAGTTTTAAACAAATGTCCGCTGACTTCTGTAATGCGAGTAGTGACTTTAAATTCAGCGGCCGGGAAGAATATAGCCATAAAACGGCGCACAACTAAGTCATATAACTTTTGTTCTGGTTCAGAAAGATTTTTTGGCGCCTGAAGGGTAGGAATAATGGCAAAGTGATCAGAAATTTTGCTGTTATCAAAAATCTTTTTGTTTGGCTTTACCCATGAGTTGTTCAGAATTTGTGAGGCAAATGGGTAGTAGTTATCAGAGCTCTCCGCAAGCATTTCTAATGTGCTTGTGACTGTAGGCAAGTAGTCTTCAGGAAGCGCTCTAGAGTCGGTTCTTGGGTATGTCAAAACTTTATGCTTCTCGTAAAGCGCCTGAGCTAGACCCAAGGTGTTTTTTGCTGAAAAACCAAAGCGCGCATTTGCTTCACGTTGCAAGCTGGTTAAATCAAATAGTTGCGGAGCTGCCTGAGTGCTGGGCTTTGATTCTTCAGTTACTTTACCGCCCTTATCATGGCATGCTGCAACAATGCTTGCCGCCGCCGCCTCGCTCCACAATCTGCTATCTTTTTTCTCAGGGTCTGCCGCCGTATCTTTAGACTCTTTTTTAAATTTCGGGTCAAACCACTTGCCTTGATATATGCCAGCAGCACAAATGAATTCAGCCGTCACTTCCCAGTAGTCGCGAGAAATAAACTTTCTAATTAACTCTTCTCTTTCAACCACAATTGATAGCGTTGGAGTTTGTACGCGACCCACCGTAGTTAAAAAGAAGCCACCACTTTTACTATTAAAAGCAGTCATGGCTCGCGTGCCATTGATACCCACTAACCAATCTGACTCTGAACGACAGCGCGCGGCATTTGCTAAGTTATGCAACTCTTCATCACTACGTAATTTTGTAAAGCCATCACGAATGGCTTGAGGTGTCATAGATTGCAACCATAAACGCTCAATTTTTTGAGGGGCCTTAGTGTGCTGAGCAATCAATCTAAAGATCAGCTCGCCTTCCCGTCCTGCGTCACATGCATTAATTAAGCGATTAACGTCTTTGCGTTTGATGAGTTTTTGTAAAACCTTAAGGCGAGCTTCTGTCTTGGCAATAGGCCTTAGGTCAAAATGAGGTGGTATGACGGGTAAGTTGGTAAAAGACCATTTACCTCGTTTAACTTCATAAGCATCTGGTGCAGCGATTTCTAAAAGGTGGCCTACCGCCGACGAAACAACGAATTCGTCGCTTTCAAAATAGTCTTCATGCTTTGTAAACCCACCCAGTGCGCGAGCAATATCGGCTGCAACTGATGGTTTTTCAGCAATGATTAAAGCCTTATTAGGCCCGGTTTGAGTGCTAGTTTTTGCCACGTTAAAGACTTCCCGAGGGGTCGAATTAAATTAATTTCCTTTTTTCATTATTAACCGATAAATGCAAAATTAGGAAAAATTTAAAAAAATTGGTATCTAAAGGGCCTTTATAAGTAAAAACAGACACTCTTTGTTTTAGGCAAAAAATCTAAGTTCATCAAAGATGTCCGAAGGTTTTTCAGTTAATTTGGCGCCATCTTTAATTAACTGATGGCATCCGGCAGAGCTTAATCGAGAGATTGAGTTGGGGATAGCAAAAACCTCTCTGCCCAGCTCATTGGCGCATTTTGCGGTGATTAAGGAGCCAGACTTAACAGCTGCCTCAACCACCAGGGTTCCTAAAGATAGCGCAGCAATTAATCTGTTTCTTTGGGGAAAGAAGAATGGTTTTGTGGACGTGCCAACGGGATATTCTGAAATCAGAAGACCTTTTTGACCAATTTTTTCAAATAAAGCCCGATTTTTGGTCGGATAGCACTTGTCTAGACTTGTACCGCATATGGCAATTGTTGGGATTGGGTGACTGGATTCGAGCGCCCCTAGGTGTGCAGCAGAGTCAATTCCCTCAGCTAAGCCCGAGACAATACAAAACCCTTTGTTCGCTAAGGATTGAGAAAAGAACTGCGCATATTTAAGACCTTGATTTGACGCTTTTCGTGATCCAACGATCGCAATGCTGGCCATTTTTAATGCTCTGAGGTTACCCAGGCAGTAAATTTCTTTGGGAGCATCGGACAAATCAAGCAATCTGCTTGGATAATAGGGGTGTTTTTGATTGATTGAGATAATTGAGGGCATGACCAAATTGTCTGGAATTCCATTTTTTCAAGCAATCAGCAATCCCTGAATTTTTTGTAAGAGTTTTCTGAAATGGCTGTACTACCTATCCTTCACTATCCTGATCCGCGTTTGCACACGGTGGCTAAACCTGTCTCTGAAATTAATCAAAAGATTAAGCAGTTGGTTTCAGACATGGCGCAAACAATGTACGAGGCTCCAGGTATTGGTTTGGCCGCAACGCAGGTTAATGCCCATGTGCAAGTCATCGTTATTGATTTGTCAGATGAAAGAAATCAATTACAAGTTTTTATTAATCCGGAAATAGTTTGGGCCAGCGAAGAGAAAAAGGTGTGGCAAGAGGGCTGCCTATCTGTTCCTGATTTTTATGACGAAGTATTGCGTCCATCTGAGGTCAAAGTTAGAGCCCTAAACTTAGATGGTGAGCCGTATGAGATTCATGCGGATGGTTTGATGGCCGTTTGTATTCAGCATGAAATAGATCACTTGAAGGGCAAAGTTTTTGTTGAGTATTTATCTTCATTAAAACGTATGCGCATCGCAGGAAAGCTCAAGAAAAAATCCAAAGCGGGTGAGATTTAATGCTCAAAGTGGTTTTTGCTGGCACGCCGGAATTTGCTAGGGTTGCCTTAGAGAAAATTTACAGCGCTGGTCACCAAGTTGTTATGGTGATGACTCAGCCAGATAGACCCGCTGGGCGTGGCATGAATTTACAAGCTAGCCCAGTTAAGCAGTTCGCCTTAGAAAAGCAAATAAAAGTAATACAGCCAACATCTTTAAGATTGGATGGCAAGTATTCTGATGAGGCAGCTGACGCGCTCAAAGAATTAAGTCAGTGTGATTTTGATGTCATGGTGGTTGCTGCGTACGGACTTATCTTGCCGAAAGAGGTTTTTGAGATCGCAGAAAAACCTAACAGGGCTGGCTGTTTAAATATTCATGCTTCGTTGTTACCTAGGTGGAGAGGTGCCGCCCCCATACATAGAGCAATAGAGGCGGGCGATGATGTAACTGGCGTTGCAATTATGCAAATGGATTTGGGTTTGGATACGGGCCCAGTTATTTCTAGCAAGCAATTAGCTATTTCAGAAAAAGAAACCACGGCGTCATTACATGATTCATTGGCAACTCTCGGTGGCGAAATGATTGTGGAGGCCTTGAATGAATATGATCGTCATAAAGAGTTGCCAAGCAACGCCCAGGAAGTTGACGGCATTACTTATGCAAAAAAAATATTAAAAGAAGAGGCCAAAATCAACTGGGCATTAGAAGCAAAAACGATTGACCAAAAAATTAGAGCATTTAACCCTTTTCCCGGGGCATCATTCGAAAAGGCTGGCGCGATTATCAAAGTTTGGTTTTCATCCGTTTCATCTGTCGTTAAGTCAAAGCATTTGTCAGGAGAAATTCTTAATATAAGTCGGCTTGGTGTAGAGGTGGCAACTGGTAGCGGCAGTATTTTGTTAGTGGAGCTACAAAAGCCTGGCGGCAAAAAAGTTTCAGCTGATCAACTTGCGCAGGCAATGGGTTGGCAAGTTGGCGATGTTTTAAATTAACAACCCCTTGAACAAATCAACAATTACATACAGCCCATGCTAGCGCCATCCTCAGAATCTAGAATTTATACAAATTCACCTAGTGGAGATTTGTAAGATGTTTAATTGGTTTAAAACAGCCATTTTGATGGCAGGCATTACCGCTCTATTCATCATAGTTGGTGGAATGATCGGTGGCGAGCAAGGCATGTTGATGGCGCTACTTTTAGCTTTTGGCATGAACTTCTTCAGCTACTGGTTCTCTGACAAGATGGTTCTTAGCATGATGAATGCGCGCGAAGTTGACGAGGTAGCGGCGCCGCATTTTTATCGAATGGTGGCCGAGTTGGCGGGCAAGGCCGGCTTACCCATGCCAAAAGTTTATTTAATTGAAGAGGACGCCCCCAATGCATTTGCTACTGGGCGAAATCCTGAGCATGCTGCTGTTGCAGCGACAACCGGAATTCTTCGGATTTTGTCTGAAAGAGAGATCCGAGGAGTTATGGCACATGAATTGGCTCACGTGAAGCATCGTGATATTTTAATTTCAACTATATCTGCAACCATGGCAGGTGCGCTCTCTGCTTTGGCTAACTTTGCAATGTTCTTTGGCGGTAGAGACTCAGAAGGGCGACCTTCAAATCCTATTGCCAGTATTTTGGTGGCCATCTTGGCGCCTTTGGCAGCCAGCCTTATCCAAATGGCAATTTCACGTGCACGAGAATATGAAGCAGATAGAGGTGGCGCAGAAATTAGCGGTGATCCAGAGTCACTTGCAATGGCTTTGGAAAAGATTCATCGTTATGCTAACGATAGATCTTTTAATGCTGTTGAGAACCATCCAGAAACAGCACAGATGATGATTATGAATCCACTGTCAGGTGGTGGATTATCGGGTCTTTTTTCAACTCATCCGCCAACTGAAGACAGAGTCTCACGTTTGATGGAAATGGCAAGAACTGGAACTTATCCTGTCTGAAAATAAACAACAGGGCGCAAGCCTATCAAAGGCCCTTTTTGAGTCGGCCAAGGTGCTACAACAAGTTCAAGATGGGACATCTTTAACTTCTGCTATTCAAATAGTCCCAGTTGGTCTGCGCCCTGCTGTACAAAGCATTACATTTCAGGCATTAAGACGAGGATATTGGGTACAAGAGGTTTTAAATCAGTATGTTCAAAAGACCCCACCGGGTTTAACCCTTTACGTCTTGTGGGCTGCCATCGCGCTGGTGCCTGAAAAAAACCGAGAGCCAATGTATGCAACACATACATTAGTTAATGAAGCGGTTAATGTCTGCCATTTAGATAAAAATTTGTTTTATGCAAAGGGGCTAATCAATGCCGTGTTGCGTAGAGTTTTAAGAAATGAAAATCTGTATCAGGAAATACCGGAAGATAAAAATCCATCTTATCCAGACTGGTGGTTGAGAAAAATTAAGCATGCGTATTCAGGTTCTGCGCAACAAATTATTGATTCTTCAAAAGACCGCCCACCTCTTACATTGCGCCTTAATCAAAGACAGATTCCCCAGTGTGAGCAAGATCTATATTTGAAAAAGCTTGAAGAGGCTGGTCTTGAATATAAAAAGATCAACTCTATTTCTGGCATTCAATTAACCAATGCAGTTGAATTAAAAACACCTGTCCCAGTTAATCAAATCCCAGGTTTTTTTGATGGCGCGTGTTCTGTTCAAGATGCTGGCGCGCAATTGGCGGGTGCCTTGTTGAGCCTTAAGTCTGGCGATAAGGTTTTGGACGCTTGTGCGGCACCTGGTGGGAAAACAGCTCAATTATTAGAGCTATTTGATCTTAGCTTAGATGCGTTGGAGATTGATCCCACCAGAGCTAAAAGAATTCAAGAAAACCTAGATCGCTTGAAATTACAAAATGCTCGAGTTTTGGTTGGTGACGCATCAGAACCTAAAAGTTGGTTTGATGGCGTACAGTATGATGCAATTTTGGCCGATGTACCCTGTTCCGCATCTGGTATTGTTAGGCGGCACCCAGATATAACCTATTTGCGCCAAGAAGTAGATATTAAGAATTTGCAGGTAATGCAAAGAAAAATATTAACGGCTCTATGGGGATTATTAAAGCCGGGAGGTAAGTTGCTATACGTTACCTGCTCTATTTTTCCTGAGGAGGGAGAGTTGCAGGCCCGCTGGTGGTTGAGTTCTATGCCAAATGCGTTACGATTAGATGCCCCAGGACAAATATTGCCATCCAAGGAGCATGATGGCTTCTTTTATGCCCTGTTTGAGAAAGATAATAGTAATAACTAATAAGCATGCATCAAACACTAAGGCTGATATTTGTAATTGCATTTTCGATGATTGCATCGATGGGAAATGTACGTGCAGATCAAATCATCTTTAACAAGGTTAGCCTTCATCAACAAGATAAATCTTGGGCGTTAAACGCTGATATTGCACTTGAACTTAATCCCATCCTGGAACAATTGGTTAACAAGGGCGTAACCCTGCACTTTGTAACAGATTTTCATGTCACAAAATCTAGGTGGTACTGGTTTGACGCTAAATTAGTTGAGACGCAGCGCGTTTCAAAAATTTCTTATCAAGCCTTAACCAATCAATATAGAGTTACCTTAGGCAACTTTAGTTTTAGCGCATCTTCACTTAAGCAGGCCTTAATCGCTGTGAAAACATTAGAAGACTGGGTGGTGATTGAGTCGGGGGTCTTAGACCCAACGCAGACATATCAGGCGGCTATTCGCATGCGCTTAGATACTAACCAGCTGGCCAAACCATTTCAGGTAAATGCAATTAATTCTAAGTCTTGGAATTTGCAAAGTGAATGGCATAGGTTTGATTTTTCGTTTAAAGCGTTGGGCGGTCAATAACTATGCTTAAGTTATTAGCCAAACCATTCCTAGTTGGTATCGTGGTTTTTTTGGCCTTAATTTTATTGGGTCTTTTAGCCGTTGCCTCTGCTAATACCTCTTTCTTTGATGAATATTTTGCGTGGTTATATGCTGCCAATATTTTGGTGGGCATAGTATTTTTTGCCGTCATTATTGTTTTGATAACAAGTATTGCAATTCGTTGGCGTCAAAAATATTTTGGTGCAAGGCTTGTTGCTAAGTTGGCTATGTTTTTTGCCTTGGTGGGAGTATTGCCCGGCGCAATTTTGTATGGGGTCTCTTTGCAGTTTGTTTCTCGAAGCATTGAATCTTGGTTTGACGTCAAGGTTGAAAAAGCTCTTGAAGCTGGCCTAAATTTAGGGCGCACAACCATTGAAACCTCAAAAGCTGATTTGCTAAGCAAGGGTCGAGATTTAGCCAATCAAATTCAGTCTGCCTCAAGATCTTCAGGAGAAGGCGGTATGACTTTGGTATTGTCGCGTCAACTACAGTTAATTGATATTCAAGAGGCCACATTATTTACAAGCGCAGGAAAAGTAATTTCTAGCGCAAGCCTTGGTTTGAGCTCATATGTGTCAGAAATGGTTCAGGCAGATAAGTTGCAGCAGGCTAAGTCATTGGGTTATTTCTCTCAAGTGGATGAACCCAATCAAGCAGCCAATAAGTCTTCATACACCATTAAATTGGTAATACCCGTTGTTTTAACGGGCGCCAGTAATCTGGGGGCTTTTAATCTAAGAGAGCAGTCAGAAGATAAATTTTTATTGTTGGTTAAGGAGATGCCGGTCAACTTAAGTAACAACGCGTTGGCTGTTCAAGAGGCGTACGTTGAGTATCAAGAAAAAGCATTAGGCCGCACGGGCCTAAGAAAAATGTATATCGGCACATTAACAATTACATTATTTTTGGCTTTGTTTATTGCGATGACCTTGGCATTGCTGCTGGGTAGGCAGTTAGCTTATCCACTAATTATGTTGCTAAAAGGGACTAAAGCTGTTGCAGAGGGTGATTTGTCGCCTAAACCAGAAATTAACACGGGTGATGAGCTGGGGCTATTAACGAAACAGTTCAATGTGATGACCAGGCAGTTATTAGAGGCTAGAAATTCACTTGAGGATGCTAAAGCTTTTTCAGAAAGTGTTTTATCTAATTTAACCGCCGGCGTTTGTGTTTTGGATGCCAACTATCAATTAGTTATCTCAAACCCCGGGGCTTCTAGAATTTTTGGCACATCTTTAGATCACTTAATTGGAAAAAGCTTAGGGCATTTAGATAAGTTACAAAAATTTGAAGCGGCTGTTAAAGATGCGTTTAATGAACATAAGGTTTCGAGCAATGATGTCACGGAGCACTGGCAAAAACAGATTATTTTGGATGAGCCTATAGCCATAGATTTGCAGCATGAAAATGGAATCACTCTATTGGTGAGGGGAACAACACTACCAAGTAATTTGCACATCATAGTATTTGACGATATTTCAGAAGTGATAACAGCGCAAAGATCAATTGCATGGGGTGAGGTGGCAAGGCGACTTGCTCATGAGATTAAGAATCCGTTAACGCCAATCCAGTTATCTGCTGAAAGAATGCAGTTAAAGTTAAAAGAGCATCTGGATGCTACGCAACAAGAGTTCTTAGAGCGCAGCACTTCAACCATCGTTACGCAAGTTCAGGCCATGAAGCAAATGGTTAACGACTTTAGAGATTTTGCCAAAACTCCAGAGGCCAGTTTGCAAAGCCTGTCGGTAAATAATTTGGTAATAGATGTTTTGGGTCTTTATGAGGGCAGCTCCGTTAAAGCTGACCTAGATGCATCTTGTCCATTAATTTTGGCTGATGCGACACAAATCAGACAAGTTGTTCATAACTTAATTCAGAATGGCATTGATGCGAGCGTAGAAGCACATCAGAATAATCAGTTTTCAATATTAGTAAAAACTGAATTTTTACCTTATCCCGAAAGTGCAAATGCTGGAGGTGGCATAGTTAAGTTAAGCATATTAGATGCTGGCACTGGTTTTGCGCCAAGAATTTTGAGTAGGGCATTTGAGCCTTATGTTACGACGAAGGCAAAGGGTACGGGCTTAGGTTTGGCCATGGTTAAAAAAATTGTTGACGAACATGGTGCGAGAATTGAATTACGTAATCGCATGGAAGAGAGTCAAGTTGTGGGCGCTGAAGTGTCTATATATTTCAATCAACTAGTAGAGTAAAGTAAGTTATGGCAAGTATTTTGGTTGTTGATGATGAGATGGGCATTCGAGAATTGCTCAATGAAATTTTGACGGATGAAGGTCATTCGGTGGTCTCTGCGCAAAATGCTCATGAAGCTAGAAATGCCAGAGATAACTTAGAGCCAGATTTGGTCCTATTAGATATTTGGATGCCTGATGTTGACGGCGTAACTCTTTTGAAGGAGTGGTCAACTAACGGGCAGCTGACTATGCCAGTAGTCATGATGTCTGGCCACGCAACCATTGATACTGCTGTTGAGGCCACTAGAATCGGCGCCGTTAACTTTTTAGAAAAGCCAATTGCTTTACAGAAGCTACTCAAAACCGTTGAGCAAGCATTAGAAAAAGCTCCGCCAAAAGATTTATTTGCAACGCCAGCTAAAACAGAGTCACCGGCTGTAATTGCAACCAGCTCAAAGCTTGAGGTAAGTGTTGAGGTTCAACCGGCCGGGGCTGAGACATTTAACCTTAGTTATATCGACTTACCATTGCGAGAGGCCCGAGATTTATTTGAAAAAGCTTATTTTGAGCACCATTTGGCCCAAGCCGCAGGGAGTATGACCAAGGTTTCTGAAAAAACTGGTTTAGAGAGAACCCACTTATATAGAAAATTAAAAGCACTGGGCATTGATGTTGGCCACTTCAAGGGCGATTAACTCAGAATTTAGGTTTAACCAAAGGTTTCGTATATAATTCTCGTTTCTTGGCCTGGTAGCTCAGTCGGTAGAGCAGAGGATTGAAAATCCTTGTGTCGGTGGTTCGATTCCGCCCCGGGCCACCAAGAATCTATAAACCACCTTCGGGTGGTTTTGTTTTTGGCGTAAAGTAAACATAGTGAGAGTTAAAGGGAGGCCACTATGTCGGTAATTACGCCAACACAACAAGAATTAAAGATATTAGAGAGCTTGCGTGAACACAGGCGCAAGCATCGGGAAGAATATCCTCAACAAGCCAAATTACATGCAGATGCACCCTCGCAGCTGACGTTGGGGCAAAAAATATCAGATCAGGTTGCTAAAGCAGTTGGATCTTGGAAATTTATTATTGGCCAAAGCATTTGTATTGTTGGATGGATATCGTACAACTCACTCAATAATGCCTCATGGGATCCATACCCATTTATTTTGCTTAATTTGATTTTGTCTTTTCAGGCCGCATATACGGCACCAGCAATTATGATGAGTCAAAATAGGCAGTCAGATATCGATAGACATCAAGCTAATAATGATTTTGAGGTTAACGTGAAGGCCGAGTTAGAAATAGAATTGTTGCATCAAAAAATAGACATGATGAAAGAAAAAGAGTTGGCAATACTAATAGCCACAGTAAAAGAATTAAGCTTGAAAATCGACAGCAATAAATAAACAACCCCCCTAATAATTTTTAAAAAATCGAGAAAAGTAATTTGAATATAAACCCCAAAATTGTTGTTCTTGGCGCTGGTTCAGTGGGCTGCTTCTTTGGTGGCATGCTTGCTAGGGCTGGCCATGACGTTACGCTAATCGCAAGAGCTAACCATGTAGAAGCTATTACGAAAAATGGTTTGTATATGGATTGCCAGGGGTTTCAAGAGTATGTGCGTATTAAGGCGCAATCAGACTATGCATCACTTGCTCATGCAGACATTGTGTTGTGTTGTGTCAAATCACCAGATACTGAATTGGCAATTGAGGATATCAAGCCATATCTGAATAAAGATGCGGTGATATTAAGTTTGCAAAATGGGGTTGATAACGCAGAGCGCATCGCTAGGTCGCTAGATAACCCAACCTATCCCACAGTCGTTTATGTGGCTACTGCAATGGTTGGACCTGGCAGCCTAAAGCATTTTGGCCGTGGCGAACTTGTAATTGGTTCACTGGGATCCCACGCAGATGGGTTGGATGACATAGCAACCCATTTTCAAAATGCCAATATTCCTTGCGAGATATCAAGCAATATTAAAAAAGATCTTTGGTTAAAGTTTTTGGTGAACTGTAGCTACAACGGAATTTCAGCAATTGGCCAAATTCAGTATGGAAAGATGGTGAGCAATCAAGAAATTCTGAGCTTAATCAATCAAATCACGGACGAGTGTTTGCTGGTGGCAGAAAAAGAAGGGGTGACTATTACCTCTGAAGAGGCAAGGCTGGCAAATGAGGCAATTGGAATAACAATGTCTGGTCAACGATCATCAACTGCTCAAGATTTAGCTAAGGGCAAGCCCACCGAGATTGATTATTTGAATGGATTGATTGTTAGAAGAGCGGTTCAGTATGGCCTGAGTGCAAATGCAAATCAAGCCGTGTACGCATTAGTAAAAATGCTAGAAAAAAATGGCATCGACAACATTAGTCAGTAACCCAATACTTTATTCTTATCGACGCTGCCCATATGCAATGCGAGCAAGAATGGCTCTTGCGTATGCAGGCATCCCTGTTGAGATTCGAGAAATCTCACTAAGAGAAAAACCATTATCGATGCTGGCTATATCACCCAAGGGCACTGTTCCAGTGTTGCAATATAAAGACTTGGTTCTAGAGCAAAGTCTAGACATTATGAAGTGGGCGTTATCGCAGCATGACCCAGATGACTGGATCACGGATGAAAACAGTGCTAAAGCCATAGCGCTAATCAATGCGAATGATGGGCCATTTAAAAAGTTGCTGGACCAATACAAATATTCTGAAAAGTTCCCCAATATCAATGTCGCGGATGTTTTGGAAGAGGCTTTAGAAAAACACTTAAGGCCATTGAATGTACAGTTGAGTGAAACTAAATTCGTGCTTGGCCCAGACCTTTCAATTGCAGATGTGGCGATATTTCCTTTTATTAGGCAGTTTCATATGATTGATGAGGGTTTCTTTAGCCTAAATCAATTGGACGCGCTTAAATGGTGGTTAAATGGTTGTATTGAATCCAAATTATTTTTGAGTGTTATGCAAAAGTATCCTGTGTGGCACGATGTTTCTTCGGAGAAGTCATGAAGCGTTTTTTAGCAATAATTTTTTTAGCAATTGTTTTATTGTGCCTTTACACATGGCTGACTTTAACTTGGAACTATTCAGCGGGTGAGCGTGCCGGCTACGTACAAAAGTTTTCTAAAAAAGGGTGGGTTTGTAAAACTTGGGAGGGTGAGCTAGCTATGATTAATATCCCTGGCACCCTCACGGAAAAATTTAATTTCACTGTTCATGATGAAGCAGTTGTTAAGAAAATTAACGATAGCATGGGTAAGCGAGTTGCCTTAGTCTATAAAGAGCACGTGGGAGTACCTACCAGTTGTTTTGGCGACACTGGCCATTTTGTTTCAGATGTCATTGTGGTCGAGTAACTACTTAGTCAGAATTAGTTTTCTGAATTTAGTTACACGAAGACGATAGACCTCGCCTTCATGCAAAATATTTAAATAGCCCAGCTTGCCAACTAACTCTTTGCTATCGATCAGTTTGCTCGTTTCTTCACTGCTTTCCTTTGTGGGGATTTTTGTATCTTGATTTGTCATGTTGACTCTCTTCTTTTGAAAGAGACGCCATCATAAAACATTGAAAATCATTACTCGTAGCAGGGCTTAATGGATAAGATTGAAATTAACCTTACAAATATTTTTTTGATATAAAGAGCAAGCCCTTTGATAGATAAACAACAAGTAGCGTGCCAATTAAATCTCCAATAATCATGACACCTAAGTTATCCCAAAAATAATTATCTGGCAGGGTTAATGTGAACCACGCTTGATGCAATATTGGGCTAATTAGAGAATAAATAAAAATACAGTTGAGTAGCTTTGACCCGTCAAGATTGGATAGGTTTGTCATGACATTTAAATCTCTAAATACAGTTAGGCGGGCTATATATGGGGCTAGACCACCTAGTATGCCTGCACCAACAGCAATAACGGGATCAGAAAAATAAAAAAGTAGTCCAATTAGTATTGATGTGATTGAAATGCCAATGGCGCCCTTGCCACCAAATAAAAGAGTTAATACAAGCCTTAACCCAGCCGGCAAAAAAATCCAAGATACGCCAGAAGAAAAAATCAGAGATTGAAATAAAAAAGAATTTAGTGCAAAAAATAGTGCATAAAGTGCTGCAGAGCAAAAAATTACAAGAGAGCCAATTAGAAGATTTGACATTATTTCTTTTGATATAAGAGCTTACAAAAACAGGATTTTTTTGTATGTGAAACCTATTAAAAAAGCCATTTATGTTACAAAAATTATGGTTACAATTTAAACGGCGTATTTATTACGTACAACTCATCATACAACGATTGATAAGGAGCATAAATTGAATAAAGCAGAACTAATTACTGCTATTGCAGAAGAGTCAGAATTATCTAAAGCAAAGGCTGAGTTCGCGTTGAACTCAATTATGGACAACATTAAGAAAGCAGTTACAAAAGGTGACAGCGTTCAATTAATCGGATTTGGTACATTTGGCTCAGGTAAGCGTGCCGCACGCGTTGGTCGTAACCCTAAAACTGGTGAAGCAATTAAGATTGCGGCTGCGAAGACAGTTAAATTTTCAGCTGGCAAGGCATTTAAAGATGCAGTAAATAAACGTAAAAAATAAGCTTTGAAGATCGATGAAAAAAGCCCAGCATGCTGGGCTTTTTCTTTATCTAGCTTTGCACCAAACGTCGGTACCTGTGAATGCTCATCAAGATGCCAACCCCAATGCCAAGAGTAACCAATGCAGTACCACCGTAACTGATAAATGGAAGTGGTACCCCAACAACCGGTAGTAAGCCACTAACCATGCCCATATTTACAAAAGCGTAAGTAAAGAAAATAAGCGTGATGGAGCCGCCTAATAATCTTGTGAATAATGTTGGTGCGTTAGAAGATATGGCAAAACCTCTTTGAATAAGAGCGGCAAATAAAGCCAATAAAACCACATTACCAATTAAGCCAAATTCTTCTGAAAAAACAGCAAAAATAAAGTCCGTGTGTTTTTCTGGGATGAACTCTAAGTGAGCTTGTGTACCGTTTAACCATCCTTTCCCAAAGATGCCTCCTGATCCAATCGCAATGATAGATTGAATTGTATGAAAGCCTTTACCTAGTGGATCAGTGCTTGGGTCCAGTAGCGTGCAAATACGATGTTTTTGATAGTCATGCAATATGGGCCATGCTAATTGGGGCTCACAAATATAAGAGCCAAAAATGATAATTAATAAGATGCAGAATGTGCCCAATCCAACAACGGGAATAATATATTTCCAAGGAAAGCCCGCCAAAATAATCACATAAAGCCCAGCAGCCACCACCAAAAGAGCTGTACCAAGATCGGGTTGACGAGCAATTAACGCCACCGGTAGAGCAAGCAAAATAACGGCAACTCCATAGTCCCAGTTTTTAAGTACACCCTCGCGTCGTTGAAAATACCAAGCCAACATCAAAGGCATAGCAATTTTCATGATTTCAGATGGTTGGATAACTACGCCAATATTGACCCAGCGTCGGGCGCCTTTTTTGATTAAACCAAAAGCAGCTACAGCAAGTAGTAATGCAATGCCAAGGCTGTATATCCATACGGCAGATTTCTCTAGCCACTTGGGAGGAATTTTTGAAACTAACAACATCACTGAATAAGCTAAAGCTAGGTTGCGAAGTTGATCAATAAATTTAACAGGTGTGCCACTGCTAGCAGATATAAATGTAACCATGCTAATAGCTATTAAACCTAGGACTATTAATCCTAAAGTTTTGTCTAAGCCGGACCACAAGAAATCAAAGCGACTAATTAAGGAGCGTTTTTCCACTCTGGAATCTCCTTAGGCCACCGGCCTTCAATGTAGTAATCAAGTGCTTTGCGTGCAATTGGTGCGGCTTGTGCTGCGCCAAAGCCAGCATTCTCCACCACCATTGCAATAGCAATTTTAGGTTTTTCTGCCGGCGCAAAAACGATATACAAAGCATGGTCGCGTAAAAACTCAGGGGTGCTGCTATGGCTATACGTTTTAGAATTTAAGCTAAAGACCTGTGCCGTACCAGTTTTGCCCGCTGCGTTATATGAAGCACCTTTGAAGGCTGCGGCCGATGTACCGAATCGATTAACGTCGAGCATGGCGTTTGTAATAACGTCTATATTTTCTTTTTTAAGACCAATCTTATAACTCTCTTTAGGCGTGGTGAGAGTTCGTTCTTTGCTGATAGGATCTTCAATCGATTTAACAAGGTGAGGCTTCATAACAACACCTTGATTGGCTAGGTTGGCCGTGGCGTGCGCTAATTGCAAAATACTAAAGCTGTTATATCCCTGTCCGATGCCCAGTGAAATGGTTTCACCTTCATACCACTTTTGTTGTTCTGGCTTTTTAAATGAGCGCTCTTTCCATGCGGTTGATGGCAAGATTCCGCGTATTTCACCTTCTAAGTCAATCCCAGTGATTTGACCAAATCCAAGTGGTTTCATGAAGTCATGCATCATGTTCACACCCATATCTCTTGCTAGATGGTAGTAATAGGTGTCGCAAGAGTCGATGATTGATTTGGCCATGTCAACGCTACCGTGGCCGCCAACCTTGTCATCTCTAAAGGTGTGATTACCGAAAGTAAAATAACCTGGGTCGGATATAGCTTGGTTTGGTGTTCTTTTTCCTGTTTCAAGTGCAGCCAATGCCATGAATGGCTTGTAGGTAGATCCAGGTGGATAAATACCCTTGAGAGGTCTGTTGTAAAGGGGTTTTTCTAGCGACTCATTCAGCGCTTTCCAAGTCGCTGCATCAATGCCTTCGACAAAATCATTCGGGTTGAAGTTTGGTTTTGATACAAAGGCTAAGATGTCACCTGTTTCAGGCTCAATTGCTACAAACGCACCGCGGCGTTTTCCGTAGAGCTCTTCAACAAGGGCCTGTAACTTGATATCAACAGATAAAACAAGATTTTTGCCGGGGGCGGACGAAGAAGTTGAAAGTGTTCTGACTGCGCGTCCGCCAGCAGTAATCTCTACTTGCTCAAATCCAGGCGAGCCTCGCAATGCGTACTCATAACTTTGCTCTACACCGATTTTCCCAATGTACGGCATGCCAAGTAAATTAATATTTTTTCTTTGAGCCCAATCTTCATCTAGGCTTTTGCTTGAGTCCAATTCCGCAATTAATTTTTCGCGATCTTTTTGAGATACTCGGCCAATGTAGCCAATTAGGTGAGAGGCTAGCTCGCCATAAGGGTATTGTCTAAATAAGCGAGCCCTAATCTCAACGCCCGGAAATCTAAAGCGTTGAGCAGTAAATCTAGCAACCTCAACATCGCTTAATAATGTTTTAACTGGAAATGAGTCAAATGTTTTTGATTCGCTCGCAAGTTTCAGAAAGTTACGTCTATCTTTGGGTTGTATATCGACAACGGTAGATAGCCCGTCAAGCAGTTCCGTGAGATTAGTTTCTACTTGTGAAGGGTTAACTTCTAAGGTGTACGCTGAATAATTGCGCGCTATCACAATGCCATTACGATCAATAATTAGGCCGCGATTGGCTGGTACAGGCACTAAGGCTATGCGGTTATTTTCTGCGGCTACAGAATGACGGTGATGTGTGAAAACTTGAAGCCAAATAAAGCGCAGTAATAAAATTGCAAAACAGACCAAAACAAAAAGCATAGCAACACCAAGTCTGTCTTGGAAAGACTTGACGGTTGGTTGAGATTTGCCAAATCGGTTCATTTATTAATTAAAGAGGGCGATTTAGGTCAACATCGGTTGGTCGTCTTTGGGGTGCCAGCAAAAGCCAAACTGCAACGGGCCATAGCAGGGCCTCGATAAATGCTGAGAACAAACTGGCCCATGCCCAGAGAGGTATCTCACCTGATGAAATCCATCTTATTGCCAGCGGCCAAATAGATGCCACAAAAAATAAGGGTAAAAGGTGTAATGCTTGCTGTGCTCTAGCGAAACCCAAAACGCGCCTTTGCCAATAAATTCCAAAGAATGCAATGATTGGATACATAAATGCCTGTTGACCTAATAGGCTGCCGTTATGCACATCCATAATTAGGCCTAACAAAAATGCCCAAACCACACCCACTCTTCGAGGTTGGTAAATTGTCCAAAAAACCAAGCAGATTAATAACCAATCAGGTACCCAAGGGGAGTTGCCCAGAGGTA
The DNA here is from genome assembly GCA_030157655.1 of Polynucleobacter sp. GTDB lineage: Bacteria > Pseudomonadota > Gammaproteobacteria > Burkholderiales > Burkholderiaceae > Polynucleobacter. The sequence continues at coordinate 1,940 of JAOAUK010000021.1, read as the reverse complement.
GAAAGTTCAGCAGAAGTGCGGCAAATAAACTAAACCCTATGAACAGAGGGTTGGCGGGCCGAAGAATGTAGCCGCTTTCAATCATGGCTTACCTCGATATAAGCGATTGGACTTATTGTCTGCAGGTTTAATTGATTTCAATGATTCGGGTCTTGACCCAAAGCCTGCATCATAAAAAAGAATCATCACGTGGCGAAAGCGGTTTACTCCGCCAACGGGTGAACAGTAAACATAGGCAAAGTTTTTATCTACGTTGCGCTCAATTTTATCTACTGTGGCAACAGCAAAACCTGGCGGATATACGCCATCTATGCCTGAGGTCATCAGAATGTCGCCGACTTGTAGGTCGCTGATGGCAGCCATGTGCCGTAGCTCTAGGGGCCTTCCCCTGCCGTTGCCGTGTAAAGCCCCCCTTAGACCGTTTCTTGCAACTTGAATAGGTATAACCATATCTCGGTCATCCAGCAAAGCAACTTCCGATTTATCTTCCATCACCCTAACGACTTGACCAACAATGCCTTGATGATCCGCAACGGCCTGGCCGGGGTTAATGTTGCTGCTTGCGCCTTTGTCGATTACAACTCGCTGCGACAATGGGTTATTAGGGCTGTAGAGGATTTGACTAATTAATATTTTGAAGCGAGTCTGCTCTTGTATGCCGATAAGTTTTCTCAGTTGAGCATTTTCTGACATGAATAGCTCAGATTGGTTGGCCAACAAAGTTAATTCTGCAACTCGCTTGGTTAAAGCCTCATTTTCTTGCTCTAGAGAGCCTTTGGTGGTTAAGTAGTCGTAGCTTGCTACAAGACCATCTCTTGGGGCAAGCATGATGGCCTCAAAGGGTGTCAGTAGAAAACTAGCAATGGATCGAACTTGGCCCATTGCTTTGAATTGATAATCCACCACCATCAAGATTAGACTAATTAAAAGACAAGCCGCCAGCTTAATTAAAGCTGGCGTGCCTTGTTTGAACAGTGGAGGAGGGCTAAGCTGCAATTAAATCTCGGTAGCTGCTTAGGGGGCTTATTCTTGTGAGAATACGCCGCCCAATTTGTCCATGCGCTCTAATGCCATGCCTGAACCTCTGGCAACACAAGTAAGAGGATCTTCTGCGACATGCACAGGCAAACCTGTTTCCTCAAGCAGCAAGCGATCTAAATCTCTTAACAAGGCGCCGCCGCCAGTTAGCATCATGCCTCGATCTGCAATATCTGAAGCTAACTCAGGAGGCGTTTGCTCTAAAGCAACTTTCACGGCAGTAACAATTTGATTGAGAGGGTCTGTAAGGGCTTCTAAAATCTCGTTGCTAGTAACAGTAAAGCTTCTAGGAATGCCTTCTGATAGATTGCGGCCACGGATTTCCATGTCCTTTACTTCTGCGCCAGGGAATGCTGAGCCAATGGTTTTTTTAATTGCTTCGGAGGTTTGTTCGCCAATCAACATGCCGTAGTTACGACGGATGTAGTTGATGATGGCCTCGTCAAATTTATCCCCGCCAACGCGGATTGAGCCTTTGTAAACCATGCCACCAAGGGACATAACGCCGACTTCAGTGGTGCCGCCCCCAATGTCAACAACCATTGAGCCTGAAGCCTCGGAAACTGGCAAACCAGCACCAATAGCTGCTGCCATCGGTTCTTCAATGAGGTATACCTGGGAAGCGCCCGCGCCTAATGCTGATTCGCGAATGGCACGTCTTTCTACTTGGGTAGAGCCGCAAGGTACGCAAATGATGATTCTAGGGCTAGGTTTAAGCAATTTGGTCTCATGGACCATTTTGATAAATTGCTTAAGCATTTGTTCTGTAACTGTGAAATCGGCAATAACGCCGTCTTTCATGGGGCGAATTGCTTCGATGTTGCCTGGCACGCGCCCAAGCATCTGCTTGGCTTCCTTGCCAACGGCTAAAATGGTCTTTTTGCCATTGGGGCCGCCTTCTT
>JAOAUK010000020.1 GCA_030157655.1 Polynucleobacter sp. | reverse complement strand
TAATTACTAAACTTAAAACAACAGATAAGCACTTTTTAAATCTGTTTGACAAACACAATGCTCTAGACGAAAAGATTAAAAAAATGGAGTCACATCTTGAGTCTGGTACTCCAGAAGAGATTGAAACGTTGAAAAAAGAAAAGTTAAATCTTAAAGACCAGTTGTATGTGGTTCTTAAGAAAAGCCAAGGTTAATAGATTTATCTATTAACCCGGCAGAAAAAAGGCATTTCTAAGAAATGCCTTTTTAGTTGTTGCGGACTGCCCGAGCTTTCTTAGCTTTGCTTTAGATGCTTAGCCCAAGAAAATACTGAGTTGGCAATGAATCGTTTCTTTTCAACTGTAGCTTTCTTGGCTACGCTGATTTTTTTCTGAAGGTTTGCGACTCGTTTGCTAGCCACTTTTTCTTTTCTAGGTTTTGCAACAACTGGCTCGAGCTTATCGATGTTGTCTTGAACTAAGCTAGCCAAACTAATGCCAGCCATGTGCTCGAACATGAATGTCTCAAGTGATGACCATAAATCATTGTTGGCATTCTTTTTAGAGTTGCCACCATCAATCGCCAACACAATATCTTTTAGGCTAATTTCTGCCACTTCTTTTGCAAGGGTGTAACCACCGCCTGGCCCTCTGAAGCTATTCACAATATTTGCAGCGCGTAGTGTTGCGAATAATTGCTCAAGATATGACAAAGAAATTTGACGGCGTTCTGCGATTTCAGCCAATGACACAGTTCTGCCTTGCGCTGAGTGCAGAGCAAGATCAATCAAGGCGGTAATTGCTGTACGGCTTTTAGTGGTTATTCTCATGAAATCAATATACCCCAACTGTAAAAATTTGCAATTTCCTAGTAAAAATTAGGGAAATTCAAACAAAAACAAGGGCTTAATTAAAGAGCGAATGTTCGCTGTATCAAGTTATCTGAAATATCTGTTGTATCTCAACACCCAGCGACTATCTTCTTTAAAACCAGATTTTGTCGATATCTCTTGGCCGTATTGCAGAATGACTTTACCCATCGGCACATTGGCTATCAGACTTGCTTGATAGCGTTGGCTAAGCGTTTGGTCGCTTTGCCTCACATCATTCTTATAGCTAACTGCGCCACTGGAATAAAAATAGGCCAGCGCTGCAGAGTAGGTGGGGTTGAACTGATACAGAAAACTAGTTTGCAAAGAGTGCAATGGTTTTTGTTCAAGCGTTGAGTAATAGCCACCAGCTAGATTGCTGACTTTGTAATCTGAGTTTTTACCAAACCATAAAGTATCAAAAGCAATCATCCAATCTAAATCTTTGTAGATTGGCTGTTGGTACCCAATTTGACCTGCCCATTTGTAACGATTTTCACCGGGGTTGAATGTCCGTTGATTTTGATAATCACCAGTAGGTGCTGTTAAGTATCCAGCTACGCCTAGATAAGTTCTGGTGTTGTGGTTGGCATATGGCCATACGGCTAGCGCAAATGTGGTATCACCAACGCCGGATGCGTCTGATAGTCGTAGTGGGGTAACGGCGTTGCCAGTCGCTTTGATATCTGTATAAGGAGTTTGTAGATAAAAGAAGGCAGGTAAATTTTGTATTTCAAATGAACGACCGTATTTAACTTGTAGTTGGCTATTAACGATTTCGTTATTGGGTATTAATACTTGATTATTTTTATAGTAATCGCCGCGCTCGACGCGTTGATACGTGAACTGCAATAGATGGATATCTGGCTTGGGCGCAATAACGTCGCCTGGTAATAAGTCAATCGCCCAAGCGTTATTCGCTAGGAGCCAACTTATAAGGATAATTTTCTTTAAATGAAAAAGCATGGGAGGATTGTAAATGGATAGTTGTCACTTTGCTTTGGCTGCCACAATAAAAAATGCTGGCTTAGAGCCAGCATTTTTTATTCACTGCAATCTACCGAGGTAGATCAGCTTAAGGTAAAGCTTGTTGCTTAATTAAGCGCCTAGTGCTTCTTTCACAATTGCATTGAAAGTAGCGCTTGGGCGCATCACAGCTTCAAGCTTAGCTAGATCAGGTTTGTAGTAGCCACCGATATCTGCTGCTTTACCTTGAACAGCTGACAACTCAGCAACAATTTTCTCTTCATTGTCTTTGAGTTTCTTCGCCAACTTAGCGAAGTGAGCTTGAAGCTCTTTATCTTCTGTTTGATTAGCCAAAGCCTCAGCCCAATACATAGCCAAGTAGAACTGGCTGCCGCGGTTATCTAATTCACCTGTGCGTGAAGAAGGTGATTTTCTGTTTTCTAGTAATTGACCAGTAGCGTCATCTAAAGTCTTTGCCAAGATTTTTGCTTTGGCATTGTTCTTCTTGATACCCACTTCTTCAATAGATACTGCTAAAGCCAAGAACTCACCTAAAGAATCCCAACGTAAATGGTTTTCTTCAACCAATTGCTTCACGTGTTTAGGAGCTGAACCGCCCGCGCCAGTTTCGAATAAGCCGCCACCATTCATCAATGGAACTACTGATAACATTTTTGCGCTTGTGCCTAATTCAAGAATAGGGAACAAGTCTGTTAAGTAATCGCGAAGAATATTGCCTGTTACAGAGATAGTATCTTTGCCCCGGATGATGCGCTCTAGTGTGTAACGCATCGCACGTGTTTGAGACATGATCTGGATATCAAGACCTGTTGTGTCATGATCTTTAAGGTAAGTGTTTACCTTCTTGATCAATTCTGCTTCGTGTGGACGGTAGTCGTCTAACCAGAACACGGCCGGTGTATTTGATTGACGAGCACGTTTTACAGCCAACTTCACCCAGTCTCTGATTGGAGCGTCTTTTACTTGGCACATACGCCAGATGTCACCTTCTTCAACGTTTTGCTCTAGCAACACGTTGCCATCAAGGGTCACGATACGTGCAACACCTGGTTCAGGGATTTCAAAAGTCTTGTCGTGTGAACCGTACTCTTCTGCTTGTTGAGCCATCAAGCCCACGTTAGGTACGCTACCCATAGTTACTGGGTCAAAGTTACCGTGAGTTTTGCAGAAGTTAATCATCTCTTGGTAGATACGAGCAAACGTAGATTCAGGCATCACAGCTTTGGTGTCTTTAAGACGACCATCAGCACCCCACATCTTGCCGCCTGCACGAATCATTGCTGGCATAGAAGCATCAACGATCACATCGTTAGGTGAGTGCAAGTTAGTGATACCTTTTGCAGAGTCAACCATTGCCAACTCTGGGTTGTGTTCGTGACAAGCGTGTAGATCATTGATGATCTCTTCGCGCTTAGAACTTGGCAAGCTAGCAATCTTTTCATAAACGCTGCTTAGACCATTGTTGGCATTTACGCCCAATTGTTTGAATAGCTCACCATGCTTTTCGAAAGCTGTTTTGTAGAAAATTTTCACAGCGTGACCGAAAACGATCGGGTGTGACACTTTCATCATGGTTGCTTTCACGTGAAGAGAGAACATCACACGTGTTTCGTAAGCATCTTGAATTTGATCTTCGTAGAACTTGCACAAAGCTTTTTTGCTCATGTACATGCTGTCGATGATTTCGCCTTCTAACAAAGATACTTTTTCTTTTAGAACGATTGTTTTGCCGCTTTTCGTTACAAGATCCATTCTCACGTCACATGGCTTTGGAATCACCATTGATTTTTCGCTAGAGTAGAAGTCGCCACCATGCATATGTGAGACGTGTGTGCGAGACGCTTGGCTCCATTTGCCCATAGAGTGTGGGTTCTTGCGTGCATAGCGCTTAACAGCTGCTGGTGCACGACGATCAGAGTTACCTTCGCGTAATACAGGGTTTACTGAGCTACCCAAACATTTTGAGTAACGTGTGCGAATCGCTTTTTCTTCGTCAGTTTTTGGATCTTCTGGATACTCAGGGATATCGTAACCCTGAGATTGCAATTCTTTGATGGCTGTTTTAAGTTGGCCAAGTGCAGCACTGATGTTAGGCAACTTAATGATGTTTGTGTCTGGCAATAATGTTAATTTGCCTAGTTCCGCCAAGTTATTTGGAACTTGTTGTTCTGGCTTGAGACGGTCTGGAAATTCAGCAAGGATACGAGCAGCAACAGAAATGTCGCTTTCAACAACGTCAATATCTGCAGGTGCAGTGAAAGCTCTAACGATGGGCAAGAATGAACAGGTAGCTAGGTAAGGTGCTTCGTCCGTAAGTGTGTAAATAATCTTCGATTTATCTTTAGCCATCGATATCTCCTCTTTTTATAAGGTTAAGGGGTGCTGAACTCGTAAAAATCTACAGCCTTGCATTCTAAACTTTCAACCTTCTATTATCCTTACCTAGCCATGCGAAATAAGGCTTGAATCGTCTAATCTCAGTCAAAATAGACTAGGAATAACCCTGACTTTTTTTATCATTTTTATTAGTTCTGTAATATTTCGTATATTTCCTTATAATTCATATATAAAGTTAAGGTTAATGGCCCTGGGGACAATAAAACGATGAAAAACAAAGAGTTGCAGGAAATCTATTTTAGATTTCTCAATCTAATTCGTTCTGTGGAAGAGTTGCCAAGCTTTCCTAAATTAGATGCCACTGAAAATGAGTTACTCAACTTAGTTGCTGAGCAATGGAAAAAGGGTGAGCGTTTGTTGGTGAGTGATGCAATTGCGATGAGAGCAATTGGTTCGCCTGCCACTTTGCATGCCCGCCTAAAGCAATTACGTGACAAAGAAATGATTTCTTATGTGATTGAGACGGACGGTCGCAAGAAATACATCGAGCCAACAGAGGGTGCCTTGAAGTATTTCTCACAAATTTCTAATTGCATGCTTGAGGCAACAAAGAAATAAATCTGTTTTCTTGATTGCTAACGATCAGTAATAAAAAACGCCACAGAAGTGGCGTTTTTTATTTCAAAGCTATTTCATTTCATGCATATCTAAACCATTGCTGTTTTTTATATAGAAACCACCTTACCTGGGTTCATGAGATTGTTGGGGTCAAGTGCTTTTTTAATGGCTTGCATCACGTTCAAGGCTACTTCGCCACGATGACCTTTTAGATAGTCGACCTTTTGTTGACCCACGCCATGCTCTGCAGAAATAGAGCCATTTAATTTCTCTACCTCTTTGTACACCAATGCTTGGATCTCTTTTGATCGATTGGTGAAGAAAGATTCAGTTTCGGCTGAAGTAGGTCCTGCGACGTTGTAGTGCAAGTTACCGTCCCCTAGATGGCCGTAATTGATGATACGTATGCCTGGATATTTTTTTCTGAGCATCTCATTGCAAACTGCAACAAATGTTGGAATGGCAGAAGTGGGTAGCGATACATCGTGTTTGATATTAGGCCCATCATCAGCTTGCGCTAGGGGTACGTGTTCACGCATATCCCAGAACTTTCTGGCTTGCGACAAGCTGCTAGCAATTGCAGCATCGGTGGCGCAACCGGATTCTAGTGCGCCTTCCAGAATCGATTCCATTAACTGGGTAGCGTGCTCTTCGCTTTCATAGTCAGAGATTTCTACCAATACCTCGTATGCATTAGGACCTTCTAATGGACTGGCCAATGTTGGGTAGTAATGTTTTAAAAGTGCCAAACTTTCGTCTGACATCATTTCAAAGCCAGTCAGTTGAGCAGAGGCACCTGCTTGAAAACGATTCAATAATTCAACTGCGGCCTCTGCGCTAGGCACGGCTACCAATGCAGTCCATTGCGCCACTGGAATAGGGAAGAGCTTCATCACGGCTGCAGTGATGATGCCAAGACTGCCTTCGGCACCAATGAACAAATCTCTTAAATCGTAGCCTGTATTGTCTTTGCGCAAGCTGCGTAAGCTATTCAAGATGTCGCCATTGGGCATCACAACCTCTAGGCCCAAACACAGTTCACGCGTGTTGCCATAACGCACCACTGATGTACCACCTGCATTGGTGGATAAGTTGCCGCCAATACAGCAGCTGCCTTCTGCACCCAAACTTAAGGGGAAGTATCGATTTGCGGCTGTGGCAGCTTCTTGTAGTGCTTGCAAAATAACGCCCGCCTCAACGGTGATAGTTTGATTAGATGCATCAAGCTCACGAATCTTATTCATGCGCTGCAATGAGATCACAACTTGTCGACCGGTTGGGTTCGGGGTGGCGCCACCGCACATGCCCGTGTTGCCGCCCTGGGGCACCATGGCAATTTGATTGGCTGCACAGAGTTTCACAATGGCTGACACTTCTTCTGTGTTGGCAGGGCGTAAAGCTGCTATGGCCTGGCCGCGATAACGTTTACGCCAATCAATCAAATAAGGTTCTAGGTCATTACCATTAGTAATGACATGTTCTTGACCAATGATTGTTTCAAAGTGGGCTATTAACTCTTGATCAGTAAGTCCCATGATGTTTTAGTGCTCCTAATATTTTTTATATTTATCTGTTTGATTATTTTTAAGATGAGGTTTGTTCTTTTTCTCTTTCTTCCTCTGCCTTTTTAAGTTTGGCTACTTTCTTTAATGGTTTTAAATAAGCGAGCAAAGAAAAGTAAGCGATCAAACTCAAAACAATTTCTAGTGCAGCCATGTAGGCTGATAGGCCCGGGTCATTGAGGCGTACCACGCCTTCAATGAAGTAGAGCATCACCAACATCGATGACCATTGCATCGTGTAGTTTTTGGCTTGCCATATACCTTTTAAGGCAAAGAGCATCGGGATGACTTTAATGACTGCCCAAGATCCACCTGGTTTGATGGGCGCAATCACGCTTTCCCATAGAACGCATAGAGCGATCAAGCTAAACCAAGAAAACCAAGCAATTAAACGCCAGTGGTCTTTGGGTTGCAAGTCGGGGTGTTGGCTGATGGGTGTATTCATTTTGCTAACTTGAGGGCGATTTCAGCCAAACGTTTACCTTGCGCTAAAGCCAATTTCTTTTCGTCAGTGGAAATTGGTGCAGAGCCGTCTGCTTTGGCAAAGTGGGTAACGCCGTAGGGTGAGCCACCTGTTTGTGTATTCATCAGTTCTGGTTGGCTATAAGGAAGGCCCACCATCACCATGCCGTGATGCATCAATGGCACCATCATCGAGAGTAGGGTGCTTTCTTGGCCACCATGCATGCTGCCAGTGCTTGTGAAGACGCAGGCTGGTTTGCCAATCAAAGAGCCTGATAACCACTGTGAGGTGCTGTTATCTAAAAAATACTTCACGGCCGCTGCCATATTGCCAAAACGAGTGGGTGAGCCCAATGCCAAGCCAGCACATTCTTCCAGATCTTTGTGTTCAACATAAGGAGGGCCTGATGCTGGAATATCTGCCTCTGTTGCTTCGCACACTGCGGAGATCTCAGGCACGGTGCGTAATCTGGCTGTAACACCTGGCACGGTTTCAATGCCTTCAGCAATTAATTCAGCCAATTGGCGGGTAGCGCCATGTCTTGAGTAGTAAAGGACTAAGAGGTTAATATTTGCAGAATTCATAGAATGTGTACTCCAATATATATCTTGCTTATGATAGAGCCGTGCCAGTAATTCGTCATAAAGACTCTCTCCTCGACTTTTTTAGCTACATGCGCCAACGCGCAAAGCTAAGTCACATCAATGAAATGGCAGCCAGTCTGTCGTTTACCACCATCTTGTCAATCGTACCCATGGTAACGGTTTCTTTTGCTTTATTAACTGCGATGCCCCGGTTTTTAAAGTTACGCCGTGCTTTTCAGGACTGGTTGTCTGACAACCTCATTCCTGGCGCAATTGGCGATCCGATCTTGATGTACCTGAATCAATTTGCCTTAAAAGCCAAAGGTTTGACCATTTTTGGTACCTTGGGCTTGTTGATTGGCGTCTTTTTCACACTGATTACTGTAGAAAATGCATTTAATCGCATTTGGGGGGTGACTCATCCTCGCCCATTCTTTAGGCGGATTGGTATTCACGCAGTGGCGACCATCATTGGACCATTGTTGCTCGGTTTAAGTATTTATTTAAGCTCAATGGTTTTGAGCGCTTCGAAGGGTTTGATTGGGCCTTTGAGTGATGGCTTTAATGTCATGGCAGCTGTTTTCCCGATTCTTCTATCAGTCATGTCATTTGCATTGGTTTACAAAATCTTGCCTTACAAGAAAGTGCTTTGGTCAGATGCCTTGTGGGGTGCAGTTGGTGCCGCTGTGGTCTTTGAGTTAGCCAAAGCTCTATTCACCTGGTTTGTGGCCAGTTTTCCGATCTATAAGACTGTATATGGCGCTTTTGCCATTTTGCCGATGTTTTTAGTCTGGATTTATGTCACTTGGTGGGTCACCTTGGCTGGTGCAACGGTGGTCGCGAATATGCCGGTGGTGAGAGCTTGGGAACCCACTCCTAAAGCTGGCTAAACCGCTAAAACAGGTGTAATCCCTGATATCTCTTCACTAGCTTGCAGTTCTTGCTACTGATAGACTAGTCACAACAATAACAACTTAAAAAAACACATTACAAAGGAGTTGGTCATGAAAGTTAGTGATATTTTGCGTTTCAAAGGAGCCACTCTTTACACAGTCTCTCCAGAAACATCGCTATCTGCCGCAGTACACATCATGGCTGAAAAAGACATTGGTTCTTTGGTAGTGATGGAATATTCAAAGTTGGTAGGTGTTCTTACTTTTCGCGAAGTGATTGATACCTTGGCTAAGAGTCATGGCACCTTGGGCACAGCTCATGTGGGCACAGTGATGGAAAAAGAGCCTTTAACTTGCACACCAGATACAGATTTGGATGACGTACGTCGCATGATGTTAGATAAACACGTCCGTTATTTGCCTGTGATGGAAGCTAACACCTTGATGGGTGTTATTTCTTTCTACGACGTTGCCAAAGCAGTGGTTGAAGCCCAAAGTTTTGAAAACACCATGCTTAAAGCCTATATTCGTGATTGGCCAGCAGAGCAAGAGCCGGCCTCAGCCAAATAATTTTGCTTAGATTTCAGGGGTGAAGCGTAAATTTAAACCTTCATCTCTGACAAATGTCATAATCTAGGCATGGCTGGAAGCACACTAGGACACTTATTTCGCATCACCACTTTTGGTGAATCTCATGGACCCGCAATTGGCGCTGTTGTCGACGGCTGCCCACCGGGTATGTCTTTGTCGGTTGAAGATATTCAAGGCGACTTGGATCGTCGCAAACCAGGCACCTCGCGCCATGTGACGCAGCGCAAAGAGGAAGACAAAGTAGAAATTCTATCTGGCGTTTTTGAAGGTAAAACGACAGGTACTCCGATTGCTTTAGTCATCCGTAATACGGATCAACGCAGCCAAGATTATGGTGACATCTTAGATAGCTTTAGACCTGGTCACGCTGATTACACCTACTGGCATAAATACGGTATTCGTGATCCACGTGGTGGTGGTCGCTCGTCTGCAAGATTAACTGCGCCTGTGGTGGCAGCAGCAGCGGTAGCTAAAAAATGGTTATCTGAACAATATGGCATGGAGTTTTATGGCTACATGACCCAGTTGGGAGATCTTGAGATTCCATTTGAAGACGCTAATCAAATTACACAAAATCCATTCTTTGCTGCTAATGCCAAAATCATTCCGCAGTTAGAAGCGTATATGGACGAGTTGCGTAAAGCGGGAGATTCTTGCGGTGCGCGCTTAACGGTTGTTGCTAAAGGCGTGCCTGTGGGCTTGGGCGAACCTATCTTTGATAAGTTGGATGCTGATATCGCGCATGCCATGATGGGTATTAACGCAGTAAAGGGCGTTGAGATTGGCGCAGGCTTTAAGAGTGTTGCTCAAAAGGGTAGTGAGCATGGCGATGAAATGTTCGCAGATGGTTTTGCTACCAATAATGCTGGCGGTATTTTGGGTGGTATTAGCAGTGGTCAGGATGTGGTGGTCTCTATTGCGATCAAGCCAACATCTTCGATCATGTCGCCTAAGCAATCGATCAATCGCGCAGGTGATGTTGCTGTTGTACAAACCAAGGGTCGTCATGATCCTTGCGTAGGTATTCGTGCAACGCCGATTGCTGAAGCGATGTTGGCTTTGGTCATCATGGATCACGTGCTACGTCATCGCGCTCAATGTGGTGATGTCAGCGTTAGTACGCCACGCATTCCAGCTCAAAGACCTTAGTTAGAAAGTTTTCATGACCGGTCTTGTACGGCTGGCTTTTGCGGCTTTTTTCTTTTTTTACTTCTCATACATAGGGCTGATGTCGCCCTATGCCAGTCTCTATTTCGCCAGCAGAAACTTTGGTGCAATTGAGATTGCTGCCTTGATGTCTATGTTTCAGATCACTCGTATCCTAGGCCCCTTTGCCTGGGGTTGGTTAGCTGATATGCGTCGTGATCGTTTGGGCATCATGCGAGTGACCTCTGTGATGGCGTGCATCATTTTCTCCGCCATCTTTTATCTTGAGAGTTATCTACCATTATTAATTTGGATGTTCTTGCTCAACACGGTCATCAGTAGCTTGATGCCCTTGGGCGAAGCAGCCACTGTTCATGCACTCTACAAAAATAATGACTTTGATCGCCGTTATGGGCGCCTAAGACTATGGGGCTCAATTGGTTTTATAGCGATGGTCTTATCTGCAGGCGCTTGGTTTGAGCAGTTTGGTATTGAGAGCTTTCCATACTTTGGTATGGCAGCCTTATTAGTCATGACAGTTTTAACCACTACTTTGCGTGAGCCGGCGATCGAGGTGACACATCATGTGGAAATTAAATTTGGACATGTGCTTAAAAATACTCAAGTGCAGTGGTTTCTATCCGCTAACTTTTGGATGATCTTTGGTCATGCTGCTTTGTATGTTTTTTATTCCTTGTATTTGGATCAGTTGGGATATTCAAAAGGTGAGATAGGACTCTTTTGGATGTTGGGTGTTTTGTCTGAAGTGATATTTTTTTATTTTCAAAGTTACTTTTATGCCAGATTCACCACAAAGAACATTTTGTTAACGGCATATCTAATTGCGACCATTCGTTTCGCATTGATTGCATACCTACCTGAGTTAATTGTCTTGGTGTTAGCGCAAATCATGCATGCTGCGACATTTGGCGCGCATCACAGTGCGAGCATCAAAATGTTGCAAACATGGTTCAAAGGACCTTTGCAAGCTAGAGGGCAAGCGCTGTATACCACCGTGTCGTATGGCGTTGGTGGTACGGTCGGTGGTTTGGTGGCTGGTTGGGTTTGGGAGTATTTGGCGCCTGCCCATGTTTTTGGCTTGGCTGCCGTGAGTAGCTTTTTAGGCTACTGGTGTATGAGCAAAATTACGAATACTGATTAAAAAATCAGAAATAAATTATTTGCCGCTGTATTTGCTAAAAGAAAAAACTTCTTGAATCGCTTTTTTGTTGGTATCAATTTTCACTTCCACTGCCTCAACCAAGTTGGCGCCAGGAACAATTAAGCGCAACACATTCTCTTGAGTTTGACCTGCTTTATTCTTGATCGGTTGATCCACCAGATATTGATGTGAGTCACCCTGTATCAATAGGACGGGCTTTTTAAAAGACGCTGATAGCTTGGCTATATTCTGGATGAAATCTTTAAACCCAGATTCTGCTGGAACTCTTGAGTCAAAAATATCTGATTGCATTGCAAGCACCACGGCAGCATATTTTTTATTCTTGGCTAGTTGAAAGCTATTGTTTAGCCAAGCCATGTTCGCAGCATTGCGTGATTGATATTCTGCGAGGGCGCCTGGAATCTGGCGATCTAAATTATTGTTAGATCCCACCTGATGAATCGTGACGAACAAAACATCTTGTTCTACCCAGCGGACGTTCTCAATATAAGAACGAAACTTAGGCATTAATTTGGACTGGTTCTCAACTCGAAGAGTTTGCTGCCCAAGACTTTTACCTTCTTGAAAAAATACAGACCTAACTTTTTCAAGCCTTTCCATTTGTTGGTATGAGCCATTGGATGCGCGGTGACAGTCTGTCCACTCGTTATCGCCAGGCGTAAACACCAATGGCTTTTCAAAGCCATCAAATAGCTTTCTAACCTCTAAAAATGTTTCGTCTGAGCAAAGACTGGCACCATTTTTAATATCACCCACATGTATCGTGAACTTGGAGCTAGGGTGCTGATTAATACCGACGATTAATTGACGGAATGCCTCGTTGCTAGAGTACGGTTGATCACCGATGGCTGTAAAGGCCAATTCTTTAGCAATGCTTGGTGTGCCAAGCAAAAAGCCAGTTAGCATAAGAGTAGAGATAATTTTTTTATGCATGACTGGCTTAATAGTTAGTGTATTAAAACTGAATGATTAAAGGTGGATGAGTGTTGGGGCAAAAATACCTAAACCACTAAGAATCAAAGAAATCACACCTAGGCCACCGGCTAAAACACTGAGTAAGCTAACGCCTGTGATGATCGTAGCCGATGCGAGCACGATGGCTACTTGCAAGATGCCTGAGGCAATTTCTAAGAAGTGATATTTATGCATATAAAGATCACGTGTTGCTTCTGCTTGCTTGGCTTTGGCTGCTAATTCTTTACGGCCTTCGCCTGTTTCAGGCTCTGAATCGTAGCGCTTAGCTGCCGCATCCCATTTCTCAATGGCGGCAGCTGTCTTTGGATCAGACGCTTTACCACTGAGTTGTGTGGTTTCAATGGTTAATTTGGTGGCAGTTGAGCGAATCGTTTTTGCTTGGAAGAAAGACCATAAATTAGAAGCTTCAATTTGTTTAGTTAAGACTTCCGTTTGGTATGCCTTACTCATTGTTTCGCTGACGGCTAACAGTAATGCCAATATTGAAATGAGTAACGCAATTTTTTTATTGCTCGGATCAACGTGACCATGACCTGACATATATACCTCTACTTAAAAATTAGAATCAAACAAACAAGGTTAAGACAAAAATTAAGCGTAAAGAATAAGCTATAAAAGTTACATTCCCGAGTAATTCGGACCGCCTGTGCCTTCAGGATTTAGCCACACTATATTTTGGGTGGGGTCCTTGATGTCACAAGTTTTGCAATGCACGCAGTTCTGCGCATTAATCTGTAATTGTTTGCCTGTGTCTGCTTCAACGTATTCGTAAACGCCAGCCGGGCAGTAGCGTTGCTCTGGCCCATCAAACACTGGCAAGTTGGTAATGGTTGGAACAACCGCATTGTTGAGTGTTAAATGAGCTGGTTGGTTTTCTTCATGATTGGTATTGGAAATAAATACTGAAGACAATCTGTCGAAAGTAATTTTTCCATCTGGTTTTGGGTACTCAATCTTTTGACATTGAGCCGCAGGTTTTAGGTATTCATGATCAGCAAATTTTGTATGCACGGTCCATGGCACATTACCGCCCAATAGCTTTTGCTCAATACCAACCATCAACGTACCCAAGTAGAGGCCTTTGCCCATCCATGGTTTGAAGTTGCGTGCTTTATTGAGTTCTGTGTGAAGCCAGCTTTGCTTGAATGCTTCTGGGTAAGCGCTTAATTCGTCACCGGAGCGATTAGCTGTTACTGCATCAAAAGCTGCTTCGGCAGCAAGCATGCCAGTTTTAATTGCTGCATGACTACCTTTGATACGTGATGCATTTAAGAAGCCTGCCTCACAGCCAATCAGTGCACCACCAGGGAATACTGTTTTTGGAAGACTATTTAATCCGCCAGCTGTGATCACGCGCGCACCATAACCAATGCGTTTGCCACCTTCAAAGAAGCGACGAATGCTTGGATGTGTTTTGTAACGTTGGAATTCTTCGAAAGGACTGAGGTACGGATTGCTGTAAGACAAGCCCACCACAAAACCAACAGCGACTTGATTGTTTTCTAGGTGATATAAAAATGAACCACCATAAGTATCAGAACTTAATGGCCAACCTGCAGTGTGGATCACCAAGCCTTCTTGGTGAAGTGCTGGGTCGATTTCCCAAAGCTCTTTGATGCCAAGGCCATAGCTTTGTGGATCTTTGCCGGCATCTAGGGCATAGTTGTTGATGAGTTGCTTGCCTAAGTGGCCGCGAGCCCCCTCGGCAAAGAGGGTGTACTTGGCACGTAATTCCATGCCAAGTTGAAAGTTCTCAGTTGGCTCACCATCTTTACCCACCCCTAAGTTGCCTGTGGCTACGCCAAGTACTTCACCTGATGCGCCATACAAAATTTCTGCAGCAGGAAAGCCTGGGAAAATTTCTACACCCAAGTTTTCTGCTTCTGCACCTAGCCAGCGTGTGAAGTTAGACAAGCTAACAATATAGTTACCGTGATTTTGAAAGCAGCCAGGCAACATCCAGTTAGGCGTGGTGTAAGACTTCTTTTCTGTTAAGAACATGAAGCGGTCTTCGCTCACGGCAGTATTGAGCGGCGCGCCTTTTTCTTTCCAGTCGGGGATTAATTCATTAATGCCAATTGGATCCATCACTGCGCCAGACAGAATATGCGCACCTACTTCAGATCCTTTTTCAAGAACGCAGACGGATATCTCTTGGCCTTTTTCTGCGCTTAACTGTTTGAGTCGAATGGCAGCAGATAAACCAGCTGGGCCGCCGCCCACAATGACCACGTCGTAGTCCATCGATTCGCGAGGACCAAATTGTTCAAGAATTTCAGGGCTGGTATTCATCTGCTCTCCAAGAGATAACGCTTTTAATTTTAATTTCAATCTGTCTGGACTGAGAAAAAAGTTACTATAAGGGGTCTTAGCGCTTAATTTCTGGATTTATTTTCATATAGTTAGCTAATTTCTTGAGGTTTCGTTCGCCTAACTGTCAACGATCCGTCAATACAATGGTATATAACTAGGGGTTTGGCATATAGTTTGCTTGCTTAAAGAGTGGGTCAGAGCCCTTCAATAGGGCTGTTTTTGAATAAATTGGGAGTTTTGAATGAATAAGGTTTACGGTTCTGCGAAAGAAGCTTTGGCTGATATCGTCAAAAGTGGCCAAACTTTTGCAGTAGGTGGTTTTGGTTTGTGTGGCATTCCTGAAGCATTGATTGCTGCCTTGCGTGACTCAGGTGTCACGAACTTAACAGCTATTTCAAATAATGCAGGTGTGGATGGCTTTGGTTTAGGCCAGCTATTAGAGACTCGCCAAATTAAAAAAATGATTTCTTCATATGTTGGCGAGAACAAAGAGTTTGAGCGCCAATATTTAGCGGGTGAGCTTGAGTTGGAGTTCACGCCTCAAGGCACTTTGGCTGAGAAGTTGCGTGCGGGTGGCTGTGGTATTCCAGCTTTCTTCACAAAGACTGGTGTGGGCACGATTGTTGCTGAAGGCAAAGAAATTCGTGAATTTGATGGTGAAAAATATGTGATGGAACGTTCTTTAGTGGCGGACGTTGCCTTGGTAAAAGCTTGGAAAGCAGATAAAGCTGGTAACTTGATTTACCGTCACACAGCCCGTAACTTCAATCCAATGTGCGCGATGGCTGGCAAGATCACAGTGGTTGAAGTAGAAGAAATTGTTGAGAACGGCACATTTGAGCCTGCTGATGTTCATACACCAAGTATTTATGTACATCGCATCGTATTGAACAAGAACCCAGAGAAGCGCATTGAACAGCGCACTGTTAGCAAGGCTTAAGGAGTAAGAATCATGGCATGGAATCGTGATGAGATGGCTGCACGTGCAGCAAAAGAATTAAGAGATGGTTTTTACGTCAACTTAGGCATTGGCTTGCCTACTTTGGTAGCTAACCATGTGCCAGCAGATATTGAAGTTTGGCTTCAATCTGAAAACGGTTTATTAGGCATTGGTCCATTTCCAACGGACGATAAAGTTGATGCAGACTTAATCAACGCTGGTAAACAAACAATCACAACGCTACCTGGCTCAGCTATTTTTTCATCGGCTGACTCATTTGGCATGATCCGCGGTGGCAAGATCAATATTGCTATTTTGGGTGCTATGCAAGTGAGTGAGAAGGGTGACCTTGCGAACTGGATGATCCCGGGCAAGATGGTTAAGGGTATGGGCGGCGCAATGGACTTGGTTGCTGGTGTTAAGCATGTGGTTGTATTGATGGAGCATGTGGCCAAGAAAAAAGATGGCACAGAAGACATCAAAATTTTGCCTAACTGCACATTGCCATTAACGGGTGTGGGTGTGGTTAATCGCATCATCACGGATTTGGCCGTGATTGATGTGACACCAGAAGGCATGAAGCTACTTGAGTTGGCGCCTGGGGTAAGTAAAGAAGAAGTTGTTTCTAAAACTGGTTGCAAGTTAGATACAAGCGCTGTTTAATTAAATAATGAATCCTGCTCATCACGCCTCTCACTTGCATGCACACAAGAGGGGTGATGCGCAGCATCTGCATTATCGTGAGACTCATCAAACAGGCATTTTGTTAACGGCCTTATTACTCACATTCACATTTGCAGGTATTGAAGCTTTTGCAGGTTTTTGGGCCAACTCTTTGGCTCTTATTTCTGATGCTGGGCATATGGTCACAGATGCCGCCTCTTTGGGTTTGGCTCTACTAGCGCAAATCATTGCAAGAAGACCGCCGTCAATTAAAAATTCATTTGGTTTTGGTCGTGCTGAATCTTTAGCTGCTTTCATCAATGGTTTGGCGATGTTGGCTTTGGTAGTTTGGATTGGAGTTGAAGCGCTGACGCGGTTTAATACGCCACATGAGGTGCAGGGTCAAACAGTCACGATTGTTGCAATCATTGGTCTGTGTATTAACTTAATTGTTGCGTGGGTGTTATCTAAAGATAAGAAAAGTGTTAATACCAAAGCTGCTCTAGTGCATGTGATGGGTGATCTGTTAGGTTCTGTTGCTGCGTTGATTGCGGGCGTGGTAATTCAATACACGGGTTGGATGCAAATTGATCCGATCTTGTCTTTATTTGTTTGCTTCTTGGTCTTGCGCTCTACCATTGATGTATTGAGAGAGTCCTATCATTTCTTGATGGAAGGTGTGCCGCATCACATTAACTACCTACAAGTAGGACATGACTTAAGAGCGGTAGATGGTGTTTTGGCTGTTCATGATTTGCACGTATGGGAAATGTCACCAGGTCATCCTGCTTTGATTGGACATGTAGAGATCAGAGATCTACAAGATTGGCCAATCACTTTAGAGAAAATAAATAAGATGTTGCGAGAAAAGCATGAGATTGATCATGTGACTTTGCAACCAGAAATGCCTAGTTAAAAAATTGTCATTAATGCTTTTTGGAGTGAGTTGATATGAGTATGTTGAAAGGTAAAACAGCAGTTGTAACGGGTTCAACGAGCGGTATTGGTTTGGGTATTGCAAAAGCATTAGCTGAGCAGGGCGCCAACATCATGATGAACGGCTTTGGTGAAAAAGATGCCGCTATTGCTGAAGTTAAAGCATATGGCGTAGAGGTTGAGTATCACGGTGCTGATATGAGTAAGCCTGCAGAAATCGAAGACATGATGAGAACAGCTGAAAAGCGTTTTGGCGCAGTTGATATCTTGGTGAACAACGCAGGTATTCAGCATGTGGCTAACGTTGAAGATTTCCCGGTGGACCGTTGGGATGCCATTATTGCGATTAACTTGTCATCAGCATTCCATACCTCACGCATGGCTTTGCCAGGTATGAAGCAACGCAACTGGGGCCGCATTATTAATTTGGCTTCTGTTCATGGCTTGGTTGGTTCTGCGCAAAAATCTGCTTATGTGGCAGCAAAGCATGGCATCGTTGGTTTAACTAAGGTAACTGCTTTAGAAACAGCGCAAACAGGTGTGACATGTAATGCGATTTGTCCTGGTTGGGTATTAACACCATTGGTGCAAAAGCAAGTGGATGCACGCGCTGAAAAAGATCAAGTGAGTAACGATGAAGCTAAGAAACGCCTCTTATCTGAAAAGCAACCTTCAGGTGAGTTTGTAACTCCTGAGCAATTAGCAGCTTTGGCAGTTTTCTTCTGTAGTCCGGCAGCTACACAAATTCGTGGCGTTGCATGGAACATGGATGGTGGTTGGGTAGCTCAGTAATGCTCAAGCGTTTACTCAAGCGCATTTTTGGGATTAAATCAGAGGCATCGATTGATGTTTCTGCTCATGCGCCTGAGAGCTTCAATACAGTAGCTCATGCGCAAAGTATTCAGGTTGTTGAAGTAGAGCAAAAGCCGGATTACCCGATTCCAGTAGAAGACATTCAGGATGTTGAGGATCCTGAATGTCGCACGCACTTTGTGCAATGTGCCAGCACCTCTGGCTTGCATAACATGGCTTATCACGAGTGGGGTGATCCCAATAATCAACATGTTTTAATTTGTGTACATGGTTTAACACGTCGAGGCAGTGACTTCAAAGTCTTGGCTAAAACAATGAGTGATCGTTATCGAGTGATATGTCCTGATGTGGTAGGGCGTGGTGATTCTGATTGGCTGCCTAATCCAATGCTCTACGGTATTCCACAATATGTGGCAGACATGGTGACCTTGATTGCTAGATTGGGTGTGAACAAAGTGGATTGGTTTGGTACATCCATGGGCGGCTTGATTGGTATCTTCTTGGCGAGCCAAGATCACTCACCAATTCGTCGCATGATTTTGAATGATGTGGGGCCTAAGATTGAGTCTGCTGCTTTAAAGCGTTTGGGTGATTACGTGGGTAAGCCACTACGTTTTGAAACAAAAAAAGAAGGCCTTTTATATCTCAATCGTATTTGCGCACCTTTTGGTGATTTCACGCCACAGCAATGGAAAGATTACAACGGACCTCATTTGAAAAAAGAGGGCGGCGAGTGGATCTTGCATTACGACCCAAACATCTCTAAGCCATTTGCAGCTGTAACGATGGCCACAGCCGTCATGGGTGAGATGATGACTTGGAAAGCCTATGAGGCGATTCAAGCAGACATGTTGGTCGTTAGAGGTGGTGACTCTGATTTGCTATCAGCCAAAACGGTGGCTGATATGTGCCACAGAAATCCTAGGGCTAGAAGTATCGAGATTCCTGGCGTGGGTCATGCCCCTGCATTTATTACGCCAGAACAGGTATCCTTAGCACGTGAGTTCTATAGTTAATACCGATTTATTGTTTGGTGAAGACGCGCGCGATCATGCATTGGGCGTGAAAGATATTCTCTTGTCTTTAAAGTTGGATGAGCCGAGTTGTATTGCTGCTGAATATTTGGATTCAACTTTAAACAAAGAAGCGTTGGAGAAACAATTAGGACTAGAGGTGGCTGGTCTTATCATCGGTTACCGCGGTCTTAAGGCGGCGCAAGTCAAGATTGCTAGGCAGCCAGCCAATCAATTGGGGCAGAGTGCCCAAGCTCAAGTAGAAGTGTTAAGAAAAATGCTATTGGCATTTGCGCATGACTTGCGTGTCGTGCTCTTGCATCTTGCCTCTGTTTTGCAAACGCTAAGGTGGGTAACTTCACAACGTATTGAGACTAAGTCCTCTTGGGCGCAGGATATCTTGGATGTCGATGCTGCTTTGGCGAACCGTTTGGGTATTTGGCAGCTCAAGTGGGAGATGGAGGATTTGGCGTTTCGTTGTTTGGCGCCGGATACCTACAAGCAGATTGCTCAATTATTGGACTCCAAGCGCATTGAACGCGAAGAGTTCATTGCGCAAATCATGCAACGTTTAAATGTTGAGTTGCAAGGTGCTGGTATCAAGGCTGATGTACAGGGTCGTCCTAAGCATATCTATAGCATTTGGAAAAAGATGCAAGGTAAGGCGATTGACTTTGCTCAGTTATACGACGTTAGAGCATTTCGTATTTTGGTGGCTGATGTCAAAGATTGTTATGCAGCATTAGGCATTGTTCATCACGTATGGCAACCGATTCCTAAAGAGTTCGACGATTACATTGCAAGACCGAAACCCAATGGTTACCAGTCATTACACACCGTGGTGATGGATGCTGAAGGAATATCATTTGAGGTGCAAGTTAGAACTCAAGACATGCATAAGCAAGCCGAGTATGGTGTGGCTGCCCATTGGCGCTACAAAGAAGCGGGTAAGCAAGGTTACTCAGGAACAGTGAGCGCCAAGGAAGAGTATGACCGCAAGATTGCTTGGGCAAGACAGCTGATTGCCTGGAAAGAAGATGCATGGGATCAACTCAAAGGACAAGAGTTAGATGATCAGATTTATGTATTGACCCCCTTGGGACAAGTGGTGCCTTTGCAACAAGGGGCCACCCCCATTGATTTTGCCTATTCTGTACATACAGATTTAGGTCACCGTTGTCGTGGTGCCAGAGTGGATGGTGCGATGGTGCCACTCGATACTCGTTTAAAAAATGGACAAACAGTAGAAATCATCTCCGTTAAACAAGGTGGGCCATCATTGGATTGGCTGAACCTTGAGCGCGGCTATTTAGCCACTCACAGGGCTAGGTCAAAAGTTCGTGCCTGGTTTACTGCTTTGCAGGCAGAGCAAGAGGGTGATAAAGAAGATCAACCTGTGGTTGAGCCAGTTAAGCCAGAGTTGCCAGACATCATTTTGCGTAAGAGCAAAGCCAAAGCTCATCAAGGGGATGTTTTGGTGGTGGGAGTGGATTCTTTATTAACGCAGTTATCGCGTTGCTGTCGTCCTGTGCCACCAGATGCGATCAGTGGGTTTGTCACCAGAGGTCGTGGCGTATCGATTCATCGTCAAGATTGCAGCACCTTTAAACAGTTATTGGCAAGAGCTCCAGAGAGAGTCGTGCTTACTGAATGGGGCGATCGCTTAGCTAGTAAATCGTTGTTCCCTGTGGATATTGCTTTGATGGCAGTCGATCGGCAGGGCTTATTGCGTGATATTTCTGAAGTATTTTCACGTTTAAAGATCAATGTCACGGGCGTCAAAACTCAATCGCGTAAAGGTGTGGCCAGCATGCAATTCACGATTGAAATTGCCTCAACGGATGGTCTGCAGCACGCTTTAACTGCCTTATTAGAGGTTAAAGGGGTCACAGAGGCAAGAAGGAAGTAGTCACAAGTGATAAACTTATGGACTTAATAGGCTCGTAGCTCAGTTGGTTAGAGCGCTACCTTGACATGGTAGAGGTCGTTGGTTCGATTCCAATCGAGCCTACCAACGAATTAGAAGTACAGATATAGGCGCGGAAAGCCCTAGGTTCAAAAAGATCCCAGAGCGCCGCGCCCAATTTTTTGGAGTTGATATGGTTGTCGTCACATTACCTGATGGATCTAAGCGTGAGTATCCTGCTCCGTTGACCGTTTTTGAGGTGGCACAAAGCATTGGTACGGGACTCGCTAAAGCTGCTTTAGCGGGTAAGGTCAATGGCAAATTGGTTGATACCAGTTTCTTGATCAACTCTAATAGTGACTTAGCCATCGTGACAGACAAAGACCCTGAGGGTTTGGAAGTCATTCGCCATTCAACGGCTCACTTATTAGCTTATGCAGTGAAAGAGCTTTACCCAGAAGCGCAAGTGACGATTGGTCCAGTGATTGATACAGGTTTTTATTACGACTTTGCTTATAGCCGTCCATTCACGCCTGATGATTTAGCTGCGATTGAAAAGCGCATGGCTGAGTTGGCCAAGAAAGATGAAAAAGTTGAGCGACGTGTGGTGAGTCGCGATGAGGCTGTGAAGTATTTCAAAGGTTTGGGTGAAAACTATAAAGCCGAGTTAATTGAAAGCATTCCATCGAATGAAGATCTGTCGCTTTACTCAGAAGGTGGTTTCACAGACCTGTGCCGTGGCCCTCACGTGCCGTCGACTGGCAAATTAAAAGTATTTAAATTGATGAAAGTTGCCGGTGCCTATTGGCGCGGTGATAGCAACAATGAAATGTTGCAACGTATTTACGGTACAGCTTGGACTAAAAAAGAAGATCAAGAAGCTTACTTGCACATGTTGGAAGAAGCAGAGAAGCGTGACCATCGTAAATTAGGTAAGCAATTAGATTTATTCCATTTCCAAGAAGAAGCTCCAGGATTAATTTTCTGGCATCCAAAGGGCTGGTCAATTTGGCAACAGGTTGAGCAGTACATGCGTCGTGTATACCAAGAGAATGGTTACCAAGAAGTGAAGGCGCCGCAAATTTTGGATCGTGCTCTTTGGGAAAAGTCAGGTCACTGGGAAAACTACAAAGACAACATGTTCACAACTGAGTCTGAGAATCGTGCTTATGCCTTAAAGCCGATGAACTGCCCGGGTCACGTACAGATTTACAACGCAGGTTTACATAGCTACAGAGAGTTGCCATTGCGTTACGGTGAGTTTGGTCAATGCCATCGTAATGAGTCGTCAGGTGCCTTGCATGGCCTGATGCGTGTGCGTGGCTTTACGCAAGACGATGGACATATTTTCTGTACAGAAGATCAGATTCAGTCTGAAGTGGCTGATTTTGATAAAGCAGTTCGTGCGGTGTACCAAGATTTTGGTTTTACAGAAGTTGCTGTGAAGTTAGCGCTTCGTCCTGCTAAACGTGTTGGTGATGATGCGATTTGGGATAAGGCTGAAGAGGCTCTTAGAAACGCTCTAAAAGCATCTAACCAGGAGTGGGAAGAGTTGCCAGGTGAGGGTGCCTTCTACGGTCCTAAGATTGAGTACCACTTAAAAGATTCAATTGGACGTTCTTGGCAGTGCGGCACCATGCAGGTCGACTTCTCTATGCCATTACGTTTGGGTGCTGAATATGTTTCAGCAGACAACGATCGCAAAGTACCGGTGATGTTGCACCGTGCGATTGTGGGTTCTTTAGAGAGATTTATTGGTATTTTGATCGAAAACCATGCGGGCGCGATGCCAACTTGGCTTGCACCAACTCAGTGCATTGTGATGAATATTTCCGGAAATTCGGCAGAATATGCTGAAAAAGTTCAGCAAATCCTCAAAAAACAAGGATTTAGAGCCGAAGTCGATTTGCGGAACGAGAAAATTACGTTTAAAATCCGTGAGCACGCAATGCAGAAG
>JAOAUK010000019.1:16261-22982 GCA_030157655.1 Polynucleobacter sp. | reverse complement strand
TAAAACTAAACCCCCGATGTAGACATGGTGTCCAACTTTCGGGGGTCAGTTCAATAGAGGGGGCTTTTTCATTTATTAATACTGCCCAATTAATTAGCCAGGCGCGCCTCTAGTGCGCTCTTGGTTTCTACCAATTCCTTAGGCAAATGGTATGACAGCTGTTCAAACAGTTGGTCATGCAACTTCATTTCTTCTTGCCAAGCTGCCTTGTCAATAGAAGTTACTTTATTGAATTGCTCTGTACTAAAGTTCAGACCAGTCCAATTAATATCGCCATGGGTTGGCGTTGTACCAAAAATGTTTTCCTGGCCATTAGCTTTGCCTTCAATGCGCTCAAGCATCCATGCCAACACGCGCATGTTTTCGCCATATCCAGGCCAAACAAATTTACCAGCCTCATCTTTACGGAACCAATTAACGCAATAAATGCTTGGTAACTTGGCGCCCTCAGACTCTAGCTTTTTACCCATGTTCAACCAATGTTGGAAATAGTCGCTCATGTTGTAACCGGCGAATGGCAACATAGCAAATGGATCGCGGCGCACAACACCTTGCTGACCTGCAGCTGCAGCTGTTGTTTCAGAACCCATAGTAGACGCCATATATACGCCCTCTACCCAGTTACGCGCTTCTGTTACCAATGGCACTGTTGTAGAGCGGCGACCACCAAAAATAAACGCATCAATTGCAACACCGTCTGGATTATTCCACTCTGGATCAATCACTGGATTGTTGGTTGCAGCCACTGTAAATCGAGCATTAGGATGAGAAGCTTTTCTGCCTGCTGCTGAGTCTGCAGGAGTCCAATCTTTACCTTGCCAGTCAATTAAATGATCCGGGGCTTTGTCTGTCATGCCTTCCCACCAAACATCACCATCATCAGTCAAGGCAACGTTAGTAAAAATCACATTTTCATTCAATGACGCCATGCAATTCGCATTGGTCAATGTATTTGTACCTGGCGCAACGCCAAAGTAACCAGCCTCTGGGTTGATAGCGAATAAACGTGTTTTACCAGTTACTGGGTCTTTGCGCGGTTTAATCCAAGCAATATCGTCACCAATGGTTGTAACCTTCCAACCTTGGAAACCTTGAGGTGGAATTAACATCGCAAAGTTTGTTTTACCGCATGCTGATGGGAACGCCGCAGCCACGTGATACTTCTTACCCTCTGGTGAAGTTACACCCAAAATCAACATATGTTCAGCCAACCAACCTTGGTCGCGGCCCATTGTTGAAGCAATGCGTAATGCAAAACACTTTTTACCCAACAAAGCATTGCCGCCGTATCCTGAACCATAAGACCAGATCTCACGAGTCTCTGGATAGTGCACGATATATTTAGTACTGTTGCATGGCCAAGACACGTCTTTTTCGCCAGCCTCTAATGGCTTGCCTACTGTATGTACGCATGGCACAAAGTCGCCCTCTGCGCCTAAAACATCGAATACGCCTTTACCCATGCGCGTCATGATGCGCATATTAATTGCAACATAGGCGCTATCTGATAACTCAACACCAATGTGAGCAATTGGAGAGCCTAATGGGCCCATTGAAAATGGCACAACATATAGGGTTCTGCCTCTCATGCAACCTTGGAATAATGGTTGAAGAGTTTTACGCATTTCTGCTGGGTCCATCCAATTGTTAGTAGGACCAGCATCTTCTTTATTTTTTGAACAAATGTACGTTCTATCCTCAACACGTGCTACGTCACTAGGATCAGAACAGGCTAAATAAGAATTTTTTCTTTTTTCTGGATTTAGCTTTTTTAGCGTTCCTGCGGCCACCATATTGGCGCACAAACGGTCATATTCTTCTTCTGACCCATCGCACCAATAAACGTTATCTGGCTGTGTTAATGCAGCAATTTCTGCCACCCAGTCAATTAACTTCTGATGTTTAACATAAGACGGCACGTTAAGGGCGGCCACACCTTTCATCGTAGGTTGATTCATGGTTAAGTTAGTAGTTTTGGAATACCGTAAGGATACCACTTGGGACCCTTTTTAGGCTTACAAAGGACAGTTAAGAATCCTCTTAACTAACCAAACACGCCATTTGAAAAAGCAAGCTCTGCATCAGCTCTACCCTGCCTATAAGTCAGCGGCATTAGCTCGTGATGAGCATAATCCCAGCTAGAAATTGGTACCGGACTAGATGGCTGG
Source organism: Polynucleobacter sp. (assembly GCA_030157655.1). Classification (GTDB taxonomy): domain Bacteria; phylum Pseudomonadota; class Gammaproteobacteria; order Burkholderiales; family Burkholderiaceae; genus Polynucleobacter. The sequence continues at coordinate 20,814 of JAOAUK010000019.1, read as the reverse complement.
ATATAGGTCAACCTTAAACCTGGCAACTCATTAACAAAATAGTCGGGTTGAGAATACCTTCTGGTTAAAAGTACCAACACTTCACTTTTAGGGGCGCCTTGTGGCGACGGGCTTAAACCATCAATCGGGACATTGTCGACCAAGCCGCCATCTAATACCGCCTGACCACTACGGTACATGACGGGTGTAAATGGGGGGGTGCAAGATGACTGCAATATCAAATCTATTAAATCATCTTCAGTTGAACAATTTTGTGCAGCTATGAACTCACGTTTGAATCCAATTGTTTTGCCCAATGTTGGATGAAGACTTTTCTTTAAATACTTTTCTAAGTTGTAAACCGTTAATCCAAGTGCAACAGAGAGTCTTGGGCCTAGCCACGAGGGGGTTCTCGCCAAACCAATCTCTATAGTCGGTGCCTTCTTGATTAAATCAAAGCCTCCACCAAGAATATTTTTTAGTGCAGCCCGATAAAGCTCATGGTGAGGAAAAACAGGCTTGGAAGAAAACAAGTTCTCCCAATTGGCATTTTTTTTAATTCCCGCCAAAGCCTGAGCGTAATAATTCAACCCCCACTCAGCGCCACCTTTTCCCGGTCGCGCATAGAAAAGACATGCGGTGGCCGCACCAGCGCTAATGGCAATTAATTTTTTAGGTGACTGCGGAACTCTTTCATTAAGCACATGCCAAAAGCCCGCTTGCCACCAACAGCGATTTCCGCCACCCGCGAGCACCACCTGGTCAAATTGAGAGGTCACTACTTATTTACCGATACAGAAAGTACTAAAGATCTTGCCTAACAAATCGTCTGGCAAAAATTGGCCGGTAATTTTTGATAGAGCATCTTGAGCTAAACGCATTTCCTCTGCCGCCAACTCAACGGATGAGGTTTCTTGCTTAAGAAGCAAGAGGGCATTAGTAATACATTGCTCAGCCTCCAACAAAGCTTCTATATGGCGTTGACGCGCAAGTATTCCACCCTCAGCATCCGGCTGCCACCCAGCAACACTTAATAACTCTTGTTTTAAAGCATCAAGCCCCGCGCCTGTTTTTGCAGAAACATAAAATTCATTTTTATTGTTCTGGTGAACGCTCGATGCGCGGTCAAGCTTATTCCAAACAATCTTGATTGGGACTTGCTTGGTAGCAACATCTTTAATCTTTTTAATTAAGTTTTGATCAAGCTCTGAAATTTCAGCGCCGCCACTGACATCCATCAAATGCAAAACAAGGTCGGCCTGCTCAATGGCCTTCCAAGTTCTTTCAATGCCTATTTGTTCAACGCTATCGGTTGTTTCTCTCAGCCCTGCCGTATCAATAATATGTAAGGGCACGCCATCAATTTGAATGGTTTCTTTTAAGCGATCTCTCGTGGTGCCAGCAACCTCCGTCACGATAGCAACCTCTTCGCCGGCCAAGGAGTTCATCAATGAACTCTTACCCACATTCGGTTGCCCCACCAAAACAATTGTCAGGCCGTCTCTAATAACAGCGCCTTGTTGTGCTGACTTTTTTACATCCTGAATATTGCTAAGAATATTTTTTAACCGATTAAAGACGTCATGCTGCTCAATAAAATCAATTTCCTCTTCAGGAAAATCGAGAGTTGCCTCTGTAAGTGCACGCAACTCTATTAACGCATCTAAAAATACTTGGATTTTTTTTGAAAAATCGCCTTTTAGTGATTTTGCGGCGCCCTTTGCAGCCAAAGCGCTACTAGCATCAATTAAATCGGCAATCGCTTCTGCCTGCGCCAAATCAATCTTATTATTTAAAAAAGCTCGTTCCGTGAACTCGCCGGGAGCAGCCAAGCGCAAACCATATGGCTTGCCAATCTTCAAACAATGTTCAATTAAGAGATTTAATGCTGGAACGCTACCGTGGCACTGAAGCTCCAACACATCCTCTCCAGTGTATGAGTTAGGGCCTGGAAAAAATATCGCCAATCCCTCATCAATTAGATCGCCCCGATCATCATCAAATGCTAACAAGGTGGCATGACGAGGTTGGAGGTCTCTATGACAAAGGGCCTTGCTGATGTGCAAGACCCCCTCACCAGATAAACGAATAATTCCTACGCTAGCGCGACCCTTCGCCGTTGCTAAAGCAATGATGGGATCACGCTGATTATTCATTGTTAAGCGGCTTTGCTACCACCGTAAATTTTATTGATTTGCCACTGTTGCGCAATCGATAAGATGTTATTCACCACCCAATATAGAACCAAGCCAGCAGGGAAGAAGAAGAACATAAATGAAAATACGATTGGCATCAGCATCATCAACTTAGCCTGAACAGGGTCTGGTGGCGTTGGGTTAAGTTTTGTTTGTACGAACATAGAGATTGCCATCAGGATAGGCAACAAACCTATTGGCGCACCAAACCAAACTCCAAACAATGTGTCTGGCTTAGACAAGTCTTGTATCCACCCCAACCATGGTGCGGCTCTCATTTCTACCGACGCCAATAAAACCCAATACAAAGCAATGAATACTGGGATCTGAATCAATACCGGGAAACAACCGCCCAAAGGATTAATTTTCTCTTTGCGATACATCTCCATCATTGCTTGATTTAATTTTTGTGGCTCACCCTTATAGCGCTCTTTCATTTCCAGAAGTCTTGGTTGAACCTCCTTCATTCTCGCCATAGATTTATAGCTCGCAGCAGATAGCGGGAAGAAAACCAACTTAATGAAAACCGTTAACAAAATAATCGCCCAGCCCCAGTTGTTAACCAAAGCATGAATCTTTTCTAGTAACCAAAAAATTGGCTTGGCCAAGATGGTCAGCCAACCATAGTCTTTTACTAACTCTAGGCCTGGCGCTACGTTTTCTAGAACTCGCTCTTCTTGAGGGCCCACAAACAATTTAAATATTTCAACTTTTTCTTGGCCAACACCTAGCGCATCCAATTTAGATTTAACGCCCACACGGAATTGGTTTTTATCCAACTTTTCTACATATAAATCTTTTGAATAGGTTGTCGGTGGAACCCATGCTGACACAAAGTAGTGCTGTACCATGGCCACCCATGCTGTATCACCAGCAGGCTGAGTTGATGGCACTTTTGATTTTCCTTTTTCAATATCAGAGAAATCAACTTTGTGAAATTTTTCAGCATCTGTATAAACTGCAGGTCCTGTAAAAGTGCTATAGAAAGAGCTCTCTTCTACTTTGCCCTTAAATGATGGCTTACCACCATCACGCACAAGTTCTGCGTACAGCGTTCCATCTAAGTTTTGCGCGCTAATATTTCTGATGCTGTGCTTTGCTTCCACAACATATGAGCCCTTGGCTAAGGCATATGTTTTTTCTAGGCGCACACCATTTTTTTCTGCGCTTAATGTAATCGAATTGTTAGCCTGGTTTCTTGTGACAGAAAAAATTTGCGTGTGATTTGGTAGCTCAACGCCTGTACCAGAAACCAACCCGCTTCTTGCAAAATATTGTCGATCGTTGCTGCGATCAAATAATAAAACTGGGGATTTATCTTCTTCTAAGTGCTTTAGTAAACGCGCCTTGCTAACCACGCCACCCAAAGTATCTATCTCTAGCTCTAAAACGTCATTTTTTAACGTTAAGATTTCGCCTGTTTTTGGTGCCGCAGCTTGCGCTGGAGCTGCTAGAGAACTACCGCTAGGCTTCGGTAAATCTTTTGCGCCACCCTCTGCCATAACCGTTTGTTCTTTTGCTGGTGCGGCCGGTTTTGAAAACAAAGAGCCCTGGCCCGTTTGCTCTTGCCATGCATTAAATAGCAACAATGCTGAAATTGTGAAGATGGCCCAAAGTAGCGTTTTTCTAATGTCCATTGAATTTTTTCTGTATTTAATTACGTAAGCGAGAATTGTAGTGTGAGATTGTTACTTCTTAATGGTCTTTTCTGGAACTGGGTCAATACCGCCTTTAGCCCAAGGATTACAACGCAAAATTCTATAAATCGCCAACACGGTTCCTTTTATTGAGCCATGCTTTTGTAGTGCCTCAATTGCATAACAAGAACAAGTTGGATGAAACCTGCACTGCGCCCCCCAAAAAGGGCTTAATGTGATCTGATACAACCTAACCAAGCCTTGAAGCGCCCGATTAATCACTTACTCAACCTCAAAGAGATTAATTCTTTACGAATTTCTAGTCGCTCAGCCTCTCTCAGCTTGTTCTTTGTTTTATCACCAATCTTTTTGCGTAACCGCAACACCATAGCCTGCGTAGCTTCTATAACAGGAGCCTGCCTATAGGCCTCCCTCATCAACCGTTTAATTCTGTTTCTATCCACAGCCCGTTTTGCGAGCTTTTTAGGCACGGTTAGCGCAAAGCCATCATATTTATTAAAAATATGACATGCGATGTATTTAGTAGTTTTGGGTTTTTGAGCTAATACGGTGCGTATTAATGCTGAATCAGAAAGACGTGTAGAGCGAGGCAATGATTTGCTCGCTCTACCGTTTTCATTACTTTGCTGTTGTTTAAACAGCGAGGCGTTTACGTCCCTTGGCACGACGCGCATTCAAAACATGGCGACCACCTTTTGTTTTCATGCGAACACGAAAACCG
>JAOAUK010000019.1:0-16251 GCA_030157655.1 Polynucleobacter sp. | reverse complement strand
TGATATGTACGTTTCATAATTATTTCCTAGCGAACCTTAGATTCTCGCTTTTTTATAACTGTTAGTCAATAGATATTTGCATAATATATTTTTATTCACAATTATATCTTGTTGTTTTTAATATATTTTTTGGGTTATTAACAAGTTATCCACAGGTTATCCCCTGACTTATCCTTTGTGGATAACTTTTAAGACCATCTACAATCCACTCGTGAACACCAATACCTTAATAAATTCATCTTTAAAAACAAATTCGGCTCTTGAGTCATTTTGGGAATTTGTGACAAATTCTTTTTCTAAAGAACTATCTCCCCAGCAATTTAAGACCTGGATCAAGCCATTATTCGCCCTCAATTTTGACGATTCTAGCAACATCTTAGAGCTTGCTGCGCCCAATAGATTTAAGCTTGACTGGGTAAAAAATCAATTTAATCAAAGGTTTATTGAGCTTGCTCAAAATCACTTTGGCCGAGCTATTGTGATTGAGTGGGTACTAGACCCAAAAATTAAGCTGCTAAACACCGAAGAAAAACAGTCTGAATTTATTAGTGAAGCCAGTGACGATCGTCCTCATTTGCCCGTCATAGTTAATGAATTTTCAAGTGAAATTAACGAATTGCCAAGTATTGGTATTGATGGCAGATCCAGACTAAACCCAAATTTAACATTTGATAGTTTTGTTACTGGTAAGGCCAATCAGCTTGCTAGAGCTGCTGCTATACAAGTTGCTAACAATCCTGGCTCTTCATATAACCCCATGTATTTATATGGTGGAGTTGGTCTGGGCAAAACACACCTAATTCATGCCATTGGTAATCATTTATTACAAGAAAAGCCTAAAGCAAAAATTAGATATATTCATGCCGAACAATACGTATCTGATGTGGTCAAAGCCTACCAACAAAAGTCTTTTGATAAATTCAAGCAGTACTACCATTCTTTAGATTTGCTCTTAATTGATGATATTCAGTTCTTTGCTGGCAAACCAAGGTCTCAAGAAGAGTTTTTCTATGCTTTCGAAGCATTAACAGCAAATAAATCTCAGGTCATCATGACCAGCGACACCTACCCAAAAGAAATTTCGGGAATTGATGATCGGCTGATTTCTCGTTTTGATTCTGGATTAACAGTAGCTATCGAACCCCCAGAGCTAGAAATGCGCGTAGCCATTTTGATGAAAAAAGCTCTTTCTGAAGGTCTGCCACTTACTGAGGATGTTGCTTTTTTTGTGGCAAAACACCTACGTTCTAATGTTCGCGAACTAGAGGGTGCCTTAAGGAAGATCTTGGCTTATGTGCGTTTCCATGGCAAAGAGATCACGATTGACGTTGCTAGAGAAGCTCTAAAGGACTTGCTTTCAGTGCAAAACCGGCAGATTTCTGTTGAAAATATTCAGAAGACTGTTGCAGACTTTTATAACATTAAAGTTGCAGACATGTACTCTAAAAAGCGTCCTGCTAATATTGCAAGACCTAGACAAATTGCCATGTACATAGCAAAAGAACTAACCCAGAAAAGTTTGCCAGAAATTGGAGAGCTTTTTGGTGGTCGCGACCATACAACTGTATTGCATGCAGTGCGAAAAATTTCTGAAGAGCGGACAAGAGACAGTCAGTTAAACCATGAATTACACGTCTTAGAGCAATCTTTGAAAAACTAATTTTTGCTTGTGGATATGTTTGTGGACAGCTTATGTATAACTATGGGAATAAGTACTTGAATAGGATGTTGATAGATTGTGGACAATTGGTCTATTCATGCAAAAATAGAAAAGTTATTAAACTTTATCCAATGACTATCCAAAAGATATCCACAAGGTTTTAATGAAGGTAAAATACTGATTAATAAATGTTTTTTTAGTTATCCACAGAATTTGGCTGCTTTATTAACTACTACTATAAATATATATACATATAAACAATTACAGGAATAAGAACCATGGAACTGGTCAGCACATCTAGAGACAAATTGCTTAAGCCACTACAACTTGTAAGCGGTATTGTTGAGCGTAAACATACGCTACCAATTTTGGCTAACTTGTTGTTTAAAAAAAATGGCAATGCTGTTTCATTGATTTCTACAGACATTGAAATTCAAATTACTACACATGCAGATTTTGGAGTTGGTGCAGATAATTTAAGTACAACTGTTGGTGCAAGAAAACTTGTAGATATCCTGCGTGCTTTACCAGAAGGCCCAATGAGTCTTTCTTTGAAAGACAGCAAAATGGTTGTGCAAAGTGGCAAAAGTCGTTTCACATTGCAAACATTAGCAGCCAATGAATTCCCAATCATGTCTGAGTCAACAGATGTTTCAGCAAGTTGGGAAATGTCTCAGAAGTCATTGAAGCAATTAATTAGCCAAGTTCACTTTGCTATGGCACAACAAGATATTCGTTATTACTTGAACGGTATGTTGTTTGTTTTAGAAGGCCAAAGAATCATTGCAGTTGCAACAGATGGTCATCGATTGGCATATAGCCACGTAGATTTAGATAAATCTCCTACTGGGAATGGACAAAAACAAGAAGTGATTATTCCTCGTAAGACCATTCTTGAATTGCAACATTTGTTAGATGATTCAGATGATCCAGTTGTTGTTTCTTTAGCAAGCAATCAAATTAAATTTAACTTTGGTGATGTTGAGCTTCTATCAAAATTGGTTGAAGGTAAATTTCCAGATTTCCAACGAGTAATACCTAAGGGTCAAAACAATAAATTAGTTGTTGATAGAGAAGCGCTACAGGCATCTTTACAACGTGCTGCGATTTTGACTACCGATAAATTTAAAGGTGTACGTTGTGTTCTTTCTGACAACTGTTTAACCATTCAATCAACGAATGCAGAACAGGAAGAAGCGCAAGAAGATATTGAAACCCAATACAGTGGTGACAAGATTGATATTGGCTTTAATGTTTCTTATTTATTAGACGTTCTCGCTAATTTAAAGAGCGAATCTATTCAGATTAGCTTAGGTGATTCAAACAGTAGTGCAGTAATTACCCTTCCTGATCAAGAAGGTTTCAAATACGTAGTAATGCCAATGCGTATTTAATAGATTTAGTAGAAAAGATTAATCAATGACCGCTGAAGTAAAAACACCAGAACAGCAATATGGCGCATCCTCTATTCAGATTTTAGAAGGTTTAGAGGCAGTAAGAAAAAGACCAGGGATGTACATCGGAGATACCTCTGATGGCACTGGTCTTCATCATTTAGTTTTCGAAGTATTAGATAACTCAATTGATGAAGCATTGGCTGGACATTGTTCAGAAATCACTGTAACCATTCATACTGATAATTCAATATCAATTATTGATAACGGTCGAGGTGTGCCAACTGGTATTAAATATGACGATAAGCACGATCCTAAGAGAAGTGCGGCAGAAATCGTTATGACTGAATTGCATGCTGGTGGTAAGTTTGACCAAAATAGCTACAAGGTGTCAGGCGGTTTGCATGGTGTAGGTGTTAGTTGCGTTAACGCTTTATCTAAGTGGTTACGTTTAACAGTAAAGCGTGATGGCAAAGTTCATTTCATGGAATTTGCTCGTGGCGTTGTTCAAAATCGTGAGTTAGTTGAAGAAGCTGGCGATATGACATCACCAATAAAAGTAATTGGTGAAACAGACAAGCGTGGTACAGAAGTACATTTTTTAGCTGATGTAGAGATTTTTGGTAACGTTGAGTACCACTATGAAATTCTTTCTAAGCGTATTAGAGAGCTTTCTTTCTTAAACAATGGCGTACACATTCGTTTAGTTGATCAACGATCAGGAAAAGAAGAAAACTTTGCTTTTTCTGGAGGTGTAAAAGGCTTTGTTGATTACATCAATAAAAGTAAAACCGTCCTACATCCAAATATTTTTTATGCTGAGGGCGAGCGTCCATCTGATTTGGGCGGAACCATTACGGCAGAAGTCGCTATGCAATGGAATGATGGATTTAATGAACAGGTTCTTTGTTTCACCAATAACATTCCGCAGCGCGATGGTGGTACACATTTAACGGGACTGCGTGCAGCTATGACTCGAGTCATCAATAAATATATTGATGAAGAAGAGCTAGCTAAAAAAGCTAAAGTTGAAATTACTGGCGATGACATGCGAGAAGGCCTTACTTGCGTGTTATCTGTAAAAGTGCCAGAACCTAAATTCTCAAGCCAAACAAAAGACAAGTTGGTATCAAGTGAGGTTCGCGGGCCAGTTGAAGAAATCGTTAGCACCTTATTAACAGACTACCTGCAAGAGAACCCTCAGGACGCAAAAATTATTTGCGCAAAAATTATTGAGGCTGCAAGAGCTCGCGAAGCTGCGCGTAAAGCGCGTGACATGACTCGACGTAAAGGCCTGTTAGATGGTTTAGGCCTTCCCGGCAAGTTAGCTGACTGCCAAGAAAAAGATCCAGCAAATTCTGAACTGTTTATTGTCGAGGGCGATTCTGCGGGAGGTTCTGCCAAGCAGGGCCGCGACAGAAAATTCCAAGCAATTTTGCCGTTAAAAGGAAAAATCCTAAACGTTGAAAAAGCACGCTTTGACAAAATGCTTAGCAGCCAGGAAGTTGTGACATTGATTACAGCTCTTGGAACGGGTATTGGCAAAGAAGAGTACAACGCAGATAAGCTTCGTTACCACCGCATCATTATCATGACCGACGCGGACGTTGACGGTAGCCATATCAGAACATTGCTTTTAACTTTCTTCTATCGTCAGATGCCAGAGTTGGTAGAGCGAGGCCATATTTATATTGCTCAACCGCCGCTATACAAAGTTAAGCAAGGCAAAAACGAGCAATACATTAAAGACGACGTTGCACTAAATGCTTATTTACTAAATCTAGCACTAGAAAACGCCAGCATAGCTTTGTCAGATGGTTCAATTATTGATAACGAGCGTTTAACTAGCCTATCTACAGACTATCAAACAATCCAAAGTATTGTTGATCGTTTATCCAGAACTATGGATGAGGGTGCATTGCGCGCAATTGCTAATGGTGTTCGTCTTGATCTAGATACTGAAGATCAAGCCAATAAGTCTGCTGAAGGATTAAACAATTATTTCTTAAGCTTGAATGATCGAGTTGCTAAGCCACAAATCATTGTTCAAAAGGATGAGCGCACTGAGCGTTATCGCTTAATGCTTTCCAGAAGAGTTCATGGCAACACTAAGTTATCAATTATTGATTCTGACTTTGTCCATGGCGCCGATTACGATGCCCTCGCTAGAGCATCGGCAGCTCTGACCAATGTTTTAGGTTCTGGTGCGACTGTTAAGCGTGGCGATCCAGATAAAACGATTAAAGAGGCTAGCGTAAAAGATTTCAGAGAGGCGATGGAGTGGTTGTTGTCAGAGGCCGAGAGAGGCGTTAGCCGTCAACGATACAAAGGTCTTGGTGAAATGAACCCAGAGCAACTATGGGAAACGACCATGGATACCAATACTAGAACTCTATTAAGAGTTCAAATTGAGGATGCTATTGCAGCTGACCAAGTATTTACGACTCTAATGGGCGATGAAGTTGAGCCACGCAGAGCTTTTATTGAGACTAACGCTTTAATCGCAAGAAATATCGATGTCTAAAAAAATTAAGCTAGATCAGTTAATTAAAGTTAAGCAATCCGATGTTCATGGCAAAGGTGTCTTTGCCATGACAGACATCCCTAAGAGTACAAAAATTATTGAATATACCGGTGAGCGAATTAGCTGGAAGGTTGCTGTTGACCGTCATCCTCACGACCCAAAGCAACCAAACCACACGTTCTACTTTGGTTTAGAAGATGGATCAACGATTGATGCCAAGTTTGGCGGCAATGAGGCTATGTGGATTAACCACTCTTGTAAGCCAAACTGCGAAGCTCTAGAGGAAGACTTTGGTAAGACAACCAGAGTTTTTTTATATGCCAAGAAAAAGATTAAAAAAGGCGAAGAGCTTTTTTATGACTACGGCTTAGTTGTTGATGAAAAAATGACCAAGCAACTTAAAAAAGATTATGAGTGTCGTTGTGGCGCGAAACATTGCCGCGGTACGATGTTAGCAACAAAATAAAAAACAGCTATGCTGTTCATTTCTATACAAGATCTTGAGTTAGCCATTAATTTTTGGCGCAATCAATCACCCTCAGAGGGTGAAGCTCTTCAATTATGTCCACAGGCATCAGCCTTAGCTAAGCCTTATGCCCTGATGATTATTCAGGGTGCGCAGCGTTTGCCAATAGAGGCTTTAAGCGACAGGGAAAAATTGGCTTGGGGTGAATATTTGCAAAACCGAGATCACCATGACTCAGGCCAGTAATCAAGATCAAACTTTTGATCAACCATTTGATTACATTATTGTGGGTGCGGGTAGCGCTGGTTGCGTATTGGCTAATAGACTTTCAAGTAATCCCAAGCTTAGAGTTTTATTAATTGATGCGGGCTCCAAAGACACCTATCCATGGATACATATTCCGGTCGGATATTTGTATTGCATTAACAACCCAAAAACAGATTGGTTATTTAAAACATCAAACCAATTGGGTTTAAATAATAGAAGCCTAATATATCCTCGAGGCAAGGTGCTTGGCGGATCCTCTTCAATCAATGGAATGATTTACATGCGAGGCCAAGCCGAGGATTACAACGCATGGGCTGAAATTTCTGGTGACCACAGTTGGCAATGGAATGCTGTTTTGCCATTCTTTAAAAAAATGGAAGACTATCATGGCGGCCCTAGCGACTTTCATGGAGCTGGCGGGCCATGGCGTGTTGATAAGCAAAGACTGAAGTGGAAGGTTTTAGATGTCTTTCGATGGGCTGCCGCGCAAGCAGGCATACCTATGATTGATGACTTTAATCGGGGAAATAATTTTGGTTCCTCATACTTTGACGTTACTCAAAAAAATGGTTGGCGCCTCAATGCATCCAAGGCTTTTTTAAATCCGATTAAATCTAGAAAAAATTTAACTATATTGACTAATGCTTTAGTTGATCACTTGGTGATGGATGGTAAAAAGTGTTCTGGCGTTAAGTTCACGCATTCAGGTCAAAGCTTGGTTGCTAGCGCGACAAAAGAAATTTTGCTGTCTGCGGGAGCCGTTGGCTCTGTGCAAATACTCGAGCGCTCTGGCGTTGGAAATGAAGAGCTATTGCAGTCATTAAATATAAAAACGGTTCATCATTTGCCCGGCGTCGGTGAAAATCTGCAAGACCATCTCCAAATTCGGATGGTGTACAAGATTAGGCATCTGAAAACCTTAAATACACTTGCCGCAAACTGGTGGGGAAAGTTATTGATTGGTCTGCAGTACTTATTAACAAGGTCTGGACCTATGTCGATGGCTCCATCACAACTTGGACTTTTTGCAAAATCATCTACAGAGCATTCGCGACCCAATATTCAATACCACGTTCAACCATTATCGTTAGAAAAGTTTGGTGACCCCTTACATACATTCAATGCATTTACCGCGAGCGTTTGTAATTTAAGGCCAACATCAAGAGGCTCAATACATATTACATCTAAGAGTCTAGATGCCCCGCCTCTGATTAACCCAAATTATCTGGATACAAGCGAGGATAAAAAGGTGGCAGTTGATGCGGTCAGGTTTACAAGGCAAATTGTTGCGCAGTCAGCATTTGATCAATATTCACCAACAGAGCTCAAGCCAGGCAAAGAGTTTGTTGATGACGAAGAGCTACTAAGCCAAGTGGGTCAAATTGGAACAACCATTTTTCATCCTGTTGGTACTTGCAAAATGGGTAAGCAAGATGACCCCATGGCGGTAGTTGATTCTGAGTTAAGAGTAATTGGATTAACTGCTTTGCGAGTTGTAGATGCTAGCGTCATGCCCACCATAACGTCAGGTAATACTGCCGCACCCACAATGATGATGGCAGAAAAAATCGCAGAGCTTTTGCTAGCAAAAGAAATCAATGGAAATTGATTTTTTAAGCTGGACCACCCTTCTGCTTCTTGTTGCGGCAGCATGTGCCGGGTTTATAGATGCCGCAGCCGGCGGTGGGGGCCTTATACAGGTCCCTGCGCTATTCTCAGCTTTCCCTCAGGCGGCGCCAGCCACCTTGTTAGGTACCAATAAGCTGGCCTCAATCGGCGGGACGGTAATTGCCTCTAAAAAGTATTTAAAATCAGTTAAGTTACCTTATCTTGTTCTAACTCCATGCGTTGCGGCTGCTTTTATGGGATCCTTTGGTGGCGCTTATGTAGTGCGAGGCATTCAGTCAAATCAGTTTAGGGTTGCCCTGCCAATCATTTTATTGGCATTGCTCATTTATACGGTGATGAGACCTTCGGTCGGTTTCGCTCATGAGCCAATTGCCGCAGGGAAAAAGAAAATTTTCCATGCGCTTGTTATGGGTGGTTGCGTGGGTTTCTATGATGGGTTCTTTGGCCCTGGAACGGGCAGCTTTCTGCTGATGGGTTTTATTCGGATCTTTGGTTTTGACTTTTTGCATGCGTCCGCTGCCAGTAAGCTGGTTAATGCTGCCACCAACCTGGCCGCAATCATCTTATTTGGGGCCTTTGGGCATATTGCAGTTTTTTTGGGCTTGGCAATGATGGTTGCGAATATGTTTGGTGGATATGCTGGGTCACACTATGCTTTGCGCTTTGGAAATGCTTATATCAGGCTTTTGTTTATGGGCGTAGTTGCCTTGCTGATTATTAAAACCGGGCTTGATGCGATTTATTCTTTGGGAGTGGCGCCCTAATTATTGTTTCACGTGAAACAACCAGGTATTTAAATGATTGAGGGCTTTTGCTTTGGGTGATATCATCGCCGCCCTAGCTAGGTGATTTTCTATGGACTTTTCAGTTAAATTTGATGTGATCGTAATTGGTGGCGGGCATGCCGGATCTGAAGCTGCTTTGGCAGCGGCCAGAATGGGTTGTCGTACCCTATTATTGACGCACAGCATAGAAACTTTGGGCGCAATGAGCTGCAACCCTTCGATTGGGGGCATTGGCAAAGGGCACTTAGTTAAAGAGATTGATGCTCTTGGTGGAGCTATGGCCGAGGTAACAGATTTGGCCGGCATTCAGTTCAGAATGCTTAATTCCAGCAAGGGCCCCGCAGTTAGAGCGACTCGCGCACAGGCAGATCGTGCCTTATATAAAACTGCGATGCGAAGTAAGCTTGAAAACCAAGAGAATCTAACTATATTTCAGGCCGCTGTTGATGATTTGATTGTCAATGGCGACGAGGTTTGTGGTGCTATAACTCAGTTGGGGCTGAGTTTTTATGCCTCTAAGGTTGTTTTAACAGCCGGAACTTTTTTGGATGGCAAAATTCACGTGGGCTTGGATAATCATTCTGGTGGTCGCGCAGGTGATCCGGCAGCAATCAGATTGTCTAGCCGTCTAAAAGAGCTAAAGCTACCTCAAGGCAGGTTAAAAACAGGCACTCCGCCAAGAATTGATGGCCGCACAATCAATTTTTCAGTGATGCAGGAGCAGCCCGGAGACCTAGATCCCCTGCCGGTATTTTCTTATTTAGGTCGTCCAGAGTTTCATCCTAAACAGTTACCCTGCTGGATTACCCATACAAATCAAAAAACTCATGACATTATTCGTGGGGGGCTAGATCGGTCGCCAATGTATACCGGCGTTATTGAAGGGGTTGGACCAAGATACTGCCCTTCTATTGAAGACAAAATCCATCGCTTTTCTGGTAAAGATAGCCATCAGATTTTTTTAGAGCCAGAAGGCCTAACAACTCACGAGTTTTATCCAAACGGCATCTCAACTAGCTTGCCCTTTGATGTTCAGTGGAATTTAGTTAGAAGCATACATGGCTTAGAGAATGCCATGATTGTTCGTCCTGGATATGCAATTGAATACGACTATTTTGATCCCCGCGGACTCATGCCAAGCCTAGAAACCAAGGGTATCAAGGGCTTATTCTTTGCTGGTCAAATTAATGGCACAACCGGTTATGAAGAGGCTGCTGCGCAGGGTTTATTGGCGGGTATTAATGCCGCGCTCAGCGCTCAAGGCAAGGATGCCTGGTATCCAAAGCGTGATCAGGCTTATTTGGGTGTGTTGGTTGATGATTTAATTACCAAGGGCGTTCAAGAGCCCTATCGAATGTTCACCAGCCGCGCTGAATATCGTCTAAGTCTTCGCGAAGATAATGCGGATGACCGTTTGACAGAGGTTGGGCGAGCCTTGGGGCTAGTTGATGATCGCCGTTGGGAGTTTTTCTGCCGCAAAAAAGAGGCTGTTTCACGTGAAACACAGCGCCTCAAATCAACTTGGGTGAGCCCTAAGTTAATAAGCCCAGAGGAGTCAGAGTTTTTACTTGGCCAAGTTATTACCCATGAATATTCTTTGGCTGATTTACTAAAGCGACCAGGAATTACCTACGAAAACATCACCACTGCTTTTGATGGCCGTTGGGGTGCTGAGCCATTAGATCAAGATGTGGTTTTAAGAGATCAAATTGCTGAGCAGGTAGAAATAGGTGTTAAATATCAAGGGTATATCGATAGGCAGGCCGCAGAAATTGCTCGCCATACATTCCATGAAGAAACAATTTTGCCGGGCGATATTGATTATTCAAGCGTGCTTGGGTTGTCAAAAGAAGTCCAGCAAAAGCTTAATTTACATAAGCCTAGCACCCTAGGGCAAGCCTCTAGAGTCTCTGGTGTTACGCCGGCTGCCATATCCCTTTTGCTCATACATCTTAAAAAAGGATTGGGTCGTCGCCCAATGACGCATTAATGCAAGAGGACTTAACAAAAGAAGGTCTATTGATAGACTTGAAAAGCGGCATTGAAAAACTAGATATTGATGTTAGCCAAGAGCAAGCGGAAACATTAATAGACTATTTACTTGAGTTTCAACGTTGGAATAAAACTCATAATTTGTCTGCAATTCACGGCCTTAAAGACTCTTTGGTGTTGCATTTGCTCGATTCTTTATCCGTTTTAAGCTATTTAGATGACTATGTGGCTTCTTTGGATGACCCGCTGTCTTTTAGTTTGGCCGATTTAGGAACCGGTGGCGGGTTGCCTGGAGTCCCTTTGGCAATATGTCGCCCCCATTGGCAGATTCATTTAATGGAGGTTGTGCAGAAGAAGGCAGTATTTTTGCAGCACATTGTCAATAAGCTTTCATTGGCCAATGCTAAGGTTCATGCAGCAAGGATTGAGGATAGTTCAACGGAGCTCACAAGTCAAATAAGCTGTTGTATTTCAAGGGCTTTTTCAGATTTTGGCAAGTTTTTAACATTGTCGGCCCCCATGTTAAAAGAAGGCGGTTTGGCGTGGGCAATGAAGGCAAAGTTACTGGAAGATGATTTAAAAACAATTCCTCCGGGTTGGGAAATTAAAAAGAATTACCTCTTAAACGTACCAGGTTTAACAGCAGAAAGAAGACTGTTTGAGTTGGGGCGCGTGAGAGAATTGAGTGCTTGAACCATTAATTAAATAAAGATTTTCATGGCAAAGATTTTTTGTGTAGCAAATCAAAAGGGTGGCGTAGGAAAAACTACAACCACGGTGAATTTGGCCGCGAGTTTAGCCGCCCAAAATCAACGTGTTTTAGTAGTTGATTTGGACCCTCAGGGCAATGCCAGCATGGGCTCAGGCATAGACAAGATGGGTCTTGAGCAAAGTGTTTATCACGTATTGATAGGCATGTCTGATGTTGTAAGCGCCAGAATAAAATCTGAAACAGGCGGATATGATGTTTTGCCGGCTAATAGAGATTTAGCTGGCGCAGAGGTTGAGTTGGTTGAGTTTGAGGGGCGTGAGGAGTTGTTGAAAAATGCACTGTCTCCGGTTTTGGCAGACTATGACTTTGTGTTGATTGACTGCCCCCCTGCCTTATCACTACTGACTTTAAATGGCTTGTGCGCGGCTAACGGTGTAATTGTTCCAATGCAGTGCGAGTACTTTGCCCTAGAGGGCCTGTCTGACCTGGTTAATACAATTAAGCAGGTGCATGCAAATTTGAATCCGAGCTTGACCATCATTGGTTTGTTGCGGGTTATGTTTGATCCTAGAACCACCTTGCAACAACAGGTGTCAGAACAGTTAATAGCACATTTTGGAGACAAGGTTTTCAGTACCATCATTCCAAGGAATGTTAGGTTGGCGGAGGCGCCCTCTTACGGTATGCCGGGCGTAAATTTTGATAAGAGTTCGCGTGGGGCCCAGGCTTATATGCAATTTGGCGCTGAAATGATTCAGCGCATTAAAACTATGTAATGGATAAAAATGACTGCAATTAAGAAAAAAGGTTTGGGTAGAGGCCTTGAGGCCCTGTTGGGCGCAAATGATAAGTCCGCCACCTCAAATCAGGGTGTTGCGATGTTGAAGTTGGGGCAGTTGCAAGCGGGTAAATATCAGCCACGTAAAAACATGGCTGACGGAGCCCTGCAAGAATTAGCAGAAAGCATTAAAGAACAAGGAGTTATGCAGCCATTACTGGTTAGACCAGTTGCTGGTGGCAAGTATGAAATTATTGCCGGAGAGCGCCGTTATCGCGCAGCAACGTTGGCTGGTTTGCTAGAAGTTCCGGTGCTTATTAAGCAGGCCGATGATCAAGCAACTGCTGCAATGGCATTAATTGAAAACATGCAGCGTGAAGATCTAAATGCTATTGAAGAGGCAAATGGTCTTTTAAGGCTGATTGATGAATTTGGTTATACCCATGATAAAGCGGCGCAAGCTGTTGGAAAGTCACGCAGTGCAGTTACTAACCTGTTGCGACTAGTTCAGTTGGCAAAACCAGTTCAGGCCATGCTCATGAAGGGTGAAATTGATATGGGCCATGCTCGCGCCCTTTTACCTTTGGATGGCGCGCAACAAGTCAGTTTGGCTCAAAAAATCGCCATACAGCAACTATCGGTTCGTGATGCCGAAAAAATGGCAACCCAGTTTGTATTGGCTAAAAAATCACCAGGTAAGACAAAATCCGTCACAAAAGTAGACCCAGACCTAAAGATGATTCAAGACAGGCTCTCTGATCAGATTAATTTGTCAGTAGAAATTAAGCAAAAGCGTCGTGGTGGCGAAATATGTATCAAATTTAGTCAATTTGACGAATTGGATAGCTTATTCAAGCGTTTGGGCATTGAATAGCGCTAATCTTTATGAATTACATTGACCCCAAGCCGGTAGATTCTGTAAAATCTGCGGGCTTTATGCCTGGAGATGAGCAAAAAGCGCAAGCTGTTAGAAATGCTAATTGGGACAGTGAGTTAGAGGACTCGGAAGAGTTTAAGCAACCACTAAGCAAGGCTGAGTTAGAGGCTCTTTTGGGCCCAGACGCTTTGAAGCCCAGCAAAATAACAGTTAAGCGTTTGTTGTCGCTCCAGTGCTTGGTTACTCTGCTCTGTTGGGGGTTATGGTCAGCAAAGGGTAAGCCGTTTGGCTTAGACTCTGCCGCCATATCTGCATTGTTAGGTGGATTGGCAGCAATTGTGCCAGCAACACTTTTTGCAATGCGTGCAAAGGTACTGAGCAGTAAAGCAGTTGTTATGGGCGCCTCAGTTTTCGCGCTGGTAACAGGAGAATTAATAAAGATCATTGCCACCGTAGCAATGTTCGTTTTGATAATAGTTTTGTATCCAAAGTTGGATTGGTTACCGCTGTTATTAACTTATGTTCTGGCGCTAAAGTGTTATTGGTTAGCCTGGATACTAAGAAAATAATGGCACACAAGGATAGAGGGAAGTAAACGATGGCAACAGAAGCGACTGGAAAGGCGTTAACGCCTACGGAGTACATTGCTGAGCATTTGCAAAACTTAAATACGTTGCATGCTAAGCAAGAAGCTATTGTTGATTTTTCAGTTATTAACTTAGACACAGTTTTCTGGTCTTTGTTAATGGGTTTAGTGGTTGTGGGCTTTTTATTGGTGGCCGCTCGTCGTGCGACATCAGGCGTGCCGGGCCGCTTCCAAGCGTTGGTTGAAATGTTAGTGGAGATGGTTGAGTCACAGTCTAAGAGCATTGTTCACGGTGACCGCTCATTCATTGCTCCTTTAGCGTTATTTGTTTTCTGTTGGATTATTTTGTTAAACACATTGGACTTGGTACCGGTTGATTGGGTTCATGGCATCAATGGTTTCTTAGGAATCTTCGGTCACGTACACGTGCCACATCACAAACTAGTACCGACAACAGACTTAAATGGCACATTGGGCTTGTCGATGTCTGTTTTAGTTTTGATGATTTTCTACAGCTTTAAAGCTAAAGGTGTGGGCGGTTTTGTTCATGAATTACTATCTGCCCCATTTGGCGCTAAGTGGTATTTGGCACCATTTAACTTAGTCTTAAATATTATTGAATTTATTGCTAAAGCCGTTTCATTGGGTATGCGGTTATTTGGCAACATGTATGCAGGCGAATTGGTTTTCTTGCTAATCGCTCTGTTAGGCGGCATCTGGCATTTTGGTGTCGACCTGTCTGTTCTGGGTTTTGTGGGCCACGTAATTGCTGGTTCAGCCTGGGCAATTTTCCATATTTTGGTGATTTTGTTGCAAGCCTTCATCTTCATGATGTTGACTTTGGTCTATATCGGCCAGGCACATAGTCACCACTGATTTTTTATTAACTGTTTTTTTACTTAGGAGTCAACATGCAAGCATTTCTAGCGCAAATTCAAGGTTTAACAGCAATCGGTATCGGCATCATCATCGGTTTGGGTGCTATCGGCGCCTGTTTAGGTATCGCATTGATGGGTGGTAAGTACATTGAAGCATGTGCACGTCAACCAGAAAGGAACTAAACGTGAACCTAAACGCGACGCTATTCGCGCAGATGGTCGTCTTTTTCATTTTATGGTGGGTAGTAGCTAAATTTGTTTGGCCTCCACTAGTAAAAGCATTGGACGAGCGAGCCACAAAAGTGGCAGATGGTTTAGCAGCCGCAGAGCGCGGTAAGGCTGACCTTGAGTCTGCAAAAAAACGCGCTGAGCAAGCATTATCAGAAGCACGTAACGAAGGTACTCAGCGTATTGCTGATGCAGAGAAGCGCGCTCAACAATCAGCGGAAGAAATTAAAGCTAACGCACAAGCTGAAGCAGCTCGCATCATTGCTCAAGCTAAGGCAGAGGCGGAGCAACAAGTATCTCGTGCAAGAGATGCGCTTAGAACTGAAGTGGCTACATTAGCTGTTAAGGGTGCTGAGCAAATTTTGCGTCGCGAAGTAGATGCTAAAGTGCACGCTAGCTTGTTAGATCAGTTAAAGGCAGAGCTCTAATATGGCAGATTTAGCCACCATAGCCCGCCCTTACGCTGAGGCACTTTTCCGTAGCGCAAAGCCAGCAGATTTATCTGCATGGGCAGAGCAGTTGGAAGAGTTGGCTCAGGTTGCTGGTAATGCAGATTTGTTAGCCGTAGCTAATAATCCAAAGTTGTCTTCAGCAGATTTGCTACAGATTTTATTAAGTGGCATCAAAGCTAAGCCGTCAGACGTGGTCAAGAATTTTGTTGAAGTGTTGACGCAAAATCACCGTCTATTAGCTTTGCCAGAAATCTCTGCTCAATTTACAGCTTTGAAGAATGCTCAAGAAGGTGCTGCAGAAGTTCTGATTTCAAGTGCATTCCCGCTAAATGGCGAAGAGTTGAATGCTTTGTTGTCAACATTGAAGAAGCGCTTTGGTGGAAAAGAGCTACGTCCTACAGTTACTGTAGATCCAGAATTGATTGGCGGCGTTTGTGTACAGGTAGGCGATGAAGTTTTAGACACTTCAGTGAAAGCCCGCTTAGTTTCAATGCAAGCCGCTCTTAGCGCATAACCGAATAAGATCCCAGGAGTAAGCAAATGCAACTCAACCCATCAGAGATCAGTGAACTGATCAAGAGCCGAATTAGCGGTGTAGGCGTTGGCGCCGAAGTCCGTAATCAAGGCACAGTAATTTCCGTAACAGACGGTATTTGCCGCGTACATGGCCTTTCAGGCGTTATGCAAGGTGAAATGCTTGAGTTCCCAAATAACACATTAGGTCTTGCGCTTAACTTAGAGCGTGATTCTGTTGGTGCGGTTATTTTGGGTGAATATGAGCACATCAGTGAAGGTGACCCAGTTAAATGTACAGGTCGCATTCTTGAGGTTCCAGTTGGTCCAGAATTGTTGGGTCGTGTTGTTAATGCTTTGGGTCAGCCTATCGATGGCAAGGGTCCAATCAATGCAAAAATGACGGACTTTATTGAGAAGGTTGCTCCTGGCGTTATTGATCGTCAGTCAGTTAGTCAGCCTCTTCAAACAGGTTTGAAGTCAATTGATGCGATGGTACCAATTGGCCGT
>JAOAUK010000018.1:15840-24697 GCA_030157655.1 Polynucleobacter sp. | reverse complement strand
TTGGGCGGGAGATTTTGAGTCTCCTGTGTCTACCAATTTCACCACCGCGGCATGCATGTTTAAAGTACTTTTAAAGCACCAACTGCAGGTAAGACCGCTATTATGCCTCAAGTACCTTAAGAAGTGAAGATGTATCGTCGTACCCCCACCCTGCATCCATGAGCTTTTCTAACTGGTGAGCCACTGTTTGCAAGGCTGGCATGTCCAAATCAGCATTTTTGGCAGCATCTTTGACCAAGAAGAAATCCTTAGCATGTAGGCGCGCTTCAATACCAGCTTTGAAGTCTCTATTAACCATTTTGGGGCCCATTAAATCGAGCATTCGGCTGCCCGCCATGCCCCCAGAAATTGCCTCAAACACCTTTTGTAAATCTGCTCCATTAGCCGCCGCGAATCGCAAAGACTCAGCAACCCCCTGAATATTAATAACCTGAGCAATCTGATTGCATAACTTAGCCACTTGACCGTGCCCCACCGCACCAATATGTGTGATTGTCTTGGCATAGCTCTTAACAATTTCTTGAACTTTTGCCACATCTGCATCAGCACCACCTAACATCATGACCAAAGTACCTTCTGTGGCAGCCTTAACCCCGCCACTCACGGGAGCATCCACATAACCAATATTTTTGCCAGCCATGATGGCAGCAATATCTTTGGTTCCTTGTGGATCAATGGTGCTGTGATCAATGCAAATTGCACCAGGCTTTGCACTTGTGATAACTGCATTGGATCCTGCATGCAACACTTCTGCAACATCTTTGGTGCTCATCACATTGGTAATGATGAAATCAGCTCCATCAGCAGCTTCCGCAGGAGATGCACAAGGTACTGCCCCTGCATCAATCAAATGCTTGGCTTCATTTTGATAGACCTCAGGACGTCTTGCATAGATGCGCAATTGATGCCCTGCCTTTAGCAAATAGCCAACCATCGGTCGACCCATATTACCCAAGCCAATGAATGCAATGGTGCTCATATCAATCCTCTTATTTTTAAATCTTCTTTTTTCTTTATAAGTGCTCTGCTTTTACCAAGGCAACAAGATAGTTGATCCAGTGGTTTTGCGCGCTTCTAAATCACGATGGGCTTGGGCAGCATTTTCCAACTGATATTTTTGATTAATTTCAATTTTGATGTTGCCGCTTATGACCTTGTCAAATAAATCTGCAGACATGGGCTCCAACAAGCTTCTGTCATGGGCGTATGTCATCACTGTGGGCCTGGTCAATTTCAATGAACCCTTGCCACCCAAAATGCCAACATCGACCGGGGGAACAGGTCCAGAAGCATTGCCGTAGGTCACCATCATGCCTCTTGGCATGATGCAATCCAAAGACTGCATGAAAGTATCTTTACCAATAGAGTCGTAGACAACGTTCACGCCACGACCATTGGTAAGTTCACGTGTACGTTTTACAAAGTCTTCTTTGTTATACAAGATGGTGTGATCGCAACCATAAGCTTTAGCAAGCTCAGCTTTTTCTTCTGAGCCAACCGTACCAATCACTGTGGCACCCAATAACTTTAACCACTGCATGGCAATCAAACCAACGCCGCCGGCAGCGGCATGGAATAAGACGGTATCACCTGGCTTTACTTGATAGCTGTCCGTTAATAAATATTGCACTGTTAAACCCTGCAACATCATGGCAGCCCCCATCTCAAAGGAGATGGCATCAGGTAATTTGACAACAATATCAGCGGGCATCACACGAATCTGACTATAGGCTCCAGCGGGTTTACCGGCATAAGCCACTCGATCGCCCACTTTTAGATGCTTAACCTCAGATCCAACCGACTCAACCACGCCAGATGCCTCCATCCCCAACCAACCTGGTAGAGGTTGTGGATAGACCCCTTTGCGAAAGTACACATCAATAAAATTAAGGCCAATGGCCTCATGGCGCAACCTAACCTCTTGAGGCCCAGGCTCACCCACCTCAATATCTACCCATTTAAGGACCTCTGGACCACCCACTTCCATCATTTTGATGGCTTTAGATTGCAGCACGCTCATATTTGTCTCCTGCTTTTATTAGCTGTTTTTGTTTAATTTTTTTGGTTTTTTAGGTAATCAAGCCTCAATTTGCCTAAAATTACGAACTTAGCTAAATATATAGCAATTCTTTACTAAAAGTTACCTACGGGAGTATTTATGGCCGGTCATTCCAAATGGGCCAATATCCAGCATCGCAAAGGTCGCCAAGACGAAAAGCGAGGCAAGATCTGGACGAAGTTAATTCGAGAAATTACTGTGGCAGCCAAAATGGGTGGCGGAGATATTGCTACGAACCCACGCCTACGTTTAGCGATTGATAAAGCTAAAGATTCCAATATGCCTAGCGACAACGTGCAAAGAGCGATTCAACGCGGCACAGGTTCACTAGAAGGCGTTAATTACGAAGAAATTCGTTATGAGGGGTATGGTCTTAACGGTGCTGCTGTGATTGTGGATGCACTGACAGACAACCGCACTCGTACAGTAGCCGAAGTAAGGCATGCCTTTACAAAACATGGTGGCAACTTGGGTACCGATGGCTCAGTGGCTTTTTTATTCAAACACTGTGGTCGCATGTTCTTTGCTCCAGGCACATCTGAAGATGCCTTAATGGAAGCCGCATTAGAAGCTGGCGCCGATGACGTGATCCCACAAGAAGATGGCTCTATTGAGGTGGTCACTCCAGCTTATGAATTTACTGCTATTAAAGAAGCTTTAATAGCCAAAGGCTTTACGCCTGAATTAGGTGAAGTGACGATGCGTCCAGATGCAGATACAGAGTTATCTGGTGATGACGCCATCAAGATGCAAAAACTATTGGACGCGCTCGAAGCACTTGATGATATTCAAGAAGTGTTTACCAACGCATCAATGGAATAAAGATCTTCCTATTAAATTCTGCTTTACATCATTAAGTCAGTTGAATAAACGAAAGTATTTATGAAAATTTTAGTTGTCGGTTCTGGTGGTCGTGAACATGCATTGGCTTGGAAACTAGCCCAATCACCAAAAGTACAAAAAGTATTTGTTGCCCCAGGCAATGGTGGTACTGCAACTGCCGCCGCCAAGAATATGGGTATTGAGAATCTTGCGGTGACTGACCTTCATGCTTTAGCCACATTTGCACAAGAAGAAAAGATTCACTTAACGGTCGTAGGCCCTGAGGCTCCATTGGCTGGTGGCATTGTTGATATTTTCAGAAATCAAGGCTTGCGTGTTTTTGGTCCCACTCAAAAAGCTGCTCAATTAGAGTCATCGAAAGACTTCGCCAAAGCATTTATGAAACGCCACAATATTCCTACAGCGGAATACCAAACGTTTTCAAACATCACCGAAGCACATGCTTATATCGATGCCAAGGGTGCACCGATTGTGATCAAGGCCGATGGCTTAGCTGCAGGTAAAGGTGTGGTGGTGGCCATGACTCTAGAAGAAGCTCATGGCGCTATTGACATGATGCTATCTGATAACAAACTAGGTGATGCGGGCGCACGTGTTGTGATCGAAGAGTTTTTACAAGGCGAGGAAGCCAGCTTCATCGTGATGGTTGATGGTAAGAATGTTTTAGCTCTTGCAACCAGCCAAGATCACAAACGATTATTAGATGGTGATCTTGGTCCTAACACAGGCGGCATGGGAGCCTATTCTCCTGCACCAGTTGTCACGCCAGAGATACATGCACGCGCTTTACGAGAAATCATCATGCCAACTGTTAAAGGCATGGCTGCTGATGGCATTCCGTTCACAGGCTTCCTATATGCAGGTCTGATGATCGACGAGAGTGGTAAAGCAAAGACTCTAGAATTCAACTGCCGCATGGGAGATCCAGAAACACAACCCATTATGTCTCGCCTGCGCAGTGACTTTTTAACAGCTCTTGATGCAGCCGTTGATGGAAAGCTTGATCAAGTTGAACTTGAATGGGATACACGCATTGCTTTAGGCGTGGTCATGGCTGCACACAACTATCCAGAAACACCTCGCAAAGGTGATGCGATTACTGGCATCCCAGCTGATGATGCCGATCATGTCACTTTCCATGCAGGAACGACGATGGAAGATGGCGTTCTTAAAACGTCAGGCGGTCGCGTATTGTGCGTAGTTGGCTTAGACCACACCACCAAGGGTGCTCAACAAAAAGCTTATGCGCACCTAGATCAAATTAAATTTGATGGCGCACAGTTCCGTCGCGATATCGGTTATAGAGCTCTTTGATATGTCAAACACTGTGATTGATACCAACACTCTTCGCAATTACTTTCTAGGTCTACAAGATCGCATCACCGATGCGATGGCTGAGTTAGACGGCAAAGCATTTATGACTGATGCTTGGACCAAACCTGCTGATGCCAAATTAAAAGGTGATGGCAGATCTCGCATCTTAGAAGAAGGTAATATTTTGGAGCGCGGTGGCGTTGGCTTCTCACACGTGCGCGGTGATGCCATGCCTCCTTCTGCTACAGCACACCGCCCTGAATTGGCAGGTCGTGCTTTCGAAGCAATGGGCGTATCTTTGGTGTTTCATCCACGCAACCCACATATTCCAACCGTGCATCTCAATGTTCGTTGCTTTATTGCTCAAGCCGAAGGTAAAGACCCTGTTTGGTGGTTTGGTGGTGGCATGGACTTGACGCCCTACTATGGCGATGCCGCTGACTGCCAACATTTCCACCAAACCTGTAAAAATGCTTTGGATCCGTACAGCCCAGAATTACATCCTCGCTTCAAAAAGTGGTGCGATGACTATTTTTACTTAAAGCATCGTGATGAGCCGCGCGGTATCGGTGGTGTTTTTTATGATGACTTTAGCGAATTAGGATTTGAAAAAAGTTTTGAAATGACTCGCTCAGTTGGTGATGCATTTTTAGATGCTTATTTGCCGATTGTGAAAAAACATCAGAATGATCCTTACACAGAAAGCCAACGTGAGTTCCAAGCTTTCCGTCGTGGTCGTTATGTGGAATTTAATTTAGTGTTCGATAGGGGCACTTTGTTTGGTTTGCAATCAGGCGGTCGCACAGAATCAATTTTGATGTCTATGCCGCCAGTGGTTCGTTGGGGCTACGATTGGAAACCTGCTGACAATAGTCCTGAAGCACGTCTTTACACCGACTTCTTAAAGCCTAAAGATTGGATCAATCTTTAATGGATATCAAAAAACGTAAATCAATCGGAATACTAGGTGGCACATTTGACCCACCGCATTGGGGGCATTTACGTTTAGCAGAACACTTCTCTAGAGTTTTGCAGTTGGATCACATTATTTGGATGCCTGCAGGCCAACCATGGCAAAAGAGCAGCGATATCACTCCTGCCAAACATCGCTTAGCCATGAGTGAATATGCCATTGAAACCTTGCATGATTTATTTGTGGATCATCACATCTACACCAAGATTGAAATCAGCACCTTGGAGATGTCTAGAGAAGGTCCTAGCTATGTGATTGATACGGCCAAAGAGATTCGAGCCCTCTATGGCCCCGAAACATCGATTACCTGGTTAATGGGCGCAGACAGCTGGGCGAACATCAAAACATGGCATCAATGGCCAGAATTACCCCAATATGTTCACCTAGCAGTAGCTAGTCGCCCAGAAGCAGATCTAGGTAATGGCAATCAAGCCAATAACGCAGTTTTTGCTGATAAACAGACCTTGGACCCTCAATTGTTACAATTGAGCCCACAAGGACATGTTTTGTTCGATCAAAGCCTGCAGATTAATCTCTCCTCCAGTGCACTCCGTGATGGTTTCTACAACAACGCCTCATGGGATGAATTGGCAGATGCAATACCACCCTTGGTACTCGATTACATCGAAGCCAAAGGTCTTTATAGAAATGAATGATGGATATTCCAAAACTACAACGTGTGATCATTGATGCCCTTGAAGATGTTAAGGCCGAAGATATTCGTGTTTTTGACACTAAGAAAATTAGCGACCTGTTTGATCGCGTGATCATTGCCACTGGTAACAGTAACCGCCAAACAAAATCTTTAGCGATGTCGGTGAAAGAAGCTGTTAAAGAAAAAGGTGGCGAAGTGATCTCCGTTGAAGGTATGGAGACTGGTGAATGGGTATTAGTTGATTGCGGCGATATCGTTGTACATATTTTGCAACCGATGCTACGCTCGTACTACCAACTTGAAGGCATCTGGGGCGATAAACCTGTGCGCGTTAAGTTGGGTGGCAATGCAAATAAATCAAAACGCTTCGCCAGCGAACCAGAGGACGAAGAGGACGATTAAGCCCGATGGCTTAAAACTCCTTTTTTAAGCCATGAAACTGTGGGTCATTGCAGTTGGTCACAAAATGCCTGCTTGGGCTGAGACTGCTACTCAAGATTATGTGAAACGCATGCCAGCAGATTGTGCGATTCACATCAAAGAACTAAAACCTGACTTAAATCCCGCCAAAGAAGCGATCAAAATCAGAGAAGCTTTGCCTAAGGGCGTGCATATCATTGCTTTAGACGAACGCGGCAAAGATCTCTCTACCAAAGATTTAGCCACTCAAATGAGTGCATGGCGCCAGGACGGTAAAGATATTGCGCTACTGATTGGTGGTGCAGATGGTTTAGACCCAGAATTAAAAAAAGAAGCAGCGTCGATGATGCGCCTATCTAGCATGACCTTGCCCCATGCCATGGCACGAGTGATCTTGGTTGAACAACTCTATAGAGCTTGGACGATTTTGCAAGGCCACCCTTATCACCGGGTTTAAATCTAAATTATTGTTTATTGATGCACTCTTTTATTTATTTAGCTTCTCAAAGCCCAAGACGCCAAGAACTTTTGAATCAAATTAGTGTGAAATTTGAGTTGTTACTCGCAGATGCTTCAGAAGATGCTGAATCTTTAGAAGCTCATATCACTGGCGAGCCCGCATTGAGCTATGTTGAAAGAGTCACCTCAGCGAAATTAGAGGCCGCTCATCAACGTTTACAAAAGCGCCATTTACCTTGGGCACCGATTCTATGTGCAGATACCACTGTGGCGATTATTTTGCATGACAAAGAAATTATTTTAGGTAAACCTGAAGATGCGTCAGATGCCAAAAGAATTCTTCAAATATTAAGTGGCAAAACACATCAAGTTCACACAGCTATTGCACTACTCGCCACAGAAAACGCTAAGCCAAGAGTTTTAGTGTCCAGCTCGAGTGTTACTTTTAAAAGTTTGAGCGATGTAGAAATTGATGCCTACATCGCGAGCAAAGAGCCCATGGGCAAAGCAGGTGCTTATGGCATACAAGGTATTGCAGGATCATTGATCAGCCATATTTCCGGAAGTTTTAGCAGCATCATGGGCTTACCTCTTTATGAAACCGCCCAGTTACTTCAAGAAACTGGTATAAAGTTTTCTATACAAGCCTAAAACTACCCACATCCCCGCAATGACCGAAGAGATTCTAGTTAACATTACCCCGCAAGAAACGCGTGTTGCGATTATTCAACAAGGCGCCGTGCAAGAGCTTCATATTGAAAGAAGTCAAAGCCGCGGTATTGTCGGTAATGTGTACTTGGGCAAAGTCACTCGCGTATTACCGGGTATGCAATCAGCCTTCGTAGATATCGGCTTAGATAAAGCTGCTTTTTTACATGTGGCTGACCTTTGGATGCCTAAGAATTCTAAATCTGACAACACTCCGATTGAAAAACTGGTCTTTGATGGCCAAACCATTTTGGTCCAAGTGTTAAAGGATCCTCTTGGCACCAAAGGTGCTCGGTTAAGCACCCATATCAGTATTGCTGGACGTAATTTGGTGTATCTACCTCAAGAGGATAACGGCAATCAAATTGCGATTTCTCAGAAGATTGATAACCTTGAAGATCGTGATGCATTAAAAAAACGCTTTCAGGCATTAATGCCTGCTGGCGAACAAGGCAGTTATATTTTGCGCACCAGCGCAGAAGACGCTGACGACCAAGAACTACAGAATGACCTGAGATACTTAAGTGCTACTTGGAGAAAAGTTCAAGAAGGTAGCCTTCGCCTGGCAGCTCCTAGCTTGCTTCATCAAGATTTAAGTCTGGCAGAGCGAGTTTTAAGAGATTTGGCAACAGATGCAACTGGTCAGATACGTATTGACTCTGCTGAGAATTTTGAAAAGCTCACCGCATTTGCTAAAGACTTCACACCCAACCAAGAGAGTAAGTTGGTGTTGTATCGTGGCGAGCGCCCTTTATTTGATCTGTACGACACCGAATCAGAAATTAATCGCGCCTTAGGTAGACGTGTTGATCTTAAGTCAGGTGGCTACCTGATGATTGATCAAACAGAATCGATGACCACAATTGATGTGAACACAGGCAGCTATGTTGGGGCGCGCACCTTTGATGACACGATTTACAAGACCAATCTAGAGGCTGCACAAACCATTGCTCGTCAATTACGCTTGCGTAACTTAGGCGGCATCATCATCATCGATTTTATCGATATGCACAGTAAAGAGCATCAAGATGCTGTACTGGATGAATTAAATAAGAATTTAGCTAGAGATAAGATCAGAACATCTGCCAACCCATTCTCATCATTGGGCTTGGTAGAAATGACTCGTAAGCGCACCCGTGAATCTTTAGCGCACTTGTTATGCGAACCTTGTGAAGTTTGCCAAGGTAAAGGTCAAGTGAAAACCGCTCAAAGTATTTGCTATGAAATCTTGCGCGAAGTGTTACGTGAACACCGTCAGTTCAATCCTAAAGAATTTAGGATAATTGCCAGCGCTGATGTGATTGACCGCTTCTTAGAAGAAGAAAGCGGTCACCTTGCTCAATTAATTGAATTTATTGGCAAGCCAATCCGCCTACAAGCTGAATCTAGTTTTAATCAAGAACAGTACGATATTGTTCTGAATTAA
>JAOAUK010000018.1:0-15740 GCA_030157655.1 Polynucleobacter sp. | reverse complement strand
TTGCGAGAACTGTAGGCGGTGCAAGCTTGCATACAGGCCGTTATGCGCCATCAACTCTGCGTGAGAGCCGTTTTCCACAACACGTCCATGATCAAGCACCACGATTCGGTTGGCGTTCTCAATGGTTGATAGACGATGGGCAATCACCAATGTTGTACGACCCTCCATCAATCGTTCCAAAGCATCTTGTACCTGACGCTCTGACTCAGAATCCAAAGCTGAGGTTGCTTCATCCAAAATCAGAATTGGTGCATCTTTGTAAATCGCTCTGGCAATTGCTAAACGCTGGCGCTGACCACCTGACAATCGATTGCCGTTATCTCCCACCTCAGAATCAATCCCCTCAGGCAACTCTTTGATGAGTTCTGCTAAGTTGGCAGCCTGCAATGCTTCATGCACCCTGCCTCGATCAATCTCTTCTGGGCTTGCAGCACCATAGGCAACGTTAGCGGCGATGGTGTCATTGAATAAAACCACATCTTGGCTCACAAAAGCCATTTGACGACGTAAATCTTTTAAATCAATTTCCTGAATATCTAAACCGTCTAAATTGATTGAGCCAGATGTTGGATTGAAGAAGCGCGGCAATAAATTAACCAAGGTAGATTTACCGCTACCAGACGGCCCCACAAAAGCAACGACTTCACCAGCCGGGATTTTTAAATCTATCCCTTTAAGCACTTCTTTTTTAACTTCACTAGAATCATCTGCACCCAAAGCACTTAAACCAGAGTATCCAAAACCTACTTGCTTGAACTCCAGATCACCGCGAGCTTTATCTAACTTCACTGCATTAGCTCTACGTGATGAATCTTCTTCAATTGGTTGATCCATTAATTTGAAGATCATGTCAGCTGCAGCAATACCTCGTTGTAACGGCTGATTGATATCTGCCAGATGCTTTAGTGGAGAAATAATCAAAATAAGAGCTGTCACAAAGGCCACAAAACCACCCACGGTGGTCTCCGCCATAGATGATTGAAATAGTGCGACCAAAAGTACTCCAGACAGGGCTATGGAGGCAATGAACTGTGTCATTGGCTGGTTCAATCCACCTGCCACAGCAATTTTCATAGAGTAGCGACGTAATTTATTGGCCAACAATGAAAAGCGTTCTTTTTCGTATGCTTGGCCCCCGTGAAGCTTAACCACCTTATAGCCACCAACACTCTCCTCAACCACATAAGAAAGCTCATTGGTCATGTCTTGACTGACCTTATGGAGTTTACGTAATCGAGTATTAATTAATTTAGCGATATAACCAATGATTGGGAAAATAATCAAAATCAAAAGTGTTAAACGCCAATTGAGATAAAACAGATACGCCATCAAACCAATCACTGTCAGACTGTCTCTAACGAGATTCATGGCCACACTGGTGATCACTTGTAGTACTGCATTGACCTCAAAGACAACCGCATTGATCAAGGATGCTGCGGAGCGATTCATGAACAGATCCGCTGGAGCTTGCAATAAGCGATTAAACATCTGCTCACGCAATTTATATAAAACAGAATTCGTTAAATGGCTTAAAGCGTAATTGGAGCCAAATTGGGCAAATCCACGAATAAATGCCAAACCCACTAAAAATGCTGGAACATGCCACAACTTGTCATCTAATTTGCCACTGAACCCGCGATCCAATAGAGGCTTTAATAGTGCCGGAATAGCTGTTTCTGAGGCTGCGACAATAGCCAAACCAACTAATGCCAAAACCACCGCCAATTTGTGTGGCAATGCATATTTTAGGATGCGAACTAGCGCAGTTTGAGTCTTAATATTGATACTATTTGAATCCATAACCTCAATCGTAACCTACACGGTGCTAACATCGCCTAATGAGCTTATCAGTCATCTTAATTACTAAAAATGAAGAAGCCAATCTCAAGGACTGCCTTGAGAGCGTTTCTTTTGCCAATGAGATTATCGTCGTTGACAGCCAAAGTAGCGATAAAACCCAAGAAATTGCTCAATCCTTTGGCGCAAAGCTTGAAATAACAAGCGACTGGCCTGGTTTTGGCCCTCAAAAGAATCGCGCTCTTAACTTGGCTACTCAAGAATGGGTACTATCGATTGATGCAGATGAGAGAGTGACACCTGAGCTAAAAGAAGAGATTTTGGCGGTGATTTCTTCAAAAGATGCGGCTAATTGCTACGCCATCCCAAGATCTTCTTGGTACTGCGGTCGCTTTATGAAGCATTCTGGTTGGTATCCAGATTATGTTGACCGTTTATTTAAACGCGGCACAGCAAAGTTCTCTGATCATTTAGTTCATGAGCGTTTGCTACCAGATGGCTCTGTTGCTAAGCTAAAAAATCACTTTTTGCACTATAGCTTTAGAGACTTCTCGCAAGTATTGAAAAAAATTGACGCCTACTCAACCGCATCAGCAGAGCAAGCTTATCTGAAGGGGAAGCGTTCATCTGTTGGCAAAGCGATTGGGCATGGGATTTGGGCGTTCATCAGAACTTACTTCTTGCGTCGAGGTTTTTTAGATGGATCACAAGGATTAGCTTTAGCGATTTCAAATGCTGAAGGCACTTACTATCGTTACATTAAAATTTGGCTACTTGAACAATCCGGAAAATCTAAGTGATCAGCGTTTTACTAGCGACTTATAACTGGCCAGAAGCTCTTTCTTTGTGCTTACAAGCACTTCGAGAACAGACCAATCAAAATTTTGAAATCATTATCTGTGATGATGGATCAAAAGATGAAACCAGAACACTTATTACGGAATTTCAAAAGAGCTATCCAGTCTCAATAAAACATCTATGGCAAGAAGATCAAGGATTTAGAAAAACTTTAATTTTGAACCAAGGTATTGAGACAGCAAATGGAGAATATTTAGTTTTTCTTGATGGCGACTGCATTCCACAAAGAGATTTTATTGCTCAACACTTAAAGCTATCAGAATCCAATCATCTTGTTACAGGCAGTCGTATTTTAAGTAGCCAACAATTGACAAAAAGCTTGTGCGCTAATGGAAATTGGTCACATAAAAAATTAATGGCCAATGCTATTATTTGGGGAATCAAAGGATTCTTAAATAAATGGTTGCCGCTCTTTATCAAGCTACCAGACCACTCAGGCCGTCTTTATAAAAAATTTGAATGGCGCCGCATTAAGGGTTGCAATATGGCTTGCTGGAAATCAGACGCCCAAGCCATAGGTGGTTTTGATGAGTCGCTTTTGGGCTGGGGGCACGAAGACGCCGATTTTATTTTTAGACTTCAAAAAAATGGCGTCATTAGAAAATCTGGCGCTTGGGCGACAGAAGTCATTCATTTGTGGCACAAAATGGCAGACAAACAAACAGCCGAAAAGAATGCGGCAATTGTTAGAGCCAAAATCCTTGCAAAAGTCCAATAAGATATTGAGATCATGCGCATCAAAAAGATAATCATCATTGCTACTCGTCAAATTGGCGACACGCTGATCACAACACCATTGATTAGTACTGCCAAAAGAATTTGGCCTGATGCTCAAATTGATTTCTTTGGATTTGAAAATAGTTTATCGATGTTGAGTGGTAATCCTGATATTTATCAAGTGATTGGCACAAAGCAAAGACTTAAATTCAAAGATTATCTTAAGCAATTTTTTAAACTATTCAAACGTTATGACCTGGCAATCATCACGCAACCTAGCGATCGCGCCTACCTATACGGCTTAGTAGCAGCCAAATATCGCGTAGGAGTTATTCCAACAGAACAAAAATTAAACTGGTGGAAGAAAAAGGTATGCCTTCACACTGTTGAAGTTGATTATTTTCATCAACACGTCATTGCTGAAAAAATTCGTCTATTAGAAACATTTGCAACTGAAGATAAATTATTTGGGCAAGGTATTGCAGTAACACCTCCTGCAGCAGTAAGCCTTCCATCAGAAATATCTACCCAATTAAAAGAATCATTCGTTGTGATTCATCCAACGCCATTAACGGCATATAAGCGCTGGCCATTGGTCAATTGGGTCACATTAATTGAATCATTGCCCAATGACTACCAAGTGGTTTTAAGTGGCGCCCCTATTGCACAAGACCGTGAGTTAAACCAAGCCATCATTGATCTACTCAGCGATACAGCAAAAAACAAAATACTTAATTTAGATGGCCGATTAAAACTAGATCAATTGGGCACCCTATTGCGCCAAGCCAAGCTTTATATTGGCGTCGATACATCTGTGACTCACTTGGCCGCAGCCTGTAACACCCCTACCATCACGCTCTTTGGAGCAACGCCACCTACTAATTTTGGCCCTTGGCCAAATGGCTTCGTTGGCAAACAGCCGTATCAATTAAAAGCCCACTCACAAAGAGTAGGTAATGTGACTATTTTGCAAGGCCCTGGTGAATGCGTTCCATGCCGTAAAGCAGGGTGCGAAGATAAATCAGATAGTCGCAGTGATTGCCTGGTCAATCTACCAGTGAGCCAAGTCATTGAGGCTGTGCGAAGCTACGGCATTAACTGTAATTAAAGTTTGGGGTTTGTTGCTAGATTAATTTTTTATTTTTATTTCTTAATTTTTTTATTTTTATTTCTTAATTTTTTTATTTTTATTTTTCTAATTTCTTAGGCGTATTTCACTTCAACATTACCTTGTCCACCAGACTTGTTGAGTGCAATACTTAAACCTCTGATGCTTTCATCATCAGGATAGATTTTCCAAGTTTCCGGGAACTGCACCAAGCAAACACTGCCGTTACTGATGACATCTGCTGTCATCAGTAAACCTTGAGGCTTTTTACCCACAAAATTGTTAACTTGCTGCTTAAATCCCTGAATATCGATACCTTGCTGCAACTGAACGTGCAGGCTTCTTGCAAACTTTAATCTTGCCGTAGTGACATCCATGATGGATTCCGCAACCACTCTCATACCGCCCGAAAATTTATCAGGAGTAACACTCACTTTAGCAATGATGAGTTCATCTTCTTTGAGCCAATGACGATTAGGTTCAAATAACTCACTATAGATGGTCATCTCTAACTGAGCAGTGCCATCATCAATAGTTGCAATCATTAACTTGCCACGCGGACCCATCATGCTTCTAGTAGAAGTCATGATGCCTGCAATTAATCGATCTTTGCCCTCGGTCAACTGATTTAATTTGGTACGCACAAAATGACTAACTTCATCACGATAAGCATCGAATAAGTGTCCAGTTAGGTAGAGTCCTAGAGCGGTCTTTTCTTCTTGCAAACGACGCTTTTCAAACCAAGGTTCTTCTTTGACCAATTCTGGTTTGTGCTCATCGGCAGAACCAGCCATATCAAATAGACTCACCTGCTGAGCAGATGCATCAGCTTGATCAGCGGCTTCCATCGCTCTTGGCAAAGAGGCCAATAAAGTTGAGCGCGAATCAAAGCCGCCGTACAAAGAATCAAATGCACCCGCGCGTATCAATGCTTCCATCGTGCGACGATTAACAACGCGACGATCTAGTCTTAAGCAGAAGTCAAACAAGTCGACAAAAGGTCCATTGGCTCTGGCTTGAATAATTTGCTCAATAGCTCCCTCGCCAGTACCTCTGATAGCACCCAAACCATAACGAATCATGGTGGCTGGCTGCTCTTTATTATTTTGATCTTCACGCAGAGGCATAAATCGATACACGCTGGTGTTCACATCCGGCGGCAAGATCTTAATTTTGTTAGCCAATGCATCTTCATAAAGGATCTTTACCTTATCGGTATCGTCCATCGCCAAGGACATGTTGGCTGCCATGAATTCTGCTGGGTAATGGGCTTTCAACCAGGCTGTGTGATAAGCCAATAAAGCATAAGCAGCAGCATGAGATTTGTTAAAACCATAGCCCGCGAACTTTTCCATCAGATCAAAAATTTCGTCAGCCTTATCAGGCTTTAAACCACTCTTACTAGAACCATCTCTAAATAACTGACGATGTTCAGCCATCTCTTCTGGCTTTTTCTTACCCATGGCACGACGCAATAAGTCAGCGCCACCCAAAGAGTAGCCACCGATGATCTGCGCCATCTGCATCACCTGCTCCTGATACACCATGATGCCGTAGGTTTCCCTTAAAACTGGCTCAACCCGAGGGTCTGGATAATGCACTTGTTCTTTGCCGTGCTTACGCGCAATAAATGACGGAATCAAATCCATAGGACCTGGACGATACAACGCCACCAAGGCAATGATGTCTTCAAAGCGGTCAGGCTTAGCTTCGCGTAGCATGCCTTGCATGCCACGGCTTTCTAACTGAAACACTGCAACTGTATTGGCATTTTTTAAGATTTCAAAAGCGGCTGCGTCATCTAATGGAACTTGCCCAACACGCCAATCTTTCTTTTCTGGGTATAACTGATGAATGTATCTCTCAGCCCAATCCAAGATTGTTAATGTTGTAAGACCTAGGAAGTCAAACTTCACAAGACCAACAGCTTCAACGTCATCTTTATCAAATTGACTCACCACACCAGCATCACCACCATCTTTAGATCCTTGGGTATACAAAGGACAAAAATCAGTGAGCTTGCCTGGCGCAATCAATACACCACCTGCGTGCATACCAACGTTACGAGTCATACCTTCTAGCTGCTGAGCTAGACCGAGCAACTGTTTCACTTCTTCTTCGCGGGACTCTCGTTCAGCTAAAAGTTTTTCATCTTTTTTGGCTTGCTCAATAGTCACCTGCTGACCAGGTTTATTCGGGATGAGTTTGGAGATACCGTCGACGAAACCATAGGGTTGCTCTAATACACGCCCCACATCTCGAATCGCCGCACGCGCTGCCATCGTGCCAAATGTTGCAATCTGACTCACCGCATCTTTGCCATATTTTTCTTTTACATAGGCAATCACACGATCACGCCCATGCTGACAAAAGTCGATATCAAAGTCAGGCATTGATACACGTTCCGGGTTTAAGAAACGCTCAAATAGTAAGTTGTAACGCAGTGGATCTAGATCGGTAATACCTAATGAATATGCCACCAAAGAGCCCGCACCAGAACCACGACCAGGGCCGACTGGAACGCCATTATTTTTTGCCCAGTTAATGAAGTCCGCAACAATCAAGAAGTAACCAGGGAAACCCATTTGTGAAATAGTTCTTGCCTCAAACTTCAAACGCACTTCATAGTTAGCGCGCTGCCTTTCTCTTTCAGCCTCATCTGGATACAAATGAATTAAATGTTTGGATAAGCCCTCCATGGCTTTTTCCATTAAGTAATCATCCAAGGTCATGCCAGCTGGCACTGGAAAATCAGGTAACTGTGGCTTACCAAGCGTCAAAGATAGATTGCAACGTTTGGCGATTTCAACACTATTGGTAATT
This sequence comes from Polynucleobacter sp., assembly GCA_030157655.1. Taxonomy (GTDB): domain Bacteria; phylum Pseudomonadota; class Gammaproteobacteria; order Burkholderiales; family Burkholderiaceae; genus Polynucleobacter. The sequence goes on along the minus strand of JAOAUK010000018.1, from coordinate 8,437 downwards.
GCAGCTGGCAAGTCAGAGAAGAGCTCATGCATTTCTGCTTGGCTCTTAAAGTATTGCTCTGGTGAGAATTTTTTTACTCGCTTAGGATTGGCCAGAATCTCGCCTTCTGCAATACACACGCGCGCTTCATGCGCCGTGAAATCAGAACGCTTCATGAACTGAATCGAGTGCGTGGCCACCACTGGCAACTTCAGTTCATTAGCCAAGTGAACAGCGCCATGCAATTGAGCCTCATCCTGAGGATGACCAGCACGTTGAATTTCAATATAGAAAGAGTTCGGGAAATAATCCGCCCACACTTTGGCTCTATTCAGCGCTTCATCTTCTTGGTTGGCCAACAAAGCCACACCCACATCCCCGAACCTAGCCCCTGACAAAGCAATCAAGCCTTCAGCATGCTCTTTGAACCAAATCTGATCAACTTCAGCTCTACCTTTGTATTGATTAGTTAATGATGCTTTTGTAAGTAGCTCACAAAGGTTCAAATAACCCTGATGGCTTTTTACTAAGAGCTGCAGTCGAAATGGTTTATCACGATCTTCAGGATTACTAATCCATACGTCACTACCAACAATTGGCTTCAAACCCTCTTTGCGGGCTGACTGATAAAACTTAACCAAACCAAAGACATTGCCCAGATCGGTGAGGGCCAAAGCACCCATTTGGTCACCAACCGCCGCAGAAATGGCATCATCTATGCGTACAGCCCCGTCCACAATGGAATATTCCGAGTGGAGTCGTAAATGGACGAAGCTGGTATTTAAAGACATGAGATGATTTTAGCTATGTTCAAAACCCAATACCGCGGTCGCTTCGCACCCTCACCCACAGGCGCTCTCCACGCCGGGTCGCTCGCAACCGCTTTAGGTAGTTGGCTCCACGCGAAGGCGCATGACGGAAAGTGGCTTTTGCGCATCGAAGACCTTGATCTACCAAGGTGCGTTCCAGGCGCTGATCAAATCATCATGCAACAACTATCCGCTTGCGGCCTTCAGTGGGATGAGGATCTAGAGTATCAATCCAAACGCACTCATTTTTATGCAGATGCCTTGGCAAAATTGATTGATGGAAAAAAAGCTTATGGCTGTCGTTGCACCAGAAAGCAAATCGAAGATGCATTGCTAGCAATGGGCCAAAAAAAAGATCGCCACGGTGAATTAATTTATCCAGGCACTTGCCGCAAAAGTTTAGATGTCATAGAACCATGCGCTTGGCGCTTGCGTGTAGTCAATCCTGAGATTGAAGCAACAGTTGGCGATTTTGTATTGCGTCGCGCAGATAGAATTTTTACTTACCAACTAGCAGTTGTTGTCGATGATCATCTACAAGGCATCACTCACATTGTTCGTGGGGTTGATTTGCTAGACAACACACCTAGACAAATTTATCTGCAGCATCAGCTTGGCTATCAAACACCCACTTACGTTCACTTACCTCTGGTTCTAGATAGCAACCAAGAAAAGCTCAGCAAACAAACTAAAGCAACAGCTGTGAATGTGAGTAGCTCCAAAGATGTATTAAACGCGCTTAGCACGGCCGCTCTACACATTGGCCTCACCGACCATCGATTACTGATAAAAAATAGCTCTGAGAGTGATTTGAGCGTTTCTGAATGGTTGTCAGTTGCTGTTAGCAACTATCAAACCCTTTTGAATCAGGGTTTGATTCAATTTGCTTGATTAGCTTTTTTTGAACCCGCCCAGTAAAGCGGCTACTGGTTTATTGGTTTTAGGTCCAGGCTTGATTGATGCATTAGTTGTTACATTAGATGCAACCTCAGATGCAGCATCTTTAGTGCCTTTATTATCTTTTGCTTGGTATGGCATGTAGAAGAATGGATCAGCACCAGGGCCACCGGCTGGATCAGGTACAGGCATTCTGATGAGCTTGCGATTCATTAGCTTTTCAATATCAGCCAATAACCTTTCTTCTGAGGCATCAACTAAAGCTATAGCATCACCTTGTGCACCAGCACGACCTGTTCGACCAATGCGATGCACATAGTCTTCTGCGTTAAATGGCAACTCGTGATTAATCACGCATGGCATATCAGCAATATCTAGACCCCTGGCCGCAACATCCGTAGCCACTAAAACATCCATGGAGCCATTTTTAAATGACTCAAGAATTTGCATGCGTTCAATTTGGCTTTTATCGCCATGAATCGCACCTGCTTTAATACCGCTTCTCTCTAGGGCGCTTGCCAACTTGCTGCAACCAATACGGCTATTGGTAAAGACAATTGCCTGACGAGAAAGACCTTGCTGAATACGCGCATTAAGAACTTTAACCACAGCATCTTTTTTGCGCTCAGAAGGCACCATGTGAATCACTTGACGCACAGTGTCCGCAGCAGCATTTTGTCTAGCTACTTCAATCGTTACTGGGTCACGCAAATAACTTTGAGCTAATTTTTTAATCTCTGGTGAGAATGTTGCAGAGAACAATAGAGTTTGTCGTTGCGCAGGAATCAAACTAATGATGCGTTGCAAGTCTGGCAGAAAGCCCATGTCTAACATGCGGTCTGCTTCATCCAAAATCAAAATTTGTACTTGTGACAAATTAGCTGTCTTTTGAGTGATGTGATCAAGCAATCGTCCTGGCGTTGCAATTAATAACTCAACACCAGAGCGCAGCAAAGTGGTTTGTGCTGACATATCTACACCACCAAAAACAACTGCTGTTCTGATATCGGTGTATTTAGCGTATTTGAATGCGTTGTCCGCTACTTGATCAGCAAGCTCGCGAGTGGGGGTCAAAACCAACGCACGAATCGGATGCCTTGCAGGCGAAGCACTGCTGCTAGCCATTGGCAAAATGTTTTGCAAAATTGGCAAAACAAACGCAGCTGTTTTGCCTGTACCCGTTTGTGCTGCACCCATCACGTCTCTGCCTTGCATCACATGGGGCATGGCTTGCGCTTGTATCGGGGTGGGTTTTGTATAACCTTGCTCTAGCACTGCGCGCAAAATGGGCTCAGCAAAGCCAAATTCGGCAAAAGTAGGTTCGGTGTTGTTTTGTTCTGTACTCACAGGGCTCTATTATGAGGCCTGTGAGTCTTTCACTGTGATTTTCTTGTTGTGGGGGTATTACAGAGCAGCAATGCCAGCCTTAGCTACTTCAGCATCCTGATCTGATTTGGCTCCAGAAACTCCCACAGCGCCAATTGTTTGACCATCCACCACAATGTTCACACCACCCTCTAGAGTGCCTTGTAAAACCGCTGTGGCGTTTAAAAATGACTGACGACCACCATTGATGATGTCTTCATATACCTTGGTCTCACGGCGCCCTAGCGCAGATGCCTTGGCTTTTTCTTGTGCAATATAGGTAGAAATCGTTGGGCAGGCATCACGTCTGGTAAATCCTAGTAAGTGACCGCCATCATCGACAACGGCAATACTCACACCCCAATTATTTTTTTCAGCGTGCGCATCAGCAGCAGCTAGGATTTTTTTTACATCCGATTGATTTAAATAAGCTTTTTGACTTGGCACAACTGTCTCCTATCGATTTTTTATGGTTTTATAAATCTTTATATTTCTTCTTATGGTTTCTACGATACCTGAATTTATGACTTCCTTCAGGTAGTGAATAATTTTTGATGAGGGTCAATTAATTAATCAATTTATAGTTAAATATAATATATAATGTAATCAATGAATCTTTCTTAGAAAGCTACTCAAATGGATATGCAAACAGTTCAAGCTAATGAAGCAGCATCACAATTAGATATTGGTGTGATGCGTGCGCACGCCGATAACGCTTGCCGCATGATGAAGACTTTGGCTAATCGTGATCGCCTGATGTTGCTCTGCCAACTAAGCCAAGGTGAAAAACGTGTGGGCGAATTAGAAGAAGCCACCAATATTCAGCAACCTACTTTGTCCCAACAACTTGCTGTGTTGCGTGAAGAGAATGTTGTGTCTACTCGCAGAGATGGCAAACATATTTATTACAAGATTTCTAGTCCCATCGCCATGTCAGTGATGGAATTACTGTACGCCACATACTGTGGAAAATAAGGAGAGCACTATGCAATGCAATGTTGGCGGTATCGACCGCGTATTACGTATTACAGTTGGCGCACTTTTAGTGATTCTTGCAATCACTGGTGTAGTTGGCACATGGGGTTGGATTGGTTTACTTCCAATTGCTACAGGCATCTTCCGTTTTTGCCCAGCCTACCCATTACTAGGCATCAAGACTTGCAGCAAAGATTAATCTGTCTAGATTAATTGATGTAATTGATTGCTAGCGCATATAGCACTAGCGCCAAGGTGCCCGTTAACAATGCGGGCACCATTCTTTCTCCAGGCTTTGAATACATCACAATCAATGCCAAGATGGTAACGGTTAAGCGTACATAGATCGGCACCGTACTCAAAAGACCCACTGGCAACAAAATAATCCTGAGTGTTAATGCAGCCACCATCGCATAGGTCACAGCAGATAGCCACTTAAAGATCTCGCTGTCTTGACTAATTTTTCCAGATAAGAAAACACCCAAGCCACGCCACAGATAGGTACCCAAGCAAGCAGCAATCAATGCAGCCCACATGCCTGCATCATTGAACATATTCGATAAATCTACAGTTTCAGGCAATTGCTTTTTTCCTTAACGAAAGATCAACGCTATACGCAATCGTGCCACCCACCAAACCGGCAATGAGCAAGGAGTAGTTGGGGAACCAAAGATAAGACACTGGGCCAATCACAGCACCTAAAAGAATAGCAATGCGATTAGCTCTAGGCTTGACCTCGGTAAAAGTTAATAAGAAAAATAGTGGATTAATAAAGACCATACCTAAATTTAGATAGCTTGGCACTTGTCCCGCAATCAAATAACCCAAAGCTGTACCAGGTGTTGATACCCCCCAGCATACGAGCGCAAAGCCCGTGAAATACGATAAGCGCTTCTCTGGTTCCATTTTTGGAAAATCCTTCATAGCAATTGCCCATGAAGTCATCGCCATGAAATGAACCAATACGTAATAAAAAGAACTGCGTTGTTTTTCTGGAAATTGCGGGAACAGAGTCAAACACATCGTGAAGAATCGTGTGGCGGTTAAAGTGACCGCAAATGCAATCGCCACACCAGAAGCACCCAAGACGAGCATCTCAATTAATACCACCTGACCAGGCAAAGCAAACATAAAGAAGCTAGTGGCACTGGTTAACCAAATGTCCAAGCCATTGGCTTGACCCATTGCGCCAAAGCCCACCATGCCGGCGAATAAAACCGCGGCTGGTGCACCGAAAGCATCTTTAGCTCCCCGTAAGACAACTTCTTTGTTCAAGCTCATGAAAGGAGTTTATTGGTTTTTTTGATTTGAGTTTGACGAACTATTTAGTCAAGTATTTAAGGCCCAATCAATGTGTTCTTGCACCATTGGGCTAACTAATTCTTTTTTGCTCTTAAGAGCTGCGCGCATTTTTTCTTTTTGCTCCTGACCAAGTGATGCAGCGCGTAAAGCATTACCTAGACCTACTGCCAAGTTTCTAAGCCAGGCCTCATAACCAATCCGCCGAATTGGACTACCTTCATGACGAGATAAGAAATCTTCTTCAGTCCAAGACCACAAATCTAATAATGAGACATGATCCAATCCATGTCTAGGCAAAAAATCTGGCAAAGAACTCATTTGTGCAAATTTATTCCAAGGGCAAACCAACTGACAATCATCACAACCATAGATGCGATTGCCCATCAAAGGTCTCAGCTCTATTGGAATAGATCCCTTGTGCTCAATCGTTAAATAAGAGATGCAACGCCTAGCATCCAGTTGATAAGGTGCTGTGATGGCTGCCGTGGGACAGATATTGATACAGGCCGAGCACTCACCACAATGACTAGTAATAGGCTCATCCACCGGGAAAGGCACATCTACTAAGATTTCGCCCAAGAAAAACATGGAGCCAGCCTCTCTGTTGAGTAAGAGCGTATGTTTACCCCGCCAACCCAAACCTGATTTCTGGGCTAATTCAACTTCCATCACTGGGCCAGAATCAACAAAGACGCGATAACCTAAAGAACCTACCTTTTGTTGTATTTCTTCGGACAATGTTTGTAAGCGTTGGCGCAAGACCTTGTGATAATCGCGGCCACGTGCGTACATCGCCACCACCCCTTGGGCAGGATTTTCAACCTTGGCCATTTCCATGTCGCGCCAGTGTATCGCCTGTCGAATTTCCGTGTTGTCCGGCAAATAATCCATACGAGCTGTGATGACACGAATGGTTCCCGGCTGAAGTTCTGCAGGATTAGCGCGCAAATGAGCCCGCTCGCTCATATAATTCATATCACCGTGACGACCAGCCTTCAACCACTCCTGCAAACGCTCACTGGCCTGACTCAAATCAGTGTCAGAAACTCTGATATCGCCAAATCCCAGCGCGCGAGCAGCATCTCTGATCCAAGAAATATCTTGAATCCAATCTACAGATGTTGCAGTCGCTATCTTTTGTTGTGTCACGGTTTATGCTCCTTGGTGAGATTGTAGGTCGCCATGACAGAAAAAACATTTCTTTCATCGTCAGAAATACAAACAGCAGCAATTGCTGAGAAATTAGCATTGGCGATTGCTGCCTTGATTCAAGCATCTAATTCCAGCAAGTTAAACACTGGTGTCGCCTTGCATTTGTCTCTCATCGGAGATTTGGGTGCGGGCAAAACAACTTTTACTAGGTATCTATTAAAAGCATTGGGACATACAGGAAAAGTAAAAAGCCCGACCTATACTTTGTGCGAACCTTATGAGTTATCAACAGATGACATTCAATTTTCTCTGCACCACTTTGACTTGTATCGCATGCGTTACGCCGAGGAATGGCTAGACGCTGGTTTCAGAGATACCTTTAGTAATCCTGGTATTTGTGTCGTTGAGTGGCCAGAAAAAGCTGAAGGAACATTACCGGCAGTTGATGCTGAGCTACACCTCACCATGAATGATGATGAGAGTCGTCAATTGATCATTAAAGCAACCAGCCCCAACGGCCAAGCACTATTAGAAGCTTTATGAAATTCATCCCAAGAAACGCGAAGCGCAGAGATTTACTAAAAAATATTGCAAGAGCGAGTGCCTTGCTTTTTTTAGGGCCATCTCAATTAGCTTTTGGCGCGAAATTATTAGCTGTACGGATGTGGCCCGCGGAAGACTACACCCGTGTGACACTGGAATCTGATGAGGTACTCAAAGTCAGCCATCAACTCTTGACCAATCCTCATCGCTTGGTCGTGGATGTTGAAGGCCTAGAGCTCACGAACACTCTAAAAGAGTTAGTAGCCAAAGTAAAAAGCAATGACCCTTATGTGTCACAGGTTCGCGTAGGCCAATTTCAACCAAAAGTAGTTCGATTGGTATTTGATCTAAAAGAAAGTATTCAACCGCAATTATTTTCTTTAGAACCAGTAGGTAGTTATCAAAATCGATTGGTGTTTGACTTATACCCAACGGTTGCCAATGATCCACTGATGGATTTGGTGCGTAGCAGTTCTAAAAAATCCGCCGCATTGGATCTAGAGGATCCTATTGGCGCCATCGCCAGAAAAGAAGCACTAAAGCAAGATAGGCAAGACAACAGCAACAAAGATGACGGCGCTCATAAAAGTGATCCAAAGTCACCTTATAAGCGCCTATTAACCATTGCAATCGACCCAGGACATGGTGGCGAGGATCCGGGCGCTATTGGCAAACGTGGTTCGCGAGAAAAAGATATTGTTTTAGCCATTGCCAGAAAGCTCAAAGAAAAAATAGAGCAAGAACCAGACATGCGCTCATATTTGACGCGTGATGGGGACTACTTTGTACCTCTACATACTCGCGTTAATAAAGCCCGTAGAGTGCAAGCTGATTTATTTGTGTCCGTGCACGCTGACGCGTTTATACAGTCTCATGCAAAAGGTGCCTCGGTGTTTGCTTTATCTCAACAAGGAGCCACCAGCACCGCAGCAAGATGGTTAGCCAATAAAGAAAATAATGCAGACTTAATTGGTGGTTTAAATATTAAGTCTCAAGATAAGCAAGTGGCACAACTACTTCTAGATATGTCGACAACTGCTCAAATCAAAGACAGTCTGAAGTTGGGCGATGCCGTATTAAAACAAATTGGTGGTTTTGCTAAATTACATAAAAAGCATGTTGAGCAAGCAAGCTTTGCAGTCCTAAAAGCACCAGACGTTCCATCGATATTGATTGAGACAGCGTTCATCAGTAACCCAGAAGAAGAGGCTCGCCTCAATGATATGGAGTACCAAGAACAGATCGCTTCAGCGATATTAAAAGGCATCAGAAGTTACTTTGCCAAGAATCCTCCTGTCGCAAAATCTAGACAAATCTAGCTCTAATTTAAAAAGTCCGCTATAATCTTCTTTTTCGCAGATTTGGGTCGGTAGCTCAGTCGGTAGAGCAGCGGACTTTTAATCCGTTGGTCGCGA
>JAOAUK010000017.1 GCA_030157655.1 Polynucleobacter sp. | reverse complement strand
CTGTTAATCCGTAGGTCCCTGGTTCGAGCCCAGGTCGAGGAGCCAAATAATAAAAAGCTTCTAAGGTACAATTTAGAAGCTTTTTTGTTAGCCCTGGTGGTGGAATGGTAGACACGCCGGTCTTAGAAGCCGGTGCCGAGAGGCGTGAGAGTTCGAGTCTCTCCTGGGGCACCAAAATTAAGTAGTTTTTAAAGGCACTTCGGTGCCTTTTTTATTTGCTCATGAAAATCACTAAAGTGATTCCAATGGCTTTTGTTTTGATTATTCATTTGCTACATTGAACTCTCTCAAAACAAATCTTTTTGGCCCTCATGACCTTAAAAAATATAACTCTTTATTTATTAGCTGTTTTATCAATAATTGCAGGCTCAGCTAATGCAAATAATGATTGGCCAAGCTACGGTAGAGATCTTAGCAATCAAAGATATTCGCCAATCAAGCAAATAAATAAAAAGAATGTGGCCAACCTATCTCCCGCATGGACTTATAACAGCGGTGTTAAGGCGACGTTTCAATCAACCCCAATCATTGTTGGTGAAGTGATGTATTTATCACTGCCCTTCAATCACGTGGTTGCTTTAAATGCAAAAACCGGTGAGCAGCTGTGGCGCTACAACCATCAACGTAAAAAAGACTATCCAATGTGCTGCGGTCCAGCTAACCGTGGCGTGGCAGTGAGTGATGGCAAAGTTTATATCGGCACCGTTGATGCAAGACTAATTGCTTTAGATGCAAAAAATGGTAAGGTTGTTTGGGATATTGAAGTAGCCGATAGCAAAAGCTCGACAGGTGAAAGTGTTGAGACTTTAAAGGACGGTGACCCACTTAAAAAAGGCAGTATCGCCGGTCAATCAGGTGTTGGCATCGCCATGGCCCCAGTTGTATACCAAGGCAAAGTACTAATTGGCATCACTGGCGTTGGTTACGGCCTGCATCTAGATTCTGACCGCGAAGGTGCCCCTTTAGGTGCTGTTATCGGCATTGCTGGTAACTATGGGCGCAATGGATTTTTAGCAGCCTTTGACGCTAAGACGGGTCAAAGAGTTTGGCAATTTGACACAATCGCACCTCATAACTGGGAAGGTCAATTTAGAGAAAAAACGCCAGATGGTGTGCCGCTTAATCGAGACATTGCCAAAGAAAAAGCAACCTTAGATAAATATCCTAATGCCTCCAAATTTGGTGGTGGATCAGCTTGGACTACTCCAGCAATCGATAAGGAACGGGGTCTACTCTACTTTGGCACAGGTAATCCATCACCACAAATGGATGATGTATCTCGTCCTGGTGATAATCTCTATAGCGTTTCCCTCGTTTGCTTGGACATTCATACTGGCAAAATTCGTTGGCATTATCAGCAGGTACCTCACGATCAATGGGGTTACGACGTTGCTAGCCCACCTGTTTTATTTAATTACAAACATAAGAACAAAATCATTCCCGCTGTCGGCCATCCAAGTAAGATCGGTTGGTATTACATACATGATCGAATCACGGGCGAATTGGTTAAAAAATCAGATAATTTTGTCGAGCAAAAAAATCTATTTGCTAGAGCAACATCTGAGGGAGTCACCATACTCCCCGGCGTATTAGGTGGCGTTAATTGGTCTCCAAGCTCTGTTAATGAACAGAAACAAACAGCTTATGTTGCAGCTATTCACTGGCCAGTTAAGTACTCAACGCAAGATATACCTGCAACCAAGGATAAGCCTGCCATACATTACACCACCTTAGAACCTCTAATGGATGCGCCTCGCTGGGGTTTACTGTCCGCCATTAACCTAACAACAGGAAAAATGAAGTGGCAGCACAAGACCTCTGCGCCACTTGTAGGTGGCGTATTAGCCACAGATGGTGGATTGATATTTATGGGTGAAGCTATTGGCACAGATTCTGGTCAGCTCAATGCCTTTGATGCAGATACTGGCAAAGTTTTATGGCGGCACAAAACAGAAGCTGGCGTAAACGCCCCGCCCGTAACTTATCAAATTGATGGCACTCAGTACATCGCCGTAGCGGTGGGTGGCAATCAAATATTCGGCTTTAAACAAGGTGATTCATTAAGAGTATTTGCCTTGCCTAAGAAATAAAAAAGGCGCTTTGAGCGCCTTTTTTATTTTGTTACTACCTTACTCTGTGGCTTAAGCCTCAAATGGGTGTTGCAACAAAATTGTCTCATTACGATCTGGGCCAGTTGAAACCATAGCGATAGGTACACACGCTACTTCTTCAACACGTCTTAAATAGGTTTGCGCTGCTTTTGGCAACTCATCCCACTTCTGAATACCCAATGTACTATCAGACCAACCTGGGAAAGTTTCATAGATCGGTTCACAACGGGCAACCGCATCTGAACCACGTGGCAATACATCAAGCTTCTTGCCATCTAAGTTGTAGCCTACACAAAGGCGGATTTCTTTCAAACCATCTAGAACATCTAACTTAGTCATACATAGACCTGTTACACCACTGATCTGAATAGAACGTTTCAATGCAGCAGCATCTAACCAACCTGTGCGACGCGGACGGCCTGTTACAGAACCAAACTCTTTACCAACTTCCGCTAAACGTAACCCAATAGGGTCTTGCGCTTTAGGATTGGCGTGATCATATAACTCGCTTGGGAACGGACCTGAGCCAACGCGTGTGCAATAAGCCTTGGTGATACCCAAAACAAAATGTAGGCTACCGGGACCAACACCAGAACCTGCAGCAGCATTACCTGCCACACAGTTTGATGATGTTACGAATGGATACGTACCGTGGTCAATATCTAACAATGCGCCTTGCGCACCTTCAAACAACAAGTTTTTACCTGCTTTTTGAACAGCATCTAAATCACTGGAAACATCAGCCACTAATGGACGTAACTGCTCTGCATACCCCAACATACTATCTCTAACTTCTTCAAAGTTTAAAGCTGGCGCTTTGAAGTATTGAGTCAATACAAAGTTGTGATATTCCAAATTCTCTTTTAGCTTTTGAGCAAAAGACTCTGGGAAAAACAAATCTTGAACGCGCAATGCACGACGAGCAACCTTATCTTCGTAGGCTGGGCCAATGCCACGACCCGTTGTACCAATTTTGTCATTGCCACGAGCAGCCTCGCGAGCATGGTCGATGGCAACGTGATACGGAAGAATCAATGTCGTTGCTTCAGAAATCTTCAAACGTGAACGAACATCCACACCGGCAGCTTCTAATTCGCCGATTTCTTTAAAAAGAGCTTCAGGTGACAAAACAACACCGTTACCGATGTAGCAAGTCACGCCTGGACGCATGATGCCTGACGGAATCAAACGCAAAATTGTCTTTTGACCGTTAATGATCAATGTGTGTCCAGCATTATGGCCACCTTGGAAGCGCACCACACCCTCAGCATGATCGGTTAACCAGTCAACGATCTTGCCTTTGCCTTCATCACCCCATTGGGTACCAATTACAACAACGTTGCGGCCAGACTTGCTGGCAGATTTCTGTACGGACATATAAACCAGGAAAAAAGATAATTAATTAGATAAATGCGCAAACGAGCATTTTACGCTCTTGTGATCACTACCCACGCACCTTTTTGATCAACAAGCTCTCGATCACAGTGAAATTCTTCACCATCCTGCTCGTGACCAGGCAAAAGCTGAATTACTACCTCACCTTTTGAACGTAAAGAAGCAATAGCCTGAGTTAATTCTTGGTCATTAGACCAGGGCGCCAAAATGGCAGCTCTTCTAGAGTCTATCTTAGATAGTCTCGCTAACGTCATGATATCTAAAGAAAAACCTGTCGCTGGGCGTGAACGTCCGAAAGCTTCACCTACCATATCATAACGACCACCCCTAGCTATCGCAGCAGGCAAACCCTCCACATAGGCGGCAAACATCACCCCACTGTGGTACTGATAACCGCGAAGATCAGAGAGGTCCAGATTAAGTTTGGGTGCATTGGGTAAGCCAGAAATAGCCTGGCAGAGACGCTCCAAATCATCCAAAGCAGTTGTTACTTGCTTTGACTGGGGTAAAGCCTTGCGAGCAGCAGCCAAAACATCCTTTGGCGACCCACTTAAAGAAGCCAAACTGATGATGGCAGTCTTGATCGGCGCTGGCCAGTTGGCCAAGAGCTGGGTCAAACCAGGCAAATCCTTGGCTTGAAGTGAGGCATAAAGAGACTCCAAAGCATCAGCTTTAGGCTGATACTCACCTAGAATACCCGTCAAAATGCCTGCATGAGCCATATCCAGGGTAATCTCGCCCAAGTTGCTCAGCGTCAAGACCTCGTTCAACAAGGTTTGAACCTCTAAATCAGCCTCCCAACCAGCATGACCATAAATCTCAGCACCCAGTTGTAGCTGCTCTCTTGAACTTGTGCCTGGCGCAGCTAATGTGTGCAAAACAGAGCCGGCATAACAAAGACGTGTCACACCCTGACGGTTTAATAAATGAGCATCAATACGCGCCACTTGAGGGGTGATATCAGCACGCAAACCTAATGTTCGACCCGACAACTGATCAACCAACTTAAAGGTTTTTAAATTGAGGTCTTGGCCTGAGCCCGTCAATAAAGAGTCCAAGTACTCCAACATAGGAGGCATGACAAGCTCATAGCCATAAGACTGAAAACGATCCAAGAGAATACGACGTAACTCTTCAATCTTTCTTGCCTCTGAAGGCAAGACATCTGCAATATTCTCAGGTAGTAACCAACGATTCATTATTTAGCTGCCGGTATTGAAGGAGCGCCTTGAGGACGACTGCTCTTCATAAATTTTAAAAATTCCGAATTAGGATCCATCACCATCAAGTCCTGTTTAGTCTTAAAGCTATTACGATAAGCCTCTAAACTACGATAGAACTGAGCAAACTGTGGGTCACGATTGAAGGCTTCACCATACAAAGCAGTAGCTTTAGCATCGCCCTGACCCTTAATCTTTTGTGCATCACGATATGCTCTAGATAGAATGATATCGCGTTGACGCTCAGCATCCGCACGTATTTTTTCAGACTCAGCCGCACCAGTAGAACGAAGCTCATTAGCAACACGCTTACGTTCGGCTTCCATACGGCGGAATACTGACTCACTGATTTCAGCCAACAAGTCGATACGCTTTAAACGAACATCCACGATCTCAATGCCAATATCAGCAGCCTCTTCAGCAACCTTCTTCCGAATGTTTTGCATCACTTGCTCACGTTGCTCAGAAATTAACTCACGAACAGTACGCTTTGTGAACTCTTCATTAAGAGCTGATTTGACCAATTGATTCAAACGGTCTTGAGCTAAACGCTCATCACCTCTAAAGCTAATAAAGAAACGACGCGGTTCAACGATACGCCACTTCACATAAGAATCAACCAATAAATTCTTCTTCTCAGCAGTAATAAAACGCTCAGCATCAGGTGTATCAATCGTCAAAATACGACGCTCAAAGAATTGAACGCTTTGGAATGGTGGTGGCAATTTAAATTGCAAACCAGGCTCTTCAATCACGCGAACCAACTCACCAAACGCAAAGACCGCAGCATATTTGCGCTGATCAACAACAAATACTGTTGAAGACAATAAACCAATCACTACAAAAAACGCAGCGATCATAGGAAAAATACGATTATTCATTTAATAAGTCTCCTATCGCTCACGACTGCGCAAACCATCTCTTCTGTCGCCTGTGCTGGCTGCAGGAGGAGTAGTCACAGATGTATTGGCTGCTGGCGCAGGTGCGGTTGTTACTGCAGGCGTATTAGCCACTGTATTGGAGGAAGGTACCAAGGCAGATGGGCTACCTGGGGTTACTTGTTGAATCAATTTATCTAATGGCAAATACAACAAACTGCCCGCATTACTACGCTGATCAACCATCACCTTTGTCACGTTGGTATAGATTTCTTGCATCGCATCGATGTACATGCGTTCACGTGTAACCTGTGGTGCTTTTGCATATTCAGGTTGAATCAACTTGAATCTAGTTGCATCACCTTCAGCCACAGCTGTAACCTTGGCTTTATAACCCTCAGCTTCTTGCATCAAACGATCAGCAGCACCTTTGGCTTTAGGAATAATGTCATTGGCATATGCCTGACCTTCGTTTTTCAAGCGCTCACGGTCTTGCCCAGCTTTAACAGCATCATCAAAGGCCGCCTGAACTTGTTCTGGGGGCTGAACGTTCTGAACAGTCACGCTTGTTACAAAAATACCAGCCTTGTAACCATCAAGAATCTTCTGAATAGATGCATTGAGGTCGATGGCAAGTTTTTCACGGTTCTCATATAAAACATTGTCCATCTTGCTCTTACCAACAATTTCTCTCACTGCAGTTTCAGCAGCCTGAACTACTGAAGCATCTGGGTCTTTATTGTTGAATAAATACTCAGAAGCATCCTTCAAGCGATATTGAACTGCGAATTTCACATCAATGATGTTCTCATCCTCAGTCAACATAGATGAGTCTTTAAGGTTGGATGCTTTAATTAAATTAGCACGACCCACTTCAACAGAACGGATAGATGACAGATTCACCACTTCATGTGTCTGAATAGGCCAAGGCATGCGCCAGTTAATACCAGGGCGAGTCGTGTAGCTATATTTACCAAACTGAAGCACCACACCTGTCTGGCCCTCTTGAATCATGAAAAATCCACTAAAAACCCAGACAACAACAGCAATTGTCAGAACGATGCCAACCCCAAAACCAGGCTTCATACCATCGCCAGATGGCCCTTTTGAGCTAGGAGGCTGATTATTACCACCGCCTTGACGCTTACCTGTAAACAAGCCATTTAAGCGGTTATTAAAATCTCTCCACAACTGATCTAAATCAGGTGGACCATCCTGCTTTTGCGGTTGACGTGGCTTATCTTCCTGCTTCGGTGGAGTGGCATCTTTATCATCACGCCCACGATTAGGATCAGCTTGATGGTTATTGCCCCAACCGGGATCATTAACCGAGAATATTTGTAGTAATTTACGCATCGTTGGGAGAATACAGTCCTGTACGAGTATGAAAAACATCTAATGATTCCCAGCGCTTAGCTGGGGCCTGTGGATCCATTTCTGCCACTGATGGAACTTCCTCTACAGGAGCCTTCATTCTATCAGTGTTCTTTGCCAATTCTGCCAATGTTTCGCGGAGTAAATCCAAGCCAATTCCTTCTTTGGCAGAGATATAAATGGCTGTAACTTTGCCATTTCTGTCGTAACGCAAAACAGGTCCACGCTCCATTAAAGCAGGTACTTGATCAATCTTATTAACCACAACCAATTGAGGGCTTTGATCTGCGCCAATTTCCGCCAAGACCTTATCCACTTCAATCATTTGTTGCTCACGATCAAAGCTTGACGCATCAACAACATGAAGTAGCAAATCTGCTCTAACTGTTTCATCCAATGTCGCTCTAAATGCCTCAACCAATTGATGCGGCAGATCACGAATAAATCCAACTGTGTCAGAGACAACTGCATTGCCAATTTCCGGCAAATAAACACGCCTAGATGTGGTGTCTAAAGTTGCAAATAGTTGATCAGCAGCATATGTTCCGGCCTTAGTTAAGGCATTAAACAATGTAGACTTGCCAGCATTGGTATAACCAACTAAAGATACTGAGAAAACACCGCCCTTTTCTCTGGATCTCCTTTGAGTCGCTTGTTGTTTTTGTAGCTTTTCTAGCTCAAGTTGTAAACGCTTAGCCTTGCTCTCCAACATACGTCTGTCCAACTCCATCTGAGTCTCACCAGGGCCGCCACGCATACCAATACCACCCTTTTGACGTTCCAAATGGCTCCAAGCCTTAACAAGGCGAGAGACCTGATAACGAACATTAGCCAGCTGTACTTGAGTTTTACCCACATGGCTTTTTGCCCTTTGAGCAAAAATATCCAAAATCAAACCCGTACGATCAATCACATGACACTTCAGGTGACGCTCAAGATTTCTTTGCTGAACTGGCGATAGAGCATGATTAAAAATAGCTAGCTCAACCTCATTCGCCTCCATTTGCTCACGAAGCTCTGTTGCCTTACCAGAGCCCATATAAAGCGCTGGATCTGGTTTGGCGCGCTTAGCAATCATCGTCATCACAGGCTTTGAGCCTGCGCTAGATGCAAGTAAGCTTAACTCCGCCATACTATCGGCGAAGTCAGGTTTACCTCCGGGATCAATACCTATGAGAGC
Organism: Polynucleobacter sp.; assembly: GCA_030157655.1. Lineage (GTDB taxonomy): Bacteria > Pseudomonadota > Gammaproteobacteria > Burkholderiales > Burkholderiaceae > Polynucleobacter. The sequence continues at coordinate 17,048 of JAOAUK010000017.1, read as the reverse complement.
GGCTTTAACTGCTTGCATAGAAAGTTAAGCGCTTGGTGTTCCCTCGTCAGCGCGGAACTCCACAGCTCTAGCTGGAACCACAGTAGAAATGGCATGCTTGTATACCATTTGAGTCACAGTGTTACGTAACAAGATGACGTACTGGTCAAAAGACTCAACGTTACCCTGCAACTTGATACCGTTCACTAGGTATATAGATACAGGAATATGCTCTTTACGCAATGCGTTTAAAAATGGGTCTTGCAAAAGTTGGCCTTTATTAGTGTTCATGCCTGCTCCTTCTTTCTTTTTGTTAATTAGGGAGTCTTACTCTGGTTAAAAAAATAGTCTCAATACTGATGAGTGTAACTAAGCTACAAAAAATTGCTACCTACCCTTCTTTTTCTTACTTTTATCCTGGTCAACAAAAGGGTTTTGACCTGTTCTAAATTCCAAACGCAACGGAGTGCCACGCAATTTGAAAGCCTCTCTAAAGCGACCCTCTAAATAACGACGGTAACTGTCAGTTACTCCACTCAAAGCATTACCGTGAATCACAACAATCGGAGGATTTGAACCACCTTGGTGGGCATAACGCATCTTAGGACGGGACATACCAACACGTTTAGGTTGTTGGAATTCAACCGCTTCTTCCAAAATACGTGTCAATTTAGGAGTTGGCAGCTTAGACATGGCTGCAGCATAGGCAGCATCAACATCTTTAAATAGTTCTTTGATACCAAAGCCCTTGATCGCAGATATTGGATGCACATTGGCAAAGTCCAAGAAACGTAGCTTTCTTGCTATATCGGTTCTAGCGCGCTCTTTTTCATAATCATCCATGCCGTCCCATTTATTAACAGCAAGAACTAATGCTCTACCAGCATCCACAATAAATCCAGCGATATGGGCATCTTGCTCAGAAATGTCCTGCTGGGCATCTAACATCAAAATGACCACATTGGCATCTGCAATTGCTTGCAATGTTTTAACAACTGAGAATTTTTCAATTGCTTCAAATACTTTGCCACGCTTACGCAAACCAGCTGTATCGATCATCACATATGGCTTACCGTTACGCGTAAATGGCACATCAATAGCATCACGGGTCGTGCCAGGCATATCAAAAGCGATAACCCGCTCTTCACCAATCAAGGTATTAATGAATGTTGACTTACCAACGTTTGGTCTACCAACCACTGCAATGCGCATTGGCTTATCAGTCTTGTCATCTTCCTCTGGCTCATCCGGAATACCCAGAGCATCTAATGCCTCATCGATCATGGCGCGTACACCATCACCATGCGCCGAAGAAATAGCAATCGGCTCACCCAAGCCCAGCTCATAAAAATCAGCTGTGACAGTGGTGTAGGCCATACCCTCAGCCTTATTCACTGCCAAAATGACAGGTCGACCAGTCTTACGTAAAAAATCGGCAATAACTCGATCTTGTGGCGCCATACCTAAACGCGCATCAACTAAGAAAATAACAACGTCGGCTTCTACAACGGCTTGCTTAGTTTGTTTGGCCATTTCAGCCAAAATGCCAGTCTTAGCAACAGGCTCAAAACCACCTGTATCAATACAAATGAACTCACGTTCACCAATACGCCCGTTACCATAATGGCGGTCTCGGGTTAGGCCAGCAAAGTCAGCAACCAACGCATCGCGTGATCTAGTCAAGCGATTAAATAACGTTGATTTACCAACGTTTGGTCGACCAACAATGGCAATAACGGGTTTCATAAATAATTAACTGCTTTCTAAGCGCAAGAATGATTGATTGGCAATCATTCTTGCTATGTATATTTTTTTATTCTTATAACTACTTCTTAGTTAGGTCTATATGCAGACAGTGATCCGCCACGTGTTTGCACAATGAGTAAGCCACTAGCAACAATCGGCGCAGCATCAACGGCACTACTATCTACGCGTACTCGCGCCAATGCGCTACCAGTTGTCTGCTCTAAGAAATGTAAATACCCTTGTTTATCGCCCATCACCACTACTTTACCAACGGCTAAAGGCTCACCCACATCACGCCAAGTCATAGTTTCATTGCGCCACACTTCTGCACCATCAGCTGCTTTATAGGCAATCACATGAGATTTTTCATCGGCCGCAAAAACCAAATCCTGTGACTGAGCTGTGCCAGTATGACTGGAGAAATCCTTAGACCAAGTGAATGTTCCACTATTGATGTCGCCGCATGCTATACGACCTTGGAAAGCAACTGCACACAAACGACGACCCAACAATGTAGGTCTAGCTGACACATCTGTCATACGCTCGATTTCAGAGAAACCCTTAGGGTATGCCAATGACGCTTCCCAAAGTACACCACCTGAAGCCAAGCCCATCACACCAATTTTGCCACCTGAAAATCCTGTGATGAATGCGTCAGATGCAATAGGCACCATCGCAAAACTAGTTCTAAGAGCTAATGCTGTCTGTGGACGCACGTATGACCAGCGACGCTTACCTGTTTTAGCGTCTAGCGCAACAAAACGGTTATCAATTGTTCTGATTACAGCAACACCACCCAAAACCAATGGTTCAGTTAGAACTTCGCTACCTACTTTTTCTTCCCAAATCTTTTGGCCTTCAGAGTCAAAGGCATAGACCACACCTTTGGTTGAGCCAACCACCACCACATTGCCATCACTACCAGGACCAGAAGAAATATCTGTTGGCGCTTTAACTTCCCACACCTTCTTGCCTGTTAAAACCTCAATCTTGCTCACCGTGCCATTACCAGCAGACGTATATAAATAATCACCAGCCAATATAGGGCGCATCACAAAAGTCTCTGATTTACCAACACTGGTAGACCAAACAGACTCCACGCGAATCTTATCCTCAACCTTAACTAATGAGGCAGGCTCGCGTTTTTTGGCACTAGAGCATGCTACTAAGGCAAAGGCAGACAACAATACTGCAGCAGTGCGAATCATTGGATAACGCATTAAAGACCTCCTACAGCATCTAATTTAATTTTTAACAAGCGTTTAGCTTCGTCAGAAGCTTCTGGGTTTTTCATTAATTTAGCCCAAGCTTCTTGGTAGAACTTACGAGCCTCGGCATTTTTATCCTGAGCCAACTGAACATCGCCACGTCTTTCCAAAATGAGCGGTTCAAATGATGTTGATACTGATGCGCTAGCTAATTTGTCAGCATCAGCAAAATCACCTTTATCAATTAGTAAGGAGATTAAACGTGCTCTAGCTAAGTCTCTATGTGCAACCGACTTAGCATCATTCATGGTCCAACGTAACTGCTTTTCTGTTGCAGCCATATCCCCAGAGGCATTCGCTAATTGAGCAGAAACTAAACCACCCATACCGGCGTAGCTGGTTGATGAAAACTGTTTCTGCAAATCATCAGCAGCACGTAGAACTGCTGGCACATCTTGCTTTTGTGCAGCCACTAATAATGTGTCATATAACTTGCTTGCACCCTGAGATTGACGGTTCTGCCACCAACCCCAGCCTGTGTAAACAGAATAAGACAACAAAATAACAATTAGGCCACCGATTAACCAGTTACCGTATTGCTTCCACCAAGCTTTAAATTCCGCTAATTGTTCTTGTTCTTCTAAATTAAAGTGCATGTCTTATTCGCTTATTCTGAAATGCTAACCAACTGATTGATAACCGCATCAACCAAACCATCCAACGCAACAGTCATTTGCCGACCGTCACGACGTAAATCTTTTAACTGCGCCTGCCCTGCTGCCAACTCATCAGGTCCGATAATAATGGCATATGCAGCACCGCTGCCATCAGCCTTTTTCATTTGAGACTTAAAGCTAGCTGGACCACCGTCCGGTGAGCAATGCAAAACAACCTCAATACCAGCAGATCTTAAACGTTCAGCCACAATCATCGCAGGCTCCAGTGTGTCACCAGCTTGGTGCAAAACATAAACATCACAACCAGAATCTAGGTCCGCGGTCAGATTTTGCTCCTTCATGAGCTCAATCACACGCTCCATTCCCATCGCCCAGCCACATGCAGGTGCAGGTTTACCTCCCATTTGAGCAATTAAAGGATCGTAACGACCGCCGCCAGCAACAGTACCTTGAGATCCCAATTGATCAGTCACCCACTCAAATACTGTCAGATTGTAATAATCCAAGCCCCTCACAAGTCGAGGGTTAATCGTGAATGGCAAATTATTAGCCTTAAGCAACTTTTGCACACCCTCAAAATGTTTCAAGGACTCTTCGCCTAAATAACTGAGTAACTGAGGAGCTGATTCAACGATTGGCTTCATCGCTGGGTTTTTGCTATCCAAAATTCTTAATGGATTAGTGTGTAAACGACGCTTAGCATCCTCATCTAACTCAGCCTCGTGTTTCTTGAAATGCTCAATTAAAGCTTCGCGGTGAGCAGCTCGTTCATTCGCCTGCCCCAGTGAATTAAGCTCTAACTTAATACCAAATAAGCCCAAGTCATCCCATAAACGCTGACACATCAAAATAATTTCTGCATCAATGTCTGGTCCAGCAAAACCCAACGCCTCGATACCTAATTGATGGAACTGACGATAACGTCCACGTTGTGGTCGCTCATGCCTAAACATTGGACCGGTATACCAAAGACGTTTCGGTCCTTCATATAAAAGATTGTGCTCAATCACCGCGCGCACAGCTGCAGCCGTACCCTCTGGTCTTAACGTGAGTTGCTCGCCATTTAAACTATCCTCAAAGGAATACATTTCCTTTTCAACAATATCAGTCACTTCACCAATACCGCGTTTAAACAATGCTGTTTGCTCAACAATCGGAGTGCGAATTTGCTGATAGCCATAAGACCTCACCAAACCTTGTATTGATTGCTCCAAGTGAGCCCATAATGGTGCTTCGGTCGGAAGCATATCGTTCATACCTCTAACGCCAGTTATTTTTGTTAATTTTTCTTGGCTCATTTATTTACTCGTTATCTACTCTTATAGTTTTATTGATATCAATTAATTTGCACGGTAAGTGTTTTTGACATATTCATCAACAATGCCTTGAAACTCTTCTGCAATTTTGTCACCGCGCAAAGTTTTCACTTTGACACCATCAACAAATACTGGGGCGGCCGGTGACTCACCTGTGCCAGGCAAAGAAATACCAATATTGGCATGCTTACTTTCTCCAGGGCCATTCACAATACAACCCATAACTGCCACATTCATGGCTTCAACACCTGGATGATCTTTTTTCCAAATAGGCATTTGATGTCGCAAATAGGTTTGAATACGAGATGCCAATTCTTGGAAGTAAGTACTTGTTGTTCGTCCACAACCAGGGCAAGCAATCACCATTGGAGTGAAATTACGCAATCCCATAGTTTGTAAAATTTCTTGCGCAACAATGACTTCATTCTCACGAGGGGCACCAGGTTCTGGCGTTAATGAAACTCGAATTGTGTCGCCAATACCTTCTTGTAACAAAACAGACAGAGCAGCTGTTGATGCAACAATGCCTTTGCTACCCATACCCGCTTCTGTTAAACCAAGATGCAAAGAGTAATCACAACGCTTTGCTAAATCTCGATAAACAGCAATCAAATCTTGCACCGCACTCACTTTGCAAGACAAGGTAATTTGATTTCCATCCAAACCCAACTCTTCCGCTCTGGCAGCAGATTGCAAGGCAGACTGGATTAATGCCTCAGACATTACCTCACGCAATTCCTTCGGACTCGATGTTGCTGCATTTTCATCTAACAATTTGGCTAGCAAATCTTGATCAAGGCTACCCCAGTTAACGCCAATACGAATAGGCTTTTGATATCTGCAGGCCATTTCAATCATTTGAGAAAACTGCACATCTCTTTTTGCGCCCTGACCGACGTTGCCAGGATTGATTCGATATTTCGATAGTGCCTGAGCACAATCAGGGTATTCTTTTAATAAGGTGTGACCGTTGTAGTGAAAATCACCCACCAATGGAACATAAACACCCATCTTATCCAGCTGCTCACGTATTGATGGCACTGCAGCCGCAGCAGCTGGAGTATCTACTGTGATTCGGACAATTTCAGATCCAGCTCTTGCCAACTCTTTTACCTGAATAGCAGTTCCGATCGCATCTGCGGTATCAGTATTAGTCATTGACTGAACGCGCACAGGTGCATCACCACCCACCGTCACAACGTTATCAGCCCATTGAACTGTGGACTGCCTGCTAACGCGGCGCTTTAAGAATGAATTAGCACTCGAACTCATGAACGAGTCACTCCTTTATCAATCTTAACCACTTGCATTCTTTGTTTAACATTGGTTCGATCCTTAACATCACCCGCCAATTGCCCACATGCTGCAGCAATATCATCACCACGAGTCTTACGCACTGTCGTAATGATTCCCGCATCCATCAAACGTTTTGCAAAATCTTGCACTCTATTTGGACTAGATTTGTGCAATCCGGATCCAGGGAATGGGTTGAATGGAATAAGGTTTAATTTACATGGAATTTTCTTGAGTAGATCGACTAATTCTTTGGCGTGTTGATCAGAATCATTCACGCCGTCCAACATACAGTATTCGAACGTTAAAAAATCTCGTGGCGCGAATGGTAAATAACGCATGCATGCGGCCATTAATTCTTTTAAAGGGTACTTCTTATTAATCGGCACCAATTCATCGCGCAACGCATCATTCGGTGCATGCAATGACACGGCCAAAGCGACGGGTAAATCATTAGCCAAACGATCCATCATTGGTACGACGCCAGAAGTAGATAACGTAACGCGACGTCTTGATAATCCATAAGCGTTATCACTTAACATTAAGCGCATGGCACCAACCACTGGTTCGTAATTCAATAGTGGTTCGCCCATACCCATCATCACCACATTTGAAATAACGCGACCCTCATGTTCATCTATGGTCGTACCATCGTAGCTATCTATACGCTTAATCGCGCCAGGCTCCCTACGCAAGGTATGCTCGGCCATCCATAGTTGACCAATAATTTCACCTAAAGTGAGATTCCTAGAAAAGCCTTGTTTGCCTGTAGAGCAAAAGCTGCAATTGACAGCACAACCAGCTTGAGAAGAGATGCACAAAGTGCCTCGATCATCTTCTGGGATGTAAACCATCTCTACGGCATTGCCATCAGCAACATCTAACAACCACTTACGTGTGCCATCTGAAGCTTGCTGATCACTGATAATTGGTAGAGCAGAAACGCAGGCTTTTTCAGCCAACGTTGCTCTAAATGTTTTGGCTAAATCGCTCATCTGAGCGATATCAGCCTCACCTCTTTGATGCACCCAACGCATCAACTGCTTTGCACGGAACGGCTTCTCCTCGAGGGATGCGATGTAATCGCACAATCCCTCAGGATCAAAGTTCAACAGGTTGATGCGTGAGTCAATCAATGTGAAGTATTAGCGTGAAAAGATTTCCATGCCTGGGAAGAAGAAAGCAACTTCCACAGCAGCTGTTTCAGGAGCATCTGAACCGTGCACAGCATTTGCATCAATACTGTCAGCAAAGTCAGCGCGGATTGTGCCCTTGTCTGCCTTCTTAGGATCAGTAGCGCCCATTAATTCGCGATTCTTAGCAATAGCGTTTTCGCCTTGCAAAGCTTGAATCATCACTGGACCTGAAATCATGAAATCAACCAAGTCTTTGAAGAAAGGACGCTCTTTGTGAACACCATAAAATTGCTCAGCTTCTTGACGTGAAAGGTGAGCCATTTTTGAAGCTACCACTTTCAAGCCAGCTGCTTCGAAACGTGCGTAAATTTGACCAATAACGTTCTTAGCTACTGCGTCTGGTTTGATGATAGAAAGGGTGCGCTCAATTGCCATTACTAAACTCCATTGATAGATAGATTAAAAACCCCAAATTATACAGTGTTCAAGGCCATTTTCTCAGCTTGAAAATAGGTAAAAGCATTGATTTTTAAGGAAAAGTCTCTGGAAATATTCCTTAAAAATTAGGGCTTAAGCTAAAAAGCACCCAAAAAACACCCCTATTTACCTATCAACAATCAAATTTGCCCTTGAAATTCATATGAAATGTCTATACTTAGTAGTACAAGCCCAGTGGTGGGCGAGTTATGTTTAATACATGAAGGAGTTCTAATGAGCGATTTAAACACTTATGGTTTTGGGCACGGTAGCGCGACTACGAGCGTTCAAGTCCGCAACCGGGTGTTACGTAACACCTATGCCCTTTTAGCGTTATCTATGGTGCCGACAATTTTGGGCGCATGGATTGGTGTTGCAACAGGTTTTTCACTTTTCGCAGGCAGCCCATTCATTGGTCTGATTGCATTCATGGCAATTGCATTTGGATTCTTTTGGGCAATTGAAAAGAATAAAGACTCAGGTTTGGGTGTGGTCCTACTTCTAGGCTTTACATTCTTTATGGGTTTAATGCTTTCACGCCTTATTGGCTCGATTCTAGGTTTTAGCAACGGTGCAAGCCTAATCATGACAGCCTTCGGTGGTACAGCTGTGATTTTTGCAGGTATGGCAACTTTGGCTGGCAGCGTCAAGAAAGATCTTTCAGTTGGTCTTGGCAAATGGCTATTTGCTGGCGTAATTCTTTTATTGCTTGCATCAGTGGCTAATATTTGGCTTCAAATGCCCGCATTGATGATCACAATTAGCGTTGTAGCTATTGCGATTTTCTCTGCTTTCATTTTGGTCGATGTTCAACGCGTGATTAACGGTGGCGAAACAAACTACGTTATTGCCACTCTTAGTATCTACCTCAATGTATATAACGTGTTTAGCAATTTGCTAGCATTGTTAGGCATCTTTGGTGGAGACAGAGACTAAATTTATTGCTCTCTTAGCATGAAGGCCTGCATAAGCAGGCCTTTTTTTATCGCTCAAAAACAGCAATAGACTCAATATGGGATGTGTGAGGAAACATATTGACCACGCCAGCGGCTTTTAAACGATAGCCTGCATGGGCAGTCAAAATGCCAACGTCACGAGCTAAAGTGGCTGGATTGCAAGACACATAAACAATCCGCTCTGGTAAGTAAGCTATCTCATCCTGATTGCCAGACTTAGCAATCTCAGCCATTGCGGTTGCCAAAGCCATTGCTCCATCACGCGGAGGATCAATCAACCACTTGCTTGCCTGCGCCCAAGATTGAATGATTTGAGGGGTTACTTCAAATAAATTAGCGCAAGCAAAATCAACTCGATCACCAAGCTGGTTGTGAACAGCATTATCTTTAGCCCTTTTAGTCAGGCTATCACTGCCCTCAATGCCAAAGACCTTTGCACAACGACGCGCCAAGGGTAATGTGAAATTACCAATTCCACAGAACAGATCTAGCACCCTATCTTCTGGTTTGGGATCTAACAAACGTATAGCCTTACTAACTAAAACACGATTTACCTGATGATTTACTTGGGTGAAATCAGTGGGCTTAAATGGCATCTCAATATCAAACTCTGGCAAGCGATAACAAAGCTGGCTAGTGGGTGGTGCAAATGGATAGGCACTATCTAGACCCTCAGGTTGCAACCAAATATCTACATGATTAATTTCAGCGAAATTTTTGATTAATTGCTGATCATTCTTATTTAATGGCTCAAGGTGTCTTAATACAAATACAGTCTTAAGAGCTCCAACTTCATCCCCCTCACCGATTGCAAACTCAAGTTGCGCTAGCTTTCCAGAAATTGAAATATGGCCAATCAATTCTCTCCATCTAGGTAGAAGATCAGAAACATGCTTGGGCAAAATATCGCAAGACAGCATGTCGGTAATCCGACTACCTTTCTTTTGATGAAAGCCCACCAAGACCCTACCTTTAGGGATCTTGAAGATAGATAAGCGACCTCGGTAGCGATATTCCCAAGCAGGTCCAGAAATGGGCCTTAACAATACCTCAGGCTTAATACGCCCCAAATATCTCAAGTTATCTTCCAACACCCTTTGCTTCATAGCTAACTGAGCTCTGGGGTCCAAGTGTTGCATCGAGCAACCACCACACTCGTTAAATGAGGGGCATTGCGGAGTAATGCGACTAGGCGACGTCTTATAAATATGCGTTAGTTTTGCTAACTCAAATTTACTTTTTACTTTGTATGACTCAAATTCAACATCCTCACTTGGCAATGCGCCATCAATAAAGACTACTTTACCGGGCACACCAGACTCATCTAGAGGTCGCGCAACGCCTTGAGCCTCGAGGTTTAAGGATTCAACAACAACTCTAGTCACAATATATCTTGAGAATCTTTAGAAAAGTTATCTAAATACCCCTGCCAGAAAGCACCTTGAGGAGTTTTTGATTCTTTTAAAAGTTCACTCTTAACAAACTGAACTTCTTCTTGATACTCTTCGGGAGATACTCCGCCACGCATTCTTTGGAAACGGCAATAGACTAAATAGGTATTAACGACATCGGTTTCACAGTAATCACGAATTTCTTTGATTTTTCCATCAAGAAATCCTTGCCAGACTTGACCACCATCCATGCCCATTTTCCCTGGGAATCCACATAATTTCGCTAATGCATCCAATGGAGCATTGGCTCTGCCTGAGAATTTAGCCAAGACATCCATTAGGTCAATGTGCCTCATGTGATAACGGCTAATATAGTTATTCCACTTAAAGTCTCGACTATCGCTGTCGCCACTCTCGCCCATCTCCCAATAACGAGAGCAAACGACTCCATTGAGCAACGCGCGATAGTGCAATACCGGCAAATCAAAACCACTGCCATTCCAAGATACCAACTGGGGCGTGTATTTTTCTATTAAATCGAAGAATGCCTGAATAATTTCTTTTTCAGAACTATTAGCATCCCCCAAACTTCCAACCTTGAATTGCGGCGAACCATCCCTTGTCGTGCGACGAATCACACAAGATATCGCCACCACCTTTTGAAGATGCAAAGGCATAAACTCTGTGCCTGTTTTTTCCTTGCGCTCAGCCAACGCTTGGGTCACAACATCCAAATCACTAACGCTATCTGGAATACCCTCTAAACGACGTATTCCTGCAGCATCTGGGATTGTTTCAATATCAAAAACTAAAACGCCTGCCATGAATTATCTTTCTTGCCTCAGCTCAATCATCTAACACCGTGTCTTTATCAAGACCGTGGCTCTGTAAATATTTTTTAAGTTTAACTAAAGCTTCTTGCTGTATCTGCCTAATCCGCTCTTTTGATAAGCCAACCTCTTTGGATAACTCCTCCAAAGTTGCGGGCTCTTGATTATCTAGACCATAACGCCGAGTAATCACTTTACGCTGATCATCTTTTAAGCCCTTTAACCAACTTCTTAATTTTTCCTCGACTTGCGTTTTCTCAACTTCATGATCTGGCCCCGCACTACGCTCATCTGAAATTAAATCTAATAGACTAGATCCAGGATCCAAATGACGCGGCGCATCGAGTGAGGTCGTGTGCTCAGCCATCGCTAAAGCATCTGCTACATCTTCAATTGTTTTACCAGTCAAACTGGCAATATCATCGATGTCAGGACTACGTCCTTCAGATGCTAAGGCTTGCTCCAAATAACGTCTCGCCCGCAACACCTGATTAATTTCTCTAATAACATGCACAGGTAATCTAACTGTACGAACCTGACTCATCAAGGCTTTCTCAATACTCTGCCTAATCCACCACGTAGCATAAGTAGAAAATCTAAATCCTCGTTGTGGCTCGAATTTATCTAGTGCATGCATCAAACCAAGATTACCCTCCTCAATCAAGTCTGGGAAAGGTAAACCTCGATTCATATAAGTTTTTGCAATACTCACAACTAAACGAAGATTGTGCTCAATCATGGCTTGACGAGCTTCAAAATTGCCATCTTTGGCTTTATTGGCAACTGCCAATTCTTGTTCAGGGGTAAATAAAGGTTTGCTAGAGATTTGCTGTAAATAACGCTGAACCAAATCAGCAGAAAGCTCAGCCGCTAAGACCTGCTTAAGTTCATCCGCATCAATCTCTTGATTCGCTAGATCATCCAGATCAGAAAAGTCATTAGATGAGCTGTTATCTGAATCTGCAGGCAAAGACATCTTTAAGGCAAATAAGAAATAGGATCGACGGGTTTACCATTCTTGCGAAGTTCAAAATGTAACTTCACGCGATCAGCATCAGTATTTCCCATCTCAGCAATTTTCTGTGACTTCTTCACCATATCACCCTCTTTGACCAAAAGAGTTTTATTGTGAGCATAGGCGGTCAAATAAGTATTGTCATGCTTAACAATCACTAAATTACCGTAACCTCTTAAGCTATTACCAGCATAAACAACCTTGCCATCTGCAGCAGATTGAACTGCATCACCAGATTTTCCAGCGATACCAATACCTTTTGATTTACCTTCATCAAAACGCTCAATGACCTCACCTTTAGAAGGCCAAGATAATCGAATACCTAAGTCTGCTGGGGCATCTGGTTTGGTTTTTTCAGGAACCACTTCCTGCTTAGCCAGCTTCTCTTCTTTATTAGGCTGTTTATCTACAGGTTTAGGAGCTTCTTTAACTGTTGCAGGCTTGTCCTGCTTTACTTCAATTTTAGTGCTGGCAGCCTTGGCAGATTTTGGCGGTGTAATACGAATAACCTGATCAACCTCTATGAGGTTAGGATCACCAATATTATTCCACTCAGCGATATCGCGATGAGATTGCCCATGATCCAAAGCAATTCTTAATAATGTATCCCCGCGCTTGATTCGATAATAGCCCGGCTCCACAGGCTCAACACTACGCCCACTGGAGCGATCAACAACTGGGGCTGGAGACATGCGTGTAGCACATCCTGACTGAAATAACACAGCCATTACAGGTAAAACTATCATCAAGAAGCGAGTCAACGTCATAAATCCATTACGATAAAAAATTACACAGTACCTGATTGTAAGGGTACAAAAAATACTTCTTCAAGAACAGTTCTTTGATAGCGTTGTGAGCTAACTCTCTCAACCACAACCAACTGTTGCTCCTCTTCACTTTTGGCCACCGGCGCAACCAATCTACCACCAATAGCTAATTGATCCAATAATGGATCTGGAATGCCCAAACCGGCAGCAGCCAAAATAATTCCATCAAATGGCGCAGCCTGAGGTAAACCACGGATACCGTCCCCATAAACTAAACGAAGATTAGGAATTCGAAATGGTCTTAACTTAGCTCTTGCCTGATCGTGTAAAGGTCTGATTCTCTCTATGGAATAAACCTCTTGCGCTACCAGACTTAAGATGGCTGCTTGATAACCGCAACCCGTACCAATCTCAAGCACTTTACCTAAATCTTTTTTAGTCTTAAACAATAATTCGACCATCCGCGCAACCACAGAAGGCTTAGAAATAGTCTGTTGATGCCCAATGGGTAATGCAGAGTCTTCATATGCTCTTGTATCTAAGGCCTCATCCACAAAAGCATGCCTTGGCACGGTAGCAATTGCCTCTAACACTTGGCGATGACGAACTCCGCTAGCAGCCACTTGTTCGGCTAACTGTATACGGGCTTTGTCGTGAATGGGGTCTTTTTTAACCACTAATAACCTATGAATTACTTATCTGTATTAATTTTTATTCCAGTTAGCTTCAATCATATGCGCGCGCATGCGTGTATGCGATAAATCTAACTGTAAAGGCGTGATAGAAACCTGACCTTGCTCAATCGCATGAAAATCAGTTCCTTCCGTTGCATCTCTAGCCACTCCGGGCGGCCCAATCCAATAGATAGGTTCACCACGAGGGTTATTTTGCATGATGACATTTTGAGAGTGATGGCGATTACCCAACCTCGTTACTCGCCATGATTTCAATTGATCATATGAACGATTTGGGATGTTGACGTTCAATAAAGTTGGCTTGGGAAAGTTAATTCCATCGCTCATCAAATGCCCATCCACAGGCTGTTCAATCTGCTGCAAAACAATGTCTCTTGCAACTTTTGCAGCATCATCGATACCAGACCAGCCCTTATCAACCTGAGAAAAAGCAATCGCAGGTATACCAAACATCACACCTTCAATGGCTGCGGCGACCGTACCCGAGTAAAGAACATCTTCACCCATATTCTCACCTTGGTTAATGCCTGAAACCACAATATCTGGTTTTGAGTCTAATAAGCCAGTCAATGCCACATGCACACAATCAGTTGGCGTACCGTTCACATACAAAAAATTATCTCTTTCACCACCCGCCACACGATTAACAGTCAATGGGCGAGATAAAGTTAAAGAGTTAGACGCCCCACTATGATTTTGCTCAGGCGCAATAACTGTGACCTTACCCAAAGGACGCAAAGCATTGACGAGAGCTAACAACCCAGGGGCTAAATAACCATCATCATTGGCAATTAATATGTGCATACGGTCTCAGTGGAAAGAATTCCAAAAATGGCTTGGATACTAGGAAGCCTCTATATTAATCTCTTTTATCAACTAACCGAGCGGCGATCCATCATAGCTCTTGCTAGCGTACTGGCATCTACATACTCTAATTCACCACCCACAGGCACACCGCGAGCAATTCTGGAAACCTTGATGCCTCGAGCTTTCATGATTTCACCGATGTAGTGGGCAGTTGCCTCACCCTCACTTGTGAAGTTAGTTGCTAAAACAACTTCTTTAACCGGCTCTTTACTCTTCTCCACTCGCTCAATCAAGCGATCTAGATGAATTTCATTTGGGCCCAAACCATCCAACGGAGACAAGCGACCCATCAACACAAAATACAAGCCACGATAAGTCAAAGTCTGCTCAACCATTAGTTGATCTGCCGGGGTTTCAACCACACACAAAATACTTGGGTCACGACGCTCATCTGCACAGGTTGTGCAAACCTCTAACTCCGAAAAGGTATTGCACAAAGAACAGTGATGAATGTTATTCACGGCATCCAATAAACTTTGCCCTAATACTGCCGCACCATTGCGATCATGTTGCAACAAATGAAACGCCATGCGTTGAGCAGATTTAGGGCCTACGCCTGGTAAAGCTCTTAAAGCTTGCACCATACGTGATAAAGCATCTTGTGCCTGGTCTGAAGACCGGTTATCTGACATGCTGATTAGAACGGTAATTTAAATCCTGGTGGCATTGGCATACCTGCCGTGGCACCAGACATTTTTTTACTTGAAACTTCTTCAGCCTGACGGTATGCATCAGCGTAAGCTGTGACCAATAAATCTTCTAGCATTTCACGGTCATCCATCGCTGCTTCAGAAATTTCAACGCGCTTCACAACATGCTTACCAGTCATTGTTATTTTGATAGAACCTGAAGCTGCTTGACCAACCACCTCTAAAGCCTCTAATTCGGCCTGAGCGCGCTTCATATTTTCCTGCATCTGCTGAGCTTGCTTCATCAAACCAGCAATATTGCCTTTCATCATGCTTTTAATCCCCTAACAAAAACTACTAATACTTATTGAATTGGTCGAATACTGCCAGGCACAACAGTTGCACCAAACTCTGCTTGAATGCTTTTTACAAAATCATCATTCGCAACAGATTCTTCTGCACCCTCTTGCTTTTCTTGCTTAATCTTTGCCTCAACAGCAGCAATCGATTGAGTTGCCTTACCCGTCTCAATCAAGATTTTGACTTGCTTACCTAAATACGTAGACAGAGCATCTTGAAGTCGGCTGACACTTTCCGAACTTGCTAACTGTGGCATGCCAACAATCACAGTTGCTTTAATACTGCCACCTTGCTCATCCCACTTCTGTAATTCTGTTTGAAAAGCTAATTGCTGCACCAAACCTCTAACTGGTAAAGCCTTCATCCATGTTTGCCAATCAGGGTCCTCTTGATCATAAGTAACCACTGATGGTGTAGCACTTGCTACCTTTATCGGCGCAGAAGCAGGCTTAGTAGAAGTTGTAGCTGGTGTTGCCGGTGTTGAAGACAAACCTGCGGCAGCTTTGGCAGCTGCGGGGCCACTCATCGCTCTTGCAGGCCCTGCTGACTTAGGAGATCCAGAGCCATCTCCAGGTTTGAATGCAAGCATTCTAAGGAGTGTCATAGTAAAGCCAGCTTGCTCATCAGGAGCCAATGACAAGTCCGGTCTGCTAGTAATCGCTATTTGGTAATACAACTGAATTTCTTCTTTGCCAAACAACGCAGCTAAACGACGCACTTCGTTCGCCTCAGGCCAATCATCCAATACAGCCGATGGCACTGTTTGGGCCAAAGCAATCTTTTGTAATAGTGCCGCCAAATCTTGTAGAGCCAATGAGAATGAGAGGCTTCTCTCTGCCATCTCATCTGAAATCTTCACCAGAGTCTCACCATCTCTTGACTGTAAGGCATCCAAGACTCTAATTAAATATGTTTCATCTAACGTACCCAACATCGCTCGGATAGCCGTTTCACTAACTGGGCCAGCTGCATAAGCAATTGCTTGATCAGTTAAAGACAAAGCATCACGCATAGAACCTTGCGCAGCTTTAGCCAAAATACGTAATGCCCCGATTTCAAATGGGACTGATTCTGCCTCTAGAACTTTTTGCAAATGCTCAACTATTGCTGGAATAGGCATTTGCTTTAGATTGAATTGCAAACAACGAGATAGAACCGTTACCGGAATCTTTTGTGGATCAGTGGTTGCAAGAATAAATTTAACGTGTGGCGGTGGTTCTTCTAGCGTTTTGAGCATTGCATTAAATGCATGCCCAGTTAGCATATGAACCTCGTCAATCATGTAAACCTTAAAACGTGCACTACTAGGTGCATACATAGCCTTCTCTAGCAACTGAGCCATGTCGTCAACACCACGATTGCTTGCCGCATCCATCTCAATGTAATCAACATATCTACCTGCATCGATTTCTGTGCAAGCTGGGCATTGTCCACATGGTTGGGAAGTCATCTGCCCTTGGCCGTCTGCACCAGTGCAATTAAGAGCTTTGGCCAAAATACGTGAAATAGTTGTTTTACCAACACCTCTGGTGCCAGTGAATAACCAAGCATGGTGTAAGCGCTGCTGATCTAAGGCATGAGTCAATGCTTTGACCACGTGCTCTTGGCCAACCAGGGTTGAAAAATCTCTCGGACGCCACTTTCGGGCTAGTGCTAATGCAGTCATATTGTCATTCTACAAGTAGAAGGCAGTAGAATGTCAGAGG
>JAOAUK010000016.1:53639-77389 GCA_030157655.1 Polynucleobacter sp. | reverse complement strand
TCATTGATGTTGATGCTATCTTGATCAAATAACCAATTGGCTGATTTAAAGCCAGCAGATTTTTTATCTAACTTAATACCGCCAATATTCCAGTTGCCATCTTTACTTCTGTGGGCATGAATAGTGGCATTGTTAAAGTTCAGGTCGTGGAAGTGAGGTTGCAGAGTCCAAATACTTTCCCAAGAAACATTACCTGTTACTTCTGGGATAGTTAGACGAGGCTTCGAATCTTTTTCGGAGTTGTCATATATGGCTATATTTTTAATTTTGAACGATGGCCAAAGAAAATCCCAGTCAGTTTGAATTTCTTCAATTTTTAATTGAGCGCCAATATTTTGGCTAACCAGTTGTTCGAATGTTGCCTTGTGACTTGGCACTTGGGGCCATAAAAAGAATCTAACTGTGATGTGTGCAATGACAAACACCATCGTTGTAATAAGCCCCAACCATTTGAGTCTTTTTTTCAACGTGAGTAACTGATTCGCGTCCAATGGATGTTCGCGAAGCTTATTCAGGATGGTAGAAAGACTTAACCAAGACATTTTCGTAATTATGCTGTAGCCGAGAGGGTATTGATAGCGATAACATGATACCTATGACGATTAATGATCCTCGACTTTCAATCCTTCTCGAACATTCTGCTTATGCAAGCCGTTGGTTGGCTGCTCAGCCACAATGGGTAGAGGGTTTGGTAAGTGGAGCAAATACCCCTATAGATTCGGCTGTTATCGAAAAAATCCTTGAGCCGGTTTATCAAGTTTTAAACCAGGCAAGCCCTAATTTGGAGGTTTTGAGCTCTCAATTAAGGCTTTCTCGACAAAAACTGATGTTGGGCTTGGCATTAAGAGATTTGAGTGGCTTGGCTGACGTATCTGAGGTTACTTGTGCCATGAGCTACTTTGCCGAAAGAGTGGTTGCCATTGGCGTTGATGCCTTGCATAAAGATATGTATCCCATGGTGGGTGAGCCGCAGACTCAAGATGGTCAGTATTCGCCCATCATTATTGTTGGCATGGGTAAGTTAGGCGGAAAAGAGCTGAACGTTTCCTCTGATATTGATTTGGTGTTCTTGTATGAAGAAGATGGTGATACCAAGGGGGGTATAAAAAGCATTTCCCATCATGAGTGGTATGCCCGTCTTGGAAAAAAGTTAATTGCGCTATTAAGTGAACTAAAGTCAGAGGGCTTTGTTTTTAGAGTGGATATGCGTTTGCGACCCAATGGTGATTCTGGACCATTGGTTTGCAGTCTTGGAATGCTTGAAGAATATTTTAGTGTTCAAGGTCGTGAGTGGGAGCGCTATGCATGGATTAAGGGCCGAATGATCTACCCGACAGAAACTGGATCTACTTATCCGAAGTCTTTGAAAGGTTTGCAAGATTTAGTTAGGCCATTTGTTTATAGGCGCTATTTAGATTTTGGTGTGATAGCTGCGATTCGTGAATTGCATGCTCAAATTCAGCAAGAAGCTGAAAAAAGAAGTGTCGCTCACCCTGAGCGAGCTGCAGATATAAAACTTGGCAGGGGCGGGATTAGAGAAATTGAGTTCATGGCTCAGATGTTTCAGCTAGTGCGCGGTGGCCAAGACCCAGGGTTAAGAATTAAACCAACTTTAGAAGTGCTAAGAGCGGTTCATGAGCGGAACTATATTGGCGAGGCTGACCTTGAGCAATTAAGTGCTGCTTATATCTATTTGAGGAGGTTGGAGCACCGTTTGCAGTATTGGGAAGATGCTCAAACACATCATTTGCCAGGTGATGATGCGGCACAAGAAAGAATTGCCCGATCTATGGGGCATCAGACTTTGGATGATTTTAGGAAGATACTTTCTTCGCATCGTTCAAACGTGGCTAATTTATTTGAGAACGCTTTTGTTTTAAAGCAGCAAGGTGCAGAGTCTGACTCAATCAATGAAGCTTCGACTATTTGGGTTCCTCCACTAAATTATGTGGAACTTTCTGAGAAGTGGGCAGCCTGGTCCGGAAGTGCTCGTCAAAGATCTTTATCTGATACAGCGCGCAGAAGATTTATCCAGTTGATGGCTCAATCTGCTGAACATGTTGATTCACAGGGTTGGCCTGTTGAGCGGTCAGATCGTGTAATGGTGCGCATGATGAACTTATTGGATTCAATATCTAGAAGGGCATCGTATCTAGCGTTGTTGGTTGAGTACCCCAACATTCTAGGTAGATTGATTGATTTGATGGCGGCTTCAAAGTGGGGAGCTGATTACTTAATTAAACATCCGCATTTATTAGATGATCTATTAAATGGCTTTGGACAATATTCGCCAGAAGATCACCCTAATGTTTATTGGACTAAGCTGCGATCTCAGATGAATGTTCTATTAGATGATGCTGCTGAGCATGGTGATCAAGCCGAGTTGGCAATGGACATCCTTAGGCAAACTCATCACACCGAAACATTTTTAACATTATTGGCAGAGTTGGGTATTGGTAGAGCTAAACCTTTACCTATTGAGAAGGTTAGCGATCGTTTGTCTGCTTTAGCTGATTTGATATTGGGAATTACGCTTGAGAGAGTTTGGCCAATTGTGGCTAACAAGTATGACTTGAATCCCAATACACCTCCTGCCTTTGCTGTCATTGCATACGGCAAGCTTGGCGGTAAAGAATTGGGATATGCCTCTGATTTAGATATCGTGTTTTTATATGATGCTCCTGAGTCTGATCAAGGGGCTTCTGAGAGATATGCGATGTTTGCCAGACGATTAATTGCATGGCTAACCGCATCAACATCAGCAGGCGTTTTATTTGAGATTGATACGCGCTTAAGGCCAAATGGTGCAGCTGGTTTGTTAGTGACAAGTATTGATGCATTTAGACGTTATCAATTAAGAGAGGGTGATAACTCAGCATGGCTTTGGGAGCACCAAGCTTTAACTCGAGCACGTTTTTGCGCTGGCGATATCATGATCGGGCAAAAGTTTGAGGAGATTCGCTCAGAAGTATTGGCGCAGCCTAGAGATGAGCAGCTTTTAAAGCAAGAGATTCTCTCTATGCGTAAAAAGGTAAGTGATGGTCATCCAAATGATTCCGGGATGTTTGATATCAAACATGATTCCGGGGGTATGGTTGATATTGAATTTATTGTTCAATATTTGGTACTTCGATTCAGCGCAAAATATCGGAAGCTACTGGGTAATTGGGGGAATATTGCTTTACTTGGATTTGCTGCTGAAGATCAATTAATTCCTGATGATTTGGCCAAGTCTGTGGCGAATGCATATCGACTATATCGTGAGTATCAGCATCGCATACGTTTAGATGGCGCAGATAAAACTCGCATACATCATGATGCAATGGACCAATCTTTGGTGGCTGCCAGGGTGGCCGTAACTACTCTGTGGCAAAAAGTTTTATTGGCCTAATAATTCTCTGGCGTGACGTCTGGTGGTGTCAGTAATCTCTGTGCCGCCTAGCATGCGTGCAATTTCTTCGACACGTTCTTGTCTATTAAGGCCAGTGATGCTGGAAGTGGTGGCATTAGCAGTGCTTTGCTTTTCAACTTTCCAGTGTTGATGACCTTGTGCTGCAACTTGTGCCAAATGAGTAACGCATAACACTTGGTGCGCTTGCCCAAGTTCTTTGAGACGTTTACCAACGGTTTCTGCAACAGCGCCGCCAATGCCAGAATCAACTTCGTCAAAAATTAGCGTTGGTATTTGGCTGGCTTCTGAAGTAATTACGCTAATAGCTAGACTGATACGTGCTAGCTCGCCACCTGAGGCAACTTTAGATAGTGGTTTTGGAGAAACGCCGGGGTGGCCGGCAACTAGAAATTCAATATTTTCTAAACCATAAGCATTGCCTTCGGGTAGTGGTTCCATCCCAATGGCAAATTGACCGCCCGCCATGGATAAATCTTGCATGGCTTCAGTGACTAGTTTTTCTAGTGCCTTGGCAGCCTTGTTTCTGTTTTGGCTGAGAGTCTTTGCAACTTTGTTGTATTCGGTTTGTGTGGCTAGAAGATTTTTTTCAAGAGCTGCCAAATCCTGAGAATTTTTAATGGCATTCACCTTTTCTTTGATATCAAGCCAAACGTCAGGTAATTCTTCGGGCGTTACTTTGAATTTCTTTGCGGCGCTATGAAGTGCTTTTAGGCGCTCCTCCACTTCAGCCAATCTTTCTGGATCTACATCAATCTTTTGCAAATAGCGGTTTAGGCTGTGGGTTGCTTCGCTGATTTGTATTTGGGCAGACTCTAGAGAAACTTTCGCATCTTCAAGATGGCTATCAAGTTTTGCTAGATCCTCGATCTCAGTAAAGGCCTTTGCTAAAAGCTCTTCCACATTGCCTTCTTGATCGCTTAGCATTGCTAAGGCATTTTGAGAGCCCTCAATCAGTTTGGCGGCATTAGCTAGGCGTGAATATTCGACATCAATTTCTGCCCACTCTCCTGCTTTGGGGGCGAGTAAATCCAGTTCTTCAAGTTGCCAAGAAAGGCGCTCCTGCTCCTTTTGTAAGCTCTCACCGGCACTCTTGGCTAGTTCTAATTGTTTCTTGGCAGTTTGCCATTGTTGGTAGAGGCCTTTGACGGTTGCCACTTGTTCTTGTAGCTGACCTTGATTATCAAGAAGGTCTCGTTGCGCGCCTGTTTTAAGTAGTAATTGATGAGCATGTTGCCCATGAATATCAACTAGATGATTGCCCAATTCTTTTGTTTGATTAAGGGTTGCTGTGCTGCCATTAATGAATGCACGACTGCGGCCCGATGTATCAATAATTCTTTTGAGTATTAAGGTTGCGCCATCATCTTCTAAGTTGAAGCCCTGCTCATCTAACCAGCTAGAGATCACGTTTTTTAGTGAACCATCTAAAGAAAAAAGTGCAGAAATTTCTGCCTTGCTTTTCCCTTCTCGAATTTGGCTTGGGTCAGCGCGCTCACCTAGAACTAGTGATAAGGCATCTAATAGAATTGATTTGCCAGCACCAGTTTCACCAGTCAAGACTGTGAAGCCATGATCTAAATCTATATCAAGTTCGTCGACGATAACGAAGTCACGAATATTTAAGCTGCGCAACATATTTAAAACGATGATGGGTATTCATTCCAGTGAAGCTTTTGTCGAAGAGCTTTGTAATCGCTGTGATCAACTGGATGAAGAAGTGTGACAGTTTTGTTGGAGCGACAAATTTTTATTTGATCGCCAATTTGAAGTTGGGTTAAGGACTGCATGTCAAAGTTAACACTGACATCTTTGCCGCCAATTAGTTCGATAACAATCGTTGCATCATTTGGCAACACAATAGGCCTGTTTGATAGCGCGTGAGGTGCAATTGGGGCTAATACAACTCCAGCTACTGATGGGTGAAGGATGGGGCCACCCGCAGACATTGAGTAGGCTGTTGAACCTGTGGGGGTGGCCACAATCAATCCGTCGGAGCGTTGGTTGTACATAAATTGGTTGTTCACATGAACCGTGAGTTCTAGCATTCCAGAAATGCCTGAGCGGTTAACCACTACATCATTAAGTGCTAATCCTGAGCCAATAACCTGTTTGTTACGTAAAACTTCTGCTTCTAATAAATACCTGACATCTGGTTCAAAGTGACCTTTGATCATTTCAGTAAGGACTAATTCGACGTCTTGAAGAGGAATGTCCGTCATGTAGCCCAAAGTACCCATGTTGATACCAATTAATGGGACATTTTGACCTGCTATCTGCCTAGCAATGCCAAGCATTGTGCCGTCGCCACCTAAAACAACTACTAAGTCGATGTTTGCGTGGAAATCACTTGAAGAAATGCTGGGAATTTGAGAAATCGTTGTATTAGAGGCAGTTTCTGCCTCTAAAAAAACCTCGCAACCTAGATTTTTTAGGATGTTTGCAAGGTTTAAAAGCATGTGCGCAAAGCCTTCAGCTTGGTATTTACCTACCAAGGCGATTTTTTTAAAATGCTTTGCAGAGCTTTTTGTCTTAAGATTTGGCATGTTGTTGATTAAACCATAGCCCTAATAGCCCTACAATTATTAAATAATGGATGAACGTTCAAAAAGCCTCTTAAAAACTCTGATTGAGCACTATATTGCTGATGGACAACCTGTTGGTTCCAGAGCTTTGTCAAAGTTTTCCGGACTAGATTTATCGGCAGCGACTATTCGCAACGTCATGGCTGATCTCGAGGATATGGGGTTTGTAGCTAGCCCACACACTTCAGCTGGACGTATTCCGACTCCGAAGGGATATCGGTTATTTGTCGACACCATGCTCACCGTTCAGCCGATTGAAGAGATGGTGGCACACGAGGCTCAGGATGCTATCCAGGCTGATGCCCCGCAGCGAGTTGTCACTGCTGCCGCACAAGTTTTATCTAATTTATCTAATTTTGCCGGTATTGTTCTAACTCCTAGGCGTTCAGAAGTTTTCAAGCAAATTGAGTTTTTACGTTTATCAGAGAAGAGAGTTTTGCTGATATTAGTAACACCTGATGGTGATGTGCAAAACAGAATTATTCTGACTGATCGTGATTACAGTTCTTCTGAGTTGGTTGAGGCGAGTAATTATTTAAATAGCCAATTTGCAGGGCTAAGTTTTTATGCTGTCAAAGAACGTTTGATGCAGGAGTTAGAGGGTTTGCGCTCTGGCATTGCTGCATTGATGGAGGCGGCACTTAAAGCTAGCTCAGAAAATATCACTGCTGATTCTGGGGTGGTGATTTCTGGTGAAAGACGTTTACTGAACGTGGGTGATTTATCTTCTGATATGCACAAACTAAAGCAACTCTTCGGAATGTTTGAGGAAAAAACTAGTTTGTTGCAGTTATTGGATGTGTCTTCACAAGCGGATGGTGTTCAAGTGTTTATTGGTGGTGAGAGTGCCCTAGTCCCAATGGATGACATGGCAGTGATTACTGCACCATACAGCGTTGATGGCTTGATTGTTGGCACTTTGGGCGTAATTGGCCCAACTCGTATGGCGTACGAACGCGTCATACCAATTGTTGATATCACGGCTAAACTACTTTCTAGCGCTTTAAGTAGCGGTATTCATAACAGGTGAAGGATTTTTAATGGCTATAGCTCGTCAAGCTTTGCGTACAGCAGTTCTATTGGTGAATTTGGGAACCCCAGATGCTCCTACGGCTGCAGCTGTTAAGCCATATCTAAAGCAATTCTTATCTGATCCACGAGTGGTCGAGATACCTAAATTAATTTGGTGGTGCATCCTCAATTTAATTATTTTGCCGATTCGTTCTGGCGCCTCAGCTAAAAAATATGCCAGCATTTGGTTGAATGGTTCCGATGGTGGATCGCCTTTATTGGTTTACTCAAAAAAACAAGCTCAAGCTCTTGAGCAAAAATTCCTAGCGCAAGGTAAAGATGTTTTAGTCGAACTTGCTATGCGCTATGGCAACCCAAGTTTGGAGTCTGTTCTTGAGCGTTTGCAAAATGCAGGAATGGAGCGATTGCTGGTGCTGCCCCTATACCCGCAATATTCTGCGACAACCACCGCATCAACATTTGATGAAATTTTCAGAATTATCAGTCAGTGGCGTAATCAGCCAGAGTTGAGACTGGTGAAGCATTATCACGATCATCCTGAGTACATCAATGCACTTAAAGAACAGGTTGAGTCTTATTGGCAAGCCAATGGGCGTCCAGATTTTATGGCTGGTGACAAGTTATTGTTTTCTTTTCATGGGGTGCCTAAGCGAACTTTGGATAAGGGTGACCCATATCACTGTGAGTGCCATAAAACAGGACGTTTATTGCGTGAAGCGTTGGGTTTGACCCCAGATCAAGCTATGGTGACCTTTCAGTCGCGTTTCGGCAAGGCGGAGTGGTTAAAACCATACACGGCACCTACAGTTAAATCATTGGGCGCTCAAAAAACTAATCGTTTAGATATTTTTTGTCCGGGGTTCCCTGCTGATTGTTTAGAAACTCTTGAAGAAATCGCTATGGAAGTGCGCGATGACTTTTTGACTGCGGGCGGCGGCGAGTATCACTACATTTCTTGTTTAAACAGTAATCCGGCCTGGATATCTGGTTTAGCTAATATTGCTGGTGACCATCTTGCTGGATGGCCCCAATTGCCAGAGTCGCCAGAAGCATTGGCGCTTAGTATTCAGCGAGCTACAGAGTTGGCCGCCAAAAAATAATCAAAAAAGGGGCTTGAAACCCCTTGTTTTGACCCCATATGAGCACTTATTGAATAAATAAGTGACTTATGACCCAAGATAATAACCAAGAAAAAACTCAAGAAATCAATGAGTTAGATAATCCTGCTGAGCAAGCTGCAGCCCCAGAGGCAGCGGCAGAACCAGCTGCACCTTTAACCCCAGAAGAAAAAATTACTGCTCTAGAGGCTCAAATTCAAGAGCATCAAGACCAGTTTTTGCGCGCTAAAGCAGAAGTTGAAAATGCACGTAGACGCTCTATGGAAGAGGTGGCAAAAGCTCATAAATTTGCCATTGAGGGTTTTGCAGAGAATCTATTGCCTGTATTGGATAGTTTGAATGCAGCTTTAACTGATAGTGGTGCAGACTCTGCAAAGATGAAAGAGGGTATTGAGTTGACTCTCAAACAATTAATTTCAGCCCTTGAAAAAGGCCGTGTGATTGAAATTAATCCAGTTGGTGAAAAGTTTGATCCGCATCGTCATCAGGCTATCGCTATGGTGCCGCATGAGCAAGAGGCTAATACGGTAGTGACTGTGTTGCAAAAAGGTTATTTGATTGCAGATCGTGTTTTGAGACCTGCATTAGTAACGGTTAGCCAGCCTAAGTAATTAGGACTTGAAATAACCGAATCAATCCCCAAATTAAAGATATAAACAATTATTAGGAGTTAAGCATGGCAAAGATTATTGGTATCGACTTAGGTACAACGAATTCATGTGTGTCTGTTTTGGAAGGCAACACACCAAAAGTGATTGAGAACGCAGAGGGTGCTCGCACAACCCCATCCATTATTGCTTACATGGAAGATGGTGAGATTTTGGTAGGTGCGCCTGCTAAGCGTCAGTCTGTGACTAACCCACGTAATACTTTATATGCTGTAAAGCGTTTGATTGGTCGCAAATTTGAAGAAAAAGAAGTTCAAAAAGACATTAATTTGATGCCTTACACCATTGCAAAAGCCGATAACGGCGATGCATGGGTAGAGGTGCGCGGTAAAAAAATGGCGCCACCGCAAATTTCTGCAGAAGTTCTTCGCAAAATGAAGAAAACTGCTGAAGATTACTTGGGTGAAGAAGTGACAGAAGCAGTTATCACTGTTCCTGCTTACTTTAATGACAGTCAGCGTCAGGCTACTAAGGATGCAGGCCGTATTGCTGGTTTAGATGTGAAGCGCATCATTAACGAACCAACCGCTGCTGCTTTAGCATTTGGTTTGGATAAGCAAGAAAAGGGTGATCGCAAGATTGCTGTGTATGACTTAGGTGGTGGTACTTTTGACGTATCAATCATTGAGATTGCTGATGTTGACGGTGAAAAACAATTTGAAGTGCTGTCAACAAACGGTGACACATTCTTAGGTGGTGAAGACTTTGACCAACGCATCATTGATTACATCATTGATGAGTTCAAAAAAGAGCAAGGTGTTGATCTTTCAAAAGACGTGTTGGCGCTACAACGCTTAAAAGAAGCAGCTGAAAAAGCGAAAATTGAGTTGTCATCTAGCCAGCAGTCAGACATCAATTTGCCATACATCACAGCTGATGCATCAGGTCCTAAACATTTGAACATCAAGATGACTCGTGCCAAGTTAGAGTCATTAGTTGATGATTTGATTGCTCGTACGATTGATCCATGCCGCACAGCTATTAAAGATGCTGGCGTATCTGTTGGCGACATCCATGATGTTATTTTGGTGGGTGGTATGACTCGTATGCCTAAAGTTCAAGAAAAGGTAAAAGAGTTTTTTGGTCAAGAGCCACGTAAAGATGTAAACCCTGACGAAGCAGTAGCGGTTGGTGCTGCTATTCAAGGTGCAGTGTTGTCTGGTGATCGTACAGATGTATTGTTGTTAGACGTAACACCTTTGTCACTAGGTATTGAAACATTGGGTGGCGTGATGACGAAGATGATCACTAAAAACACCACAATCCCAACTAAGCATGCTCAAGTTTTCTCAACAGCGGAAGATAATCAGCCAGCGGTAACAATCAAGGTTTACCAAGGTGAGCGTGAAATGGCTGCCGCCAATAAAGTGTTGGGTGAATTTAATTTAGAAGGTATTGCACCAGCGGCACGCGGCACTCCGCAAATTGAAGTTTCTTTTGATATTGATGCCAACGGTATTTTGCATGTGGGCGCAAAAGATAAAGCAACTGGTAAAGAAAACAAAATTACCATTAAAGCTAACTCAGGTTTATCTGAGGATGAAATTCAGCGCATGGTTAAAGACGCAGAAGTTAATGCTGAAGAAGATCGTAAGTTGCGCGAATTGGTTGATGCACGCAACACAGCAGAAGCTTTGGGTCATTCAACCAAGAAGGCCCTGGAAGAGCATGGCGCATCTTTAGAGGCTGATGAAAAAGAGAAGATCGAAGCGGCTATCAAAGATTTGGAAGAGGCCACAAAAGGCACAGACAAAGAAGTGATTGCGGCTAAGACTGAAGAGTTAGGTAAAGTTAGTCAAAAGTTAGGCGAGAAAGTTTATGCTGCGATGGCTGAAAAAAATCAAGCAGCACAAGCTGGCGGCGATAATGCCAAGCCTAAAGACGACAATGTCGTTGATGCAGATTTCAAGGAAGTAAACGACAAGAAGTAAGGAATAGTTTTGGCTAACAAGCGCGACTTTTATGACATTCTGGGGGTAGCTCGGAATGCCACTGATGATGAGATCAAAAAATCTTATCGTAAGTTGGCAATGAAATACCACCCAGACCGTAACCCTGATAGCAAAGAGGCTGAAGATAAATTCAAAGAAGCCAAAGAGGCTTATGAGATGCTATCTGATCCTCAGAAGCGTGCTGCCTATGATCAATACGGTCATGCTGGTGTTGACCCCAATATGGGTGGTTTTGGTGGCGGCGGGCAAGGCTTTGGTGGTTTTTCAGATGCTTTCGGAGATATCTTCGGTGATATTTTTGGCGGCGGGGGTGGCGGTGGCCGTGGTGGTCGCGGAGGTCCACAGGTTTATCGTGGCGCTGATCTGCGCTACAGCATGGAAATTTCGTTAGAAGAGGCTGCGCATGGTCACGATACACAAATTCGTGTTCCTAGTTGGTCTAATTGCGATAGTTGTGGCGGTGATGGTGCAGAGCCTGGTTCTAAAGTTGAAACATGTACAACATGTCACGGCGCGGGCCAGGTTAGAGTTGCTCAGGGTTTCTTCTCGATGCAACAAACATGCCCAAGATGCAGTGGTTCTGGTAAACATATTCCGAAGCCATGTAAGAAGTGCCATGGTGCTGGCAAGATTAAATCTCAAAAGACATTAGAAGTAAAAATTCCAGCTGGTATTGATGATGGCATGAGGATTCGCTCATCTGGCAATGGTGAGCCTGGTGTCAATGGTGGTCCAAGTGGTGATCTATACGTGGAAGTCCACATCAAAGAGCATCCAGTATTCCAGCGCGAAGGTGAGGATTTGCATTGCGAGATGCCGATTTCATTTATTGATGCGGCTTTGGGTGGTGAAATTGAAGTCCCAACTTTATCTGGTAAAGCAAGCTTTGATGTTCCAGAAGGAACGCAAAGTGGTCGTGTATTTAGACTAAGATCAAAAGGTATTAAGAGTTTAAGAACTGCTTTGCCTGGAGACTTATATATCCATGTTCAAGTTGAGACACCAGTGAAACTCAATGACACTCAAAAAGATCTTTTAAGAAAGTTTGATGAGAGCTTAAAGTCAGGTGGTTCTAAACATAGTCCACAACAAAAAGGCTGGCTAGATCGAGTAAAAGATTTTTTTAACTAAACCTTTTACTTAATCATCAAGACTTAAAGCAATGTTCAGGACCGGGAAATTTCCCGGTTTTGACTTCTTGAACGTAGCTCTTAAATGCTGCATCAATAGACTCTTGCCCTAATAAGAAGTTTTTAACAAATTTAGGGCTTCTGCCTGGGAAAGCTCCCAGCATGTCATGCATAACCAATACTTGACCAGAGCAATCTGGGCCTGCACCTATGCCAATGGTTGGCAATTTAATTGACGCTGTCACTTTTTTACCAAGCTCCGAAGGGATGGCTTCTAATACTAAAAGTTGTGCACCAGCTTTTTCTAGTGCTTGTGCATCTTTAACTAGAAGATCAGCGGCTTGGGCAGATTTACCTTGAACTTTGAATCCGCCTAAAGTGTGAACTGATTGAGGTAATAGACCTAAGTGAGCACAAACGGGCACACTTCTTTCAACTAAGAATCGCACAGTTTCTGTTAGCCATGAGCCGCCCTCAAGCTTGACCATATGAGCGCCAGCTCTCATTAGTGCAGCAGCATTTTGCATGGCTTGTTCGGGTGTTGAGTACGTGCCAAATGGCATATCGGCAATTAGAAAGGCTGATTGATTGCCTTTGGCTACACAACTAACGTGATATACCATTTGTTCAATGGTCACTGGGATGGTGCTTGTTTGGCCCTGAATAATGTTGCCTAGTGAGTCGCCCACCAAAATAATATCAATGCCAGATTGGTCCATCAGGCTAGCGAAACTCGCATCATAGGCAGTTAGAACAGCAATCTTTTCGCCATCTTCGCGCATTGCTTGAAGTTTAGAAATGGTGATTGGCGTGCGATTAGCAACGGCTTCTTGTAAGTAACTCATAATTTTTTGCTGCCTTTAAATATGTTGACTAGGGCAGTTGCACCCTTTGACCTTTTCAATGCGTTGGTGTTCAACATTAGGTATGTATTTCGTTAATTTACCAAATCCTGGTAGGTCAATATCTGGAGCGATTTCTAACAGCGGAAATAATACGAAAGATCGCTCAATCATGCGTGGATGAGGAATGGTTAATCGATCATTCTGAATAGAAACACTATCGTAAGCTAATACATCAAGATCTAGCGTTCTGGGTGCGTTGATATAGGGTCTTTCACGGCCAAAAGTGTTCTCTACTTTTTGACAAATGGCTAATAAATCTTCTGGGGGTAACTGAGTCTCAAGTGAGATTACGGCGTTGATGAAGTCAGGGCCCTCTGCATCCACTGGGGCGCTTTGGTACATGCAGCTGCGTGTGAGTACCCTTAGCTCAGGATTTTGAGCTAAGCAAACTATGGCATCTTTGATGAGTTGTTTCGTATCACCAATATTGCCACCAAGACCAATGAAGGCCAGTGCCATGAAACTCCCTTTTCAATATAACTGTACTTTATCTTTTTTTTAATTATTTTGCTCGGTAGGGCTAGATTTTGCCACGCGTGAGCGATTTCTTCTGCGGCGCTTCTTGGCAGGATTGTTGCTGGATTCCTGACTTTGAGATTTAGCTACTAGCATGAGGTCGGCTCTGAGATGGTCGTCGCCTTGCCAAAAATCAGTCCACCATTGCCCAATTTCCGCATCAGTTTGGCCTGTTTCGCAGCGCAATAAGAGAAAGTCGTATCCAGCTTTGAATTTTGGACTTTCAATAAGGCGGTAGGGATAGCGCCCAACTCTCTTTTCTAGGCGGGGTTGCATCGCCCAAATTTCACGCATGTCTGCTTCGTGACGGCGTTGCATACCTAAGAACGCTTTTTGTTGATTGAATATTTCATCAATCGCTGCATACAGTGCTGGAATGCTTGGCATGCCATTGTTCTCAAAATTAGACCAAGCTTCTTGAACGTCATGCCAAAGCAATGTTGCAAACAAAAAACCACCTGATACTGGCTTGCCTGCTTTGATTCGAGCATCAGTATTTTGGAGGGATTTTTTGACAAATAATATGCGGTCTTCATCAGACAATATTGCTTCAATCAGCGGAAGAATTTTGTGATGTAAGCCGACTTTTTGTAAACCCTCGATTGAAGCCCATGCGTGACCGGACATCAATAATTTTAAAATCTCATCAAATAGCCTTGAGCTAGGCACATCTTGAATCAAATCACCTAAGCCCTCAATCGGTTTGAGAGTGTTTTCTTCAATCAAGAAACCAGTTTTTGCTGCGAAGCGAATCGCTCTTAACATCCTCACTGGATCTTCTCTATAGCGTTGACTTGGTTCACCGATCATTCGAATAATCTTCGCCTGAATATCTTGCATGCCTGAGTGGTAGTCTAGAACTGTCTCAGTTTGTGGATCGTAGTACATGGCGTTAATAGAAAAGTCTCGGCGAGTGGCATCCTCTGCTTGGCTGCCCCAAACGTTATCGCGCAGGATGCGACCGTTAGCTGCTACATGAGCATCGTCTGCCTGAACGTGCGCTCTGAATGTAGATACCTCAATAATTTCAGGCCGTTCTTTGCCATAAAAAGTCACGTGAACGATTTGAAAGCGTCGACCAATTAATCTTGAGCGGCGAAAGAGTTTTTGAACTTGCTCTGGTGTGGCATTTGTTGCCACATCAAAGTCTTTTGGTGCAATTCCTAGAAGTAGGTCTCTGACCGCGCCACCCACAATATATGCTTCATACCCAGCTTCTTGCAAAACATGAGTTACTTTGACGGCATTTTTTGACAGTAAATCAGGATTGATGTGGTGAGAGCGCTTGATGATCTTTTTCGGACTGAGTGTGTGCCCGTGCTTCAAACCTTTTTGCTTAGGAGATTTGCTGAGGATTCTGTCTATAAAGCGACGAATCATGCGAATAACTCCAAAATTGGCCAATTATTTTCTTGGGCTTTTGAGCGCAGATTTTGATCTGGGTTGGTAGGTATTGGTTGGGTTACTTTTTCCATCAAGGGTAAATCATTGATGGAGTCTGAGTAGAAATAACTTTTTTCTAATGATGACCAAGACAGTTTTTCTGAAGATAGCCAGCTTTCAAGCCGAGTTACTTTGCCTTCTCTAAAGTTAGGGGTGCCAGCCACCTTCCCAGAGAAATTACCAGTGGCGGGGTCACCTAAAACTTCTGGTTCGGTTGCAATAAGATGTTTGATGCCAAATGCTTGAACAATCGGTCTAGTCACAAAACTATTGGTGGCTGTTACAACGCAGCAGAGATCACCTTGGTCTTGATGTTTTTTGACTAAATCAAAAGCACTTTGACGAAGGTTGGGCTTAATCACTTCGAGCATAAATTGCTCATGCCATTCGTTAAGTTGACTACGAGAGTGTTCGGATAGTGGTTTTAGGGCAAAGGCTAAAAAAGCATATATATCTAAGCGGCCAGCTTTGTAGTCGGCATAGAAGCGTTCATTTTCAGCCGCGTAATAGTTGGCATCTACGACGCCAATTTTGACTAAAAAGCGTCCCCACTCATGATCGCTGTCAATCGGAAGGAGGGTGTGATCTAAATCGAATAAGGCAAGTTGTGTCATTGCGTGTCATTATGCTCAATTTTTTTGAGCTAGCATTTCTTTTACTAATGGAAGAGTAATGGCTCTCTTGGTTTCTAATGAGTAAGCATCGAGCGCTTCTAGCAAAGACATTAGGCTTGGCATGTCTCTATGAAAGTGCCTTAGTAGCCAAGGAGCTACCTCATTTGATAGGTTTAGTCCTCTAGCCAAGGCTGCTTGTTGAAGAGCTTGAAGCTTTTCGGCATCTGATAGCGCGTGCATTTGAAAGACCAGGCCCCATGCCAGTCGAGTTCTAAGATCTTCTCTTAACTGTAAGTTGGCGGGGGGTAATAGGCTTGTTGTTACTAGCGATTGCTTGGAAGATTCTTTGATGAGGTTATGTAATCTAAATAAAGCACCTTGCGAGAACTCATCTAAATGATCAATATCATCAACACAAAGAATTGCTGGAGACTTAGGATTCTCCTCAATTGTTTTGCCAGCCATGCGCCAATCATCAGCGCTACTGTCTTGATTGAGTATGAATGCCTCAATACCTAACTCAACGCCCTTTAAATACATCGCTTGCAGTATGTGTGTTCTACCTGAGCCACTAATCCCCCAAGCATGAATCATTCTCATATCTACGCGCAGTGGGTCAGTAGAGTTTTCTGTTTGTTGCCATGACTCTTCTAGACTTTTAAGGATGCTACTGAGATTTTCATTGCCCGTAGAAATAAAATTACTCAGACTGGGCTTTGGTGTATGGCCTAGATCTAAAGCTATTTGACGGGGTAGTGATGGTAGATTGGTCACGATTGAGTTTATTTCTTATACCAAGCACTGTTTTGATAGGCTTGCATCGCGTGTTTGCAGAACACCAGAATAATGGCGCTCATAGGTAATGCTAACAAAATGCCAAAAAATCCAAACCAACTGCCAAATAAAATTAAAGCAAATACAACTAATACTGGATGTAAGCCAATTTTCTCTCCCACCAACTTTGGAGTCAAAATAAAACTCTCTAGGGCTTGGCCAATTAAGTAAAGAGCTAATACTGCCAAGATGCTCACCCCTGTTTCTGCCTGGAGTAATGCTGAAAGTAGAGCAAGTATCAAGCCCACGCCATACCCAATGTAGGGAATGAAAATAGCAATGCCCGTGAATAAACCTAAGGCAAGGGCGCCAGTGACGCCTAGCAAGTACAGTCCCGCAGAGTAATAAATGGAGAGTACGGTAATCACCAATAGCTGACCTCTTAGGTACTGAGATAGCAATTGATCAATTTCAAAAAGAATTTGTTTAACTAGAGGCAACCAACGAGGTGGAATGAGGGGGCTTAATTTATTAAAGAAAGCATCCCATTGATTAACCAAATAAAAAACTATAAAAACAATCAGCACTAAACCAAATAGGCCACCCAAAATACTCTGGCTAGAACTTAAGATGGTTGATAGGCTAGAACTAACTAATACATCTGCATTATTTGAGAGTTGCTCGCTAATGCGACTTTGAATAATGTCTTGAATCTTTTTAAGATCAAAGTTAATGGCTAAGTTATCTAACCATGGTTGCGCAACTTTTTGAGCTAAATCTAGCCAAACCGGTAATTGCTGACGTAAAGCAGGCAGTTCTTTGTGTAAAACGCTTATAAATAAAAGAATTAACCCCAAAACACCCAAAAAGCCAATTAAAACTGTCAGTGCTGCAGATAGCGTTTTGCCGGCTCTTAGGGCTAGGAGGTGCGTAAATACTGGCCTTAGGACATAAGCCAGGATAAAAGCTGCCAAGAAAGTTGTTAATAAAGAGGCCATAGGTTTAGCGTATCCACTAGAATTCTAGGATTCTACTGATTCAAATACATTTATAGCTATGTCTGATCAAAATTCTTCTAAATCTCAAGGCCTTTCATACCGCGATGCGGGTGTCGATATGGAGGCTGGTGACGCCTTAGTTGAGCGCATTAAGCCGATGGCCAAAAAGACCATGCGCGAGGGCGTGTTGGCCGGTATTGGCGGTTTTGGAGCTTTATTTGAGGTGCCTAAGCGTTACAAGGAGCCTGTATTGGTTTCTGGCACGGATGGCGTTGGTACAAAGCTTAAATTGGCTTTTGATTGGAGTCGCCATGACACAGTGGGCCAAGACTTGGTTGCCATGAGTGTGAATGACATTTTGGTTCAAGGTGCTGAGCCATTATTTTTCTTGGATTATTTTGCCTGCGGTAAATTATCTGTTGATACAGCCGCCACGGTAGTGGGCGGCATTGCCAAAGGTTGTGAATTAGCTGGTTGCGCACTGATTGGTGGTGAAACAGCTGAGATGCCAGGTATGTACCCAGAAGGAGAGTACGACCTTGCTGGTTTTGCAGTGGGCGCCGTTGAAAAATCGACCATGATTGATGGTTCAACCATTGCCCCGGGTGATGTTATTTTGGGTCTGGCTTCAAGCGGGGCTCATTCAAATGGTTACTCATTGATTCGTAAAATCATTGATCGTGCGGGCGCTAAATCAACTGACGATTTCCATGGCCAAAGCATGAGCGATGTGGTGATGGCTCCTACGCGTATTTACGTGAAGTCAATGTTGGCATTGATGGCTAAGATGACAGTTAAGGGTATGGCTCACATTACTGGCGGTGGCTTGGTAGAAAACGTGCCTCGTGTTTTGCCAGAAAATACTCAAGCAGTGTTGCATCGTGATGCATGGCAATTACCAAAATTATTCCAGTGGCTACAAAAAGAGGGTGGTGTTGAAGACGCAGAAATGCACCGCGTATTTAACTGTGGCATTGGTATGGTGGTGATTGTTAATGCAACTGAGGCAGCGAGTGCAAAAGCTCAGTTGGAATCAACAGGTGAGACTGTTTATCAGTTAGGTGAGATTGTTGCTAGACCTGCTGGCGCACACCAAACAATCGTTATTTAAGTTAATTAAATAAGTTGATAGTGAGCAAGACATACTTGCTCACATCGATACATATCTGACTCATGCAGTGGGTCAAACACTTCTCTATCAGAAATACCACGCAGCCAAGTTAACTGTCGCTTTGCTAATTGCCGTGTTGCAGCGATAGCTTGGGCTTTGAATTCTTCTAAATTGATTTTTCCATCCAAGTAATCCCAGCCTTGCCGATAACCTACCGCTCTCATTGATGGCAGATTGAGATGAAGCTTTGGGTTCTTGTGCAAGATTTCCATTTCTTTTAGGAAACCTTGCTCAATCATGATGTCAAAGCGTTGCGCAATGCGATCGTGCAATACAGATCTGTCAGAGGGCTCAATAGAAAGCAAGCGTAAATCTAGTGGTATGTCACCATTACCTCTGCCGGATTCCTTGGGTTGATCTTTGAGCCACTCAGACATCGGTTTACCACTTTGCAAATAGATTTCTAATGCTCTTTGAACTCGTTGAGCATCATTTTTCTCTAAACGTGCTGCAGTGGTTGGGTCTACTTTGGCTAACTCATCGTGAATGGCTGGCCACCCAAGCACTTTTGCTTGTTCTTCAATTTGCAATCTAATTTCAGGTGATGCCGCTGGCATATTAGACAGGCCATGCGCTAAGGCGCGCCAATAAAGCATGGTACCGCCAACAATCAAGGGAATATTGTTTCTTTCTTGAATTTCTTTGACCCATTGTCTGGCATCTTTAGCAAACTTTGCTGCTGAATAAGGTTCTTCTGGTTCAGCGATGTTGATGCCATGATGAACCACTTCTGCCATTTCACTGACGCTAGGTTTTGCAGTACCAATATCCATACCCTTGTATACCAAGGCTGAATCCATACTAATGATCTCAATGGTTCTACCGAGTTTCTTGGCCTGCCTAGCGACTCGCATGGCCATTGCACTTTTGCCGCTTGCTGTGGGCCCAACAATAGAGATAACGGTTTTTGCAGGCATGCGTAGTTATCGACCGCGCAAAAATAACTTATCCAAATCTTGGATTGATAGTTGTACCCAAGTTGGTCTGCCGTGGTTGCATTGATCTGCTCTTTGGGTTTGCTCCATTTGGCGTAACAAGGCATCCATTTCGGTAAGCGTTAGTAATCTATGAGCTCTGACTGCTGCGTGACAGGCTTGTGTTGCTAGACGCTCATGTTGAGCGGCATCTAGAACAGCCTTAGACCCTGTGAGATCTAAATCGTTGAGTAGATTTCTCAATAACATCACTGGGTCAGACTTTTGCAGTAGGGTCGGAATTGTTCTGATGGCTAATTGGGTTGGTGATAGTGTTGCTAGATCAAATCCTAGTTGAGCAAGCGTATGGCGATGCTCTTCAGCTTTGCCTATTTCAAGTTCTGTGGCATGCATCACAACGGGTACTAGTAGTTGTTGAACTTTGATGCCCGTGGATAAATCTTCTTTTAGTTTTTCATACAAGACACGTTCATGAGCTGCATGCATATCAATTAATACAAGGCCATGTTTATTTTGAGCCAGGATGTATATGCCATGGATTTGAGCTAAGGCGTGCCCTAAAGGCAAGTCAGTGTCTTGGGTAGAGGTATCTACTGGTGTGTTGGAATTGATCTGAGTAAACAGTCGATCAATATCATGCTTGCTATCTTGATTCAAAGGCAGGAATTGATTGCCTGCTTGGCCAACCCATGATGGTGGGGTGCTTATATTGTTAAACGTATGGGCTTGTGCAAACTCAGTGCTTTCATGAATACGTTCGCCGCCACCTGTGCTTAGTGCTTTTTGTATGGCTTTGTAAACAAACTGGTGAACAGCGCCACCTTCTCTAAAGCGCACCTCTGTTTTGGCAGGATGAACGTTGACATCTACGAGTTGCGGATCAATTTCTAGGGATAACACAACCATGGGTTGTCGATCGCCATGCAGCACATCTTGGTATGCGCTGCGAATAGCATGCTGAATAACTTTATCTCGAATAAATCGACCATTAACAAAACTGTATTGTTGATCTGCTCTAGCTCTGCTCGCAGTGGGTTTGCTGATAAAGCCTCGCAAAGATAAAACGCCCGATGTACTTTCTAATGGAATTCTAGATTCGTGGAATTCTTGTCCTAAGATGGCATCTACTCTTTGTTCAATATTGCCTGATGCCCAGCGCTCAATTACTTTGCCGTTATGCCAGATAGCAAAACCAATATCTGGTCGTGATAAGGCAATGCGTCTCACTACATCCAAGCAATGTCCTAATTCGGTGCTCGCACTTTTTAAGAATTTTCTTCTGGCCGGTGTATTGAAGTACAAGTCTTGAACATCAATGGTGGTGCCAACGCTGCCTGACGATGGGCTAACATCGCCAACTGTTTGCCCGCCATTGACTTGTATTTGCCAAGCGTGTTCGTCTTCGGGTGTGCGTGTGGTGACAGAAAGTCTCGATACTGATGCAATTGAAGCTAGCGCCTCACCGCGAAAGCCTAATGAAGCTACTGATTCGAGGTCGCTGAGTGACTTAATTTTGCTAGTGGCATGCCTTAAAACAGCTAAATGTAATTCTTGGTGTGCAATCCCAACGCCATCATCTTGGATTGAGATTCTTTGGCAACCACCTTCTTCAAGTCGAATAGTGATTGCTTGCGCACCTGCATCAATAGCGTTTTCCAAAACCTCTTTAACAACTGATGCTGGGCGCTCAACAACTTCACCGGCCGCAATTTGGCTAATGAGAGTATCAGGAAGGGCGGCAATCACCGGTCTCATAAGAAATACTTTTAGTGAAGGCGATGTTGCTGTTCGAGTTGTGCGATTTGCGCTTTGATCTCGTCTAAGTCACTGGCATCTGTTGATGAATCAATATACTTTTGCATGTCTTCGATCGCTGGCCGTATGTAGTCGAGTTGGGCAAGGGCTAAGCCTCTATCCCTAATCTCTTCGATGGCATCTGGTAGCAAGATCACTAGACGTTGTTGAACGCCTAACAATCTTTCCCAGCGTTCTTGCTGTGTATAGATTGCTTTTAGGTTTCTTAAGAATCTGGAGAGAATTTCTCTTGAGCTTGAGCTTCTTAAAAAAGCGCTAAGTGGTAATTGGTACTCGCCACGATATCCTTGTGCATCCAAATAAGGATCCAACATTTCTTGTAATTCTTGTTTGGATAAAGAGGTGCCTGTTAATGGGTCCATGATCACTTCGCCCTGAGGGAGTGATAAACGCATCATGAAGTGATTGGGGAATGAAACGCCTTTGATATTCAATCCAATTTGTTGACCTAGTTCCATGAATATCAAGGCCAATGAAATTGGAATGCCTCTTCTTGTTTCAATCACGCTGTGCAAGTAAGAGTTGTTCGGGTCGTAATAGTCATTGCGATTTGGCCCGAAACCTAATTCTTTGTAAAAAAAGTTTTTTAATATTTGGAGCTTTTGTATCCCCGCCATCTCATTAGTGACGCGATGTTTTACTTTGTCTCCGAGCAGGTCTAGCTCATCAAAAACATGCTGAACGATTAAGTCTGGGTAGGAGTGTTGCGCAACTGCAATGGCTGCTTCGGTCAGAGGAAAATGTTCGTCTTCTGATACTAGTGATGCGAAGTAATCTAATTGTTGTGTTGGCATAAATCTTGGTTAGTTTATTTCGCTTGATGTAAAAAATCTTTTGTTCTGAACCCGGTTAGCCACAGGATAGCTAAATATACAAAGCCAGCTAATGATAGCCACAGAGTGAGTAAGCCAATTCTAATCATTGGTGTATTTCTTAATTCTAGCCAGTCATGTTGACGTGCGCCAAAATAAAAAACAGTACCTATAGCAATGAGTCCCACACTCAGTTTCGCAAAAAACTTTAACCAGCCAGCATTTTTTTGCAGAACGTCTAATTTGGCTAGACCTCGCCATAAGAGGTAGGCATTAATACACGCACCTAATCCAATAGATAAGGCAAGGCCTGCGTGATTGAGCCATGGAACCAAAATAATATTAGCTAGTTGGGTAATCACCAAAACCCGAATGGCAATTTTTACGGGGGTTTTGATATCTTGTCTTGAGTAGTAGGCGGGTGCCAAAATCTTCACTAAGATAAGGCCAATCAGGCCAACGCCATATGCAGCCAGTGC
Source organism: Polynucleobacter sp. (assembly GCA_030157655.1). Classification (GTDB taxonomy): domain Bacteria; phylum Pseudomonadota; class Gammaproteobacteria; order Burkholderiales; family Burkholderiaceae; genus Polynucleobacter. The sequence goes on along the minus strand of JAOAUK010000016.1, from coordinate 55,033 downwards.
ATGCTGCGTCATATTCACATCAATCGCATTGAACTGACCATAGTGATAAAGAACGGCAGCAAGCGGTTGACCAAACATCAATAAAGCTAAGGCGGCAGGTGCTGCCAAGATAAAAGTAAGCTTGAGACCCCAGTCCATCAACTTAGCGATTTGTTCTTTGTCTGCTAATGCATTTGCTTTGCTAAGACTTGGAAGCAGAACTGTGCCAAGGGCAACCCCTAATAAAGCTGTTGGAAACTCCATGAGCCTGTCAGCGTATGACAGCCAAGAAACACTGCCAGCTGTCAAATGAGATGCAATATTGGTATTGATGATGAGTGATAGTTGTGCAACAGAGACAGCAAATAAGGCAGGCAACATTAATTGCAAAACTTTTCTAGCCCCTGGGTGGTGCCAAGCATTCTTTATCGTTTGAATGCTTAAGCCAACTTTAGGCAACATGCCAATTTTTTTAAGAGCTGGAATTTGTAAACATAGTTGTGTGATGCCGCCTAAGATGACGCCAACGCCTAAAGCATAGATAGGTGTTTCAAAGTACGGGGAAAGTAACCATGATGAAAAAATCATCGAAAGATTTAAAAGAACTGGCGTAAAAGCGGGAACTGCAAATTTTTTATAGGTATTTAAGATGCCAGCTGATAGCGAGACCATTGATATCAGCCCAATATAAGGAAACATGATCCTAGTGAGCACCAAACTTGCTTCGTGGGCACCGTTTTCTTTCAGTCCTGAGGCAACCACGAAAATGATCCATGGGGCTCCAGCCACACCCAGAATTACTGTAGCAATTAATGCCCAAAATAAGAGGGTGGCAATGGCACTTACCATGAGCGCTGTACCTTCTTTACCTTCTTTGGCATTGGTTTCGCCCAAAACTGGCACAAATGCCTGAGAAAAGGCCCCTTCTGCAAACAGTCTTCTGAGTAAATTGGGGATCCTGAAGGCCACATTAAAGGCATCCGTCCACTCGGAAGCCCCGTAGGTACGGGCAATGAGGGTTTCACGTAACAATCCCGTAATGCGGGATAGCATGGTCAAACTACTAACTTTAGCGGCGGCAGATAATAAATTCACAGACGTAGTTTTACAGATTTTTGGCGGGGGTGGTAGGCTTGCTCAGGATAAGTTATAATCTTTTTCTTTTGGCAATACCCCTAAAGGTTACAAACATGGCAAATACAGCCCAAGCTCGCAAACGCGCCCGCCAGGCCGTTGCACAAAATGAACATAACGCAAGCTTGCGTTCACGTCTACGTACAGCTATCAAGTCTGTGCGCAAGGCCGTAGACGCTGGCGATAAAGCTAGTGCAGCTAAGGTTTTCCAAGCTGCTCAAGCGACAATCGACAAGATTGCAGACAAAAAAGTAGTGCATAAAAACACTGCTGCGCGTACA
>JAOAUK010000016.1:5064-53629 GCA_030157655.1 Polynucleobacter sp. | reverse complement strand
TCATCCGGAGCGGGTTTTTTGTTTCTAGTTGTTTGATTTTATTGGGATTTCGCAGGCTTCAACGATTGGCAAATTGTTGTCTTTTGCGAAGTTTTTGACGAAATCCATGGCTTTAGGCTCTATGTCACGAAGTCGTTCATCTACAACAACGCACTTAAGACCGCCAATATTGACCGGTTTAACGTACGGTGAGTAGGTAAAGCGAGGGTCGCTAGCATCGTCTTCTGGTCGAAATTGAGCCATAACGCCACAAAGTCTTTCGGCCCAGTCGCTTGGCCTGAATGGCTTGCCATCGTGGGTGAGACCTTGGATGAAGAATTGTTTGGCCGTCACGATGTCTTTGCAGTATAAATAGGGTGATAATTCGGGATAACCCCTAGATTTTATCAGCCTCGCATAATAATTAGTAAATATTTGAATTAATCAGGCACTTAAAAAGCTATGGCGTCGAATATTCCTGTTAGGCATTACCTACAATTCGCTGATTTCAGTGCGGATGAGTACGCTTATTTATTAGAGCGCTCAGCATTCTTAAAAGCTAAGTTCAAGCGCTATGAAACTTGGCATCCATTACATGACAGAACGTTGGCGATGATTTTTGAAAAAAATTCAACGCGCACAAGGTTGTCATTCGAAGCAGGCATTCATCAATTGGGTGGACATGCTGTATTTTTAAATACCAAAGATACACAATTGGGTCGTGGCGAACCTGTTGAAGATGCAGCACAAGTTATTTCTCGCATGACTGACATCATCATGATTCGCACATTTGGCCAAGACATCATAGATCGTTTTGCAGCGAATTCTCGTGTTCCTGTCATCAATGGATTAACAAATGAGTACCATCCCTGCCAAGTTTTGGCAGATATCTTTACCTATGTTGAGCATCGTTCAAGTATTAAGGGTAAGACGATTGCTTGGGTGGGTGATGCAAACAACATGGCATATACCTGGATACAGGCTGCTGAAATTTTAGATTTCAAAGTGAACTTTTCTGCGCCGACTGGTTACCAGTTAGATCAGTCTATGTTGAGTGCGGGATCTAAAAATCATTTAACAGTCTTTAGTAACCCTTTGGATGCTTGTCGTGGTGCGGATCTTGTGACCACTGATGTTTGGACTAGCATGGGTTATGAAGATGAGAACCAAGCACGCTTAAAAGCGTTTAAGAGTTGGATGGTGACGGATGAGTTAATGGCTGTTGCTAACAAGGATGCGTTGTTCATGCATTGCTTGCCTGCTCATAGAGGTGAAGAGGTTGCCGCTTCTGTGATTGATGGGCCGCAAAGTGTGGTGTGGGATGAGGCTGAGAATCGCCTTCATGTACAAAAAGCTTTGATGGAGTTTTTGCTTTGCGGCAAGCTCTAATTTTTTATTGAAACTTAAGTAAATTAATTGATATGTCAGATATTAAAAAAGTTGTTTTAGCTTACTCAGGTGGTTTAGATACCAGTGTGATTTTGAAATGGTTACAAGACACCTATCAATGTGAGATTGTCACATTTACTGCTGATTTAGGTCAGGGTGAAGAGTTAGAGCCAGCACGTGCTAAGGCATTGAAGTTTGGTATCAAGCCAGAAAACATTTTCATTGATGACTTGCGCGAAGAGTTTGTTAGAGATTTTGTGTTTCCAATGTTCCGTGCAAACACAATCTATGAAGGTGAATATTTATTGGGCACATCAATTGCTCGCCCATTGATTGCTAAGCGTCAAATTGAGATTGCGCATCAAACAGGCGCCGATTCAGTGTCTCATGGCGCCACAGGTAAAGGTAATGACCAGGTTCGTTTTGAGCTTGGATACTACTCACTAGAGCCATCTATCAAGGTGATTGCTCCATGGCGTGAGTGGGACTTGTTGTCTCGTGAAAAATTATTGGCTTATGCTGAGCAGCATGGTATTCCTGTTGAGATGAAGCATAAGCAAGGTGGCGCACCATATTCAATGGACGCCAACTTATTACACATTAGTTATGAGGGTCGTCATTTAGAAGATCCTAAAGCTGAAGCTGAAGAATCTATGTGGCGTTGGACTGTTTCAGCAGAGCAAGCCCCAGATGCTCCAGAGTATTTGGATATTGAATTCGAACGAGGTGATGCTGTAGCAATTAACGGTACTCGTTATAAGCCTCATGAAATGCTTGCCGAGCTTAATAAAATTGGTGGTAAGCATGGCGTAGGCCGTTTAGATTTGGTGGAAAACCGTTACGTAGGTATGAAGAGCCGTGGTTGTTACGAAACCCCAGGCGGAACTATCTTGCTAAAGGCGCACAGAGGAATTGAAAGTATTACGTTAGATCGTGAAGTGGCTCATCTAAAAGATGATTTGATGCCTCGTTACGCTAGCATGATTTATAACGGTTACTGGTGGGCGCCAGAGCGTGTGGCAATCCAAACTTTGATCGACCATACTCAGCAAAATGTTAGTGGTTTTGTGCGCGTGAAGTTATACAAAGGTGCTGTGACGGTTGTGGCGCGCGACTCTAAGAACACATTATTCGACCAAACTATTGCAACGTTTGATGATGATGGTGGCGCATATAACCAAGCTGATGCCGGCGGATTTATTAAATTGAATGCCTTACGTATGCGCATTGCAGCCAATGCTCGTCGTAAGCGTGGTTCTTAATCATTTGAGTAATAGGATAAAAAATGCAATTTGATCAAGTATCAGTTAATAAAAAAGCTAACGTTTTCTTTGATGGCAAGTGTGTGTCACATACTGTGACATTACCAAGCGGTGAGCGTAAGTCTGTGGGCGTGATTTTGCCAAGCACATTACGTTTTGATTTAACAACTAAAGAGGTGATGGAAGTGGTTGATGGCACAGCTTATGTGAGCATTAACGGTACGCCAGAACAATCTTTTACGGCAGGCCAATCATGGACAGTTGAGGCTGGTGGGTACTTTGTGATCCGCGCTGAACAGGCTGTTCATTACGTTTGCCACTTCGGCTAATTATTTAATAAATCCGCTGGGTAGGCCGTTAATGGCATGCCCAGTTGATAAGCCTTTCTTAGCAAACCAGCCCTGGTTCATTTCTAAGGCGAAGCGAACAGGTTGGCTTGGACAATGATTATCTTCAGTCATTGCCTTCATCTCAATGACGTTAACGATTTTCCCGTCATCAGCTAGAAATGCGATGGCTAGAGGTATTTTGGTGTTTCTCATCCAAAAGCAATGAGTCCCTTTGCTTTCAAATACAAAGAGCATGCCATCGTCCGATGGCAAATAAGTTCGATGCATTAATCCAAGCTGTCTAGCTTGTTCGGTAGCAGCTACTTCTGCTGTAATTTTATATAGGCCTGCTTGAAGCTGAACCGAGGGTAGTTTTTGTGCCTGACTTACCCCTTGCCATCCTAGGCAGAGGGTAAGGGCAACAATGACACGATTAATAAATTTCAACGTACTAGTTAGTTAGATTATTCGGCTGCTTTAGCTTTTTTAGCTTTGCTTTTCTTGCCAGCTTTTTTCTTTTTAGTCTTTTTAGCTTTCTTAGGAGCTGGTTTTTCAACTGCTTGTTCTGCCACTGGCGCTGCAGGTGCAACTGGAGCTACTGGCGCTGCCGGTGCTTGAGCAAAGCTAGCGGTAGCAAATAAAGCCAATGCAATTGAAGTAATAATTTTGCGCATGATTTCCCTTTGTTATTTATTAATTTAATTATTTACCAACTAGAACTTTATCAGAGTGTGAGCGCCGATCCTAGAATGTTTGGACCTATTTATAGGGTGGATAAAGATATATTTGCAGCCCCATAAATAAACGCTCATAAAAGGTGCACGAGGTCTTCAACTGAATTTGAAACTTATGTTTAGAATAGGAAGCATGAGCAATAAACCTAAAACTCCTAACATCATAGAAACTCCGTCATTTCAGGAGGATCATGCTGCTGTCATGGATCGCCAATCAGAGCGAGTACAGCCGCCTAAGATGTATCGAGTTGTTTTGCTCAATGATGATTACACTCCAATGGAGTTTGTGGTCATGATTATTCAAGAGTATTTCCATCAGGATCAGGAGAGTGCCACAAGAATTATGTTGCAAGTCCATCTTGAAGGTAAGGGCGTTTGTGGTGTATATACTAAAGACGTCGCTTCAACAAAAGTTCAACAAGTAGTAGATCGGTCCCGCGAAGCGGGGCATCCCTTGCAGTGCACTATGGAGGAAGCATGATTGCTCAAGAACTAGAAGTAACCTTGCATATGGCATTTGTAGACGCAAGAGCGTCGCGACATGAGTTCATCACTGTCGAGCACTTACTGTGCGCCTTATTAGATAACGCCACGGCTACCGATGTATTGAAAGCTTGTGCGGTGAACATTGATGACTTAAAGGGCAACCTCAAAAATTTCATTAATGACAATACGCCGATAGTTCCTGGTTCTGAAGAGGTTGATACCCAGCCTACTTTAGGTTTTCAGCGAGTGATTCAGCGTGCCATCATGCACGTTCAATCAACCTCTAATGGCAAGAAAGAAGTCAATGGCGCCAATGTATTGGTAGCCATTTTTGGTGAAAAAGATTCACATGCCGTGTATTACTTGCAGCAGCAAGGCGTGACGCGCTTGGATATTGTTAACTACATCAGTCATGGCATTAGAAAAGACCAAGTCGAATCACCAAAAACTAATGAGTCTAGTTCTGAGAGTGAAGAGTCAGGTGGTAACTCTAAAGATAGCCCGTTAGAGCAATATACGCAAAACCTCAATGTGCTGGCTAAGCAGGGTCGTATTGATCCATTAATTGGTCGCGAGGGCGAGGTAGAGCGAGTTATTCAGGTTTTGTGCCGCCGTCGCAAAAATAATCCTTTATTAGTTGGTGAGGCAGGTGTTGGTAAAACTGCTATTGCCGAAGGTCTTGCCTGGAGAATCACTCAGGAAGATGTGCCTGATGTTTTAGCTAAGGCAACTGTCTATTCATTGGATATGGGTGCTTTGTTGGCGGGTACAAAATACCGTGGTGATTTTGAACAACGTCTAAAGGGTGTTCTTAAGAATCTTAAAGATAATCCTGATGCCATTTTGTTCATTGATGAAATTCATACGTTGATTGGTGCTGGTGCTGCATCTGGCGGAACTTTAGACGCAAGTAATTTGCTAAAGCCAGCACTTTCAAGCGGCCAAATGAAGTGCATTGGCGCAACAACCTTTAATGAATACCGTGGCATCTTTGAGAAGGATGCTGCGCTATCAAGACGTTTTCAAAAGGTCGATGTTTTAGAGCCATCTGTTGATCAAACAGTTCAGATTTTGCGAGGTTTGAAGTCTAAATTTGAAGAGCATCATGGCGTGAAATATGCGCAAGCTGCTTTAACGGCTGCAGCAGAGTTATCTTCTAGGTATATCAATGACAGACATTTGCCAGATAAGGCGATTGATGTGATTGATGAGGCAGGTGCTGCACAAAGAATTTTGCCAAAATCAAAGCAAAAGAAAACGATTGGTCGTCAAGAGATTGAAGACATTGTTGCCAAGATTGCGCGCATCCCGCCACAATCAGTATCAGTGGATGATCGCAGCAAGTTACAAACTTTAGATCGAGATCTTAAGAGCGTTGTATTTGGTCAAGACCCAGCAATTGAAGTACTTGCTTCGGCCATCAAGATGTCTCGCGCTGGTTTAGGTAAAGACGATAAGCCAATTGGCTCGTTCCTATTCTCTGGGCCAACAGGTGTTGGTAAAACTGAAGTTGCAAAACAATTGGCCTTCATCATGGGTGTTGAGCTGATTCGTTTTGATATGTCAGAGTACATGGAGCGTCATGCGGTTAGTCGCTTAATTGGTGCGCCTCCAGGTTATGTGGGCTTTGATCAAGGTGGTTTATTAACAGAGGCCGTTAATAAAAAACCGCATTGCGTCTTGTTGTTAGACGAGATCGAAAAGGCTCATCCAGACATCTTCAATATTTTGTTGCAAGTGATGGATCATGGTACTTTGACTGATAACAATGGTCGTAAAGCTGACTTTAGGAATGTGGTCATCATCATGACCACGAATGCTGGTGCAGAAACAATGCAGAAATCAACCATCGGATTTACAACAGTTAGACAAGCTGGTGATGAGATGGGAGATATTAAGCGTACCTTCACGCCAGAGTTCCGTAACCGCTTAGATGCAATTGTTGGCTTCAAGGCGCTTGATGAGAGCATTATTTTGCGAGTGGTTGATAAGTTCTTGATGCAACTGGAAGAGCAATTGCATGAGAAGAAGGTTGACGCAAGCTTTACAGAAAATCTAAGAACTTATTTGGCTAAGCATGGCTTTGATCCATTAATGGGCGCAAGACCAATGCAACGCTTGATTCAAGACTTGGTTAGAAAAGCGCTTGCAGATGAATTATTGTTTGGTAAGTTAGCGCATGGTGGCCATGTCGTTGTTGACATGGATGCTAATGAGAAGGTGGTATTAGATTTTGATGCGCCTGTAAGACCTGCTGTGAAGAAGATCTCGTCAGGCGCTGCAGAAACAGAAGAGATTTAAGCCCTACCGGTACTACCAAAGCCGCCAGCACCGCGTTCGCTGGCGGTAAATTCCTCTACTTCAGCCCATTCAACCTGAGCAACTGGAACAATCACTAGTTGTGCCAGGCGCTCCATAGGCTCTAATTTAAAGGCTGTTTGACCACGATTCCATGTGCTCACCATGAGTTGGCCTTGGTAGTCTGAGTCAATCAAGCCAACTAGATTACCTAATACGATGCCGTGTTTATGTCCTAAGCCTGATCTAGGCAAAATAAGGGCGGCATATCCAGGATCATCTAAATAAATAGCCAGGCCAGTTGGCACTAATACAGTTTGGCCTGGTTCAATAGTGATGGCTTCATCAAGACATGCTCTTAAATCAAGGCCGGCACTGCCTGCAGTTGCATACTGCGGCAAATTATTTTTCATGCGTTCATCAAGAACTTTAACTTGTAGTTTTTTCATATTAGATTTTTGTGGATACGAGCTGAATTAGTTCGCGAGATAAAGCGAGTTTATTTAATTTAGATGTTTTCTTTGAGCCAGATTCTTCAATAATTAGCAGTTGGTTCTCATCAAGGCCAAATGTATCTGGGCCGATGTTGGCTACTAGCATTGGAATGTTTTTGCGCACACGTTTTTCTTGGCCGTGTTTTTCTAAGTCGTTAGTTTCCGCGGCAAACCCTACGCAATAAGGTTTGTTCTGGGTGGTAGATGTTTTTGCAACGTCAGCCAAAATGTCTGGATTAGTAGAGAACTCTAATGACGGAGAAGCGTTATCAGCCTTTTTAATTTTTTCGTCTTTAACGTTTTTTACTGACCAATCAGCTACAGCTGCTACAGCAAAGAAAATGTCACAATCAAGACGACTCATGACTGCGGCATGCATTTCTTTGGCGCTTGTGACGTTGGTGCGTTGAATATTTCCTGTGAACTCAAGTGGGGTATTCAAATGACATGGACCTGAGATGAGCTGAACATGGGCGCCAGCTTCTACGGCAGCTCTAGCAATCGCAAAACCCATTTTGCCTGAGCTTTTGTTGGTGATGCCTCTGACAGGATCAATTGCTTCGTAAGTGGGTCCTGCAGTAATGACGACTTTTTTACCTGCAAGAACTTTTTTTTGAAAAAAAGCGATCACACCTTCTAAAATTTCTGAGGCTTCTAGCATGCGTCCCATGCCGTTTTCGCCACAAGCTTGAGAGCCACTAGTCGGACCTAGAACAGTGATTTGGTCTTTATGTAGTTGAGCCACATTTCTTTGTGTTGCAGCGTTTTCCCACATTTGCTTGTTCATCGCTGGCACTACCACTAATGGGCACTCTCTGGCCAAACAAATGGTGCTGACTAAATCATCGGCAAGGCCTAGGGTAATTTTTGCCATTAAATCTGCACTTGCAGGCGCCACCACAATCACATCAGCTTTTCTTGATAGCTCAATATGAGCCATGTTATTTGGAATACGTGAGTCCCATTGACTTGTAAAGACTGGTTGTCCTGTTAGCGCTTGCATGGTGACTGGCGTCATAAATTGTGTGGCGGCATCGCTCATCACAACTTGTACAGAGGCGCCTTCTTGTATCAGTGAGCGCGCTAATTCAGCTACTTTAAATGCAGCAATGCCACCGGACATTGCCAGTAGTATTTTTTTGCCTTGTAGTGAATTCATGACTTTGATGGGCCTATTTATTTATTGACGCGCTTGATTTCGTCAAAGATTAACAGAATCACGCCTAATGTGATGGCGCTATCGGCAACATTAAATGCTGGCCAATGCCAATTGCCATAGTAAACATCTATAAAGTCTACAACTGCACCATAAGCAATACGGTCAATCACATTACCTATGGCACCACTTAAAACCAGGCTTAAGGCTAAAGAAAATAATGTTTGTTGAGAGTTTTTGCGGATTAACCAAATCATGGCTGCAGCAGCGACAAGTCCTAGACCAGTAAAAAACCAACGTTGCCAGCCGCCTGCTTGTGCCAAAAAAGAAAATGCCGCGCCTGGGTTGTAGACCAGTGTCCAGTTAAGAAAGCTAGTGACAGGTTTTGCAACACCCTCAAACAAATTGTTCTTAGCTAATATTTTGGTCAGTTGATCAATCACCAACAACAGGATGGATAAACCAAGCCAGGCCAAAAAGACTTGGTTGCTACCGCTTGACTTGCTTGATCGTGCCAAAGTTTTCTCCCAATTAGGCTACTTGGCGTTCTTCGCCTGAGCCGAATAAATTTGTTGTGCAGCGACCGCATAAGTCTGGATGTTGTGGATCATGTCCCACATCATCTCTGTAATGCCAGCAGCGACCACATTTTTGATGGGCGGAGGATTTCACTGACACCACAATCTCACTGATGTCAGATTTTTCTTCCACGGTTGCACTAGACGTAATCGTGATGAACTTTAAGTCCTCTCCTAGAGATTTTAAGAGTGCCGCATCTGAGCTTGAAGCTTGAATATGAATTTCAGCTTGCAATGATGAGCCCACATGACCGGCTTCACGCTCATGCTCAATGGCTTTCGTGATATCAGAGCGCATCTCGCGAATGCGTTGCCACTTAGTGATGAGTGCTGCACCATCTTTGATAGAAGGCAATACATGAAACTCTTCGGTGAAGATCGTGTCTTTGCTATTGGTGTTATGAGCAAAAATCTTCCATGCTTCTTCTGCTGTGAATGACAGGAATGGCGCCATCAATCTCAAGAAAGATTGAGTAATGTGGAATAAAGCGTTTTGTGCAGAGCGACGTGCAGGCGCATCAGCATTTAGGGTGTAGAGGCGATCTTTCAGAATGTCCAAATAGAAGCCACCCATATCTTCAGAGCAGAAAGTCATCAATCTAGACACTGCAGGATGGAACTCGTAGCGTTCGTAGTGAGCCATTAAATCTTTTTGCACGGCATCCGTTAGTGCTACAGCATATTGATCAATTTCTAACCAATCGTTGGCGTCAAGTTTGTGTTGGGCAATATCAAAATCAGAAAGATTGGCCAACAAGAATCTCAAAGTATTTCTGATGCGGCGATAGCTTTCAACCACACGTTTTAAGATTTCATCGGAAATGGTCATTTCACCTGAGTAGTCAGTTGAGGCTACCCATAAGCGAATAATTTCAGCCCCCATCTTGTCGGCGACTTCTTGTGGCGCGATCACGTTGCCAACAGACTTACTCATCTTGCGACCTTGTCCGTCAACAGTGAAGCCATGAGTTAGCAAAGCTTTATATGGTGGTTTGCCATCTAGCATTGCGCCAGTGAGTAGTGATGAGTGGAACCAACCGCGATGCTGGTCTGATCCTTCTAGGTACAAATCTGCCCAGCGACCATCCGGATTATCTCTAGATGTGTCGTTTAGTGTTGCTGCATGTGAGCCACGAATAACGTGCCAGTGAGTTGTTCCTGAGTCAAACCAAACGTCCAATGTATCTTTATTCTTTTCATACATGGCCGCATCATCACCTAGCAAATCTTTTACTTCGATGGCTTGCCAAGCTTCAATACCTTCTTTTTCAACGCGAGCTGCAATGATTTCCAATAGTTCTGGTGTGCGAGGATGAGGCTCACCAGTTTCTTTGTGGACTAAAAATGCCATTGGGACACCCCATTGGCGCTGTCTAGATAAAGTCCAATCAGGACGATTAGCAATCATGTTGTGCAAACGTTGCTTGCCCCAAGCAGGGAAGAACTCAGTAGCTTCGATACCAGCTAAAGCTGTTTCTCTTAAGGTGCCGCCTGCGTGTGGTTTTCTATCCATGCTCGCAAACCATTGAGCGGTGGCGCGATAAACCACAGGAGTTTTATGTCTCCAGCAATGCATGTAAGAGTGATTTAACTTAGCAGAATGAAGTAATGAGCCAGCTTGCTCTAATGTCTCAACAATTTGCGGATTGGCTTTCCAGATGGATAGACCTGCAAATAAAGGCAACCAAGATGCATAGACACCATCACCCATCACTGGGTTCAGAATCTCTTGATCTTTTAAACCATTTGCTTTGCATGATTTAAAGTCTTCCTCGCCATAAGCAGGGGCGCAGTGAACTAAACCAGTGCCGCTATCAATCGTGACATATTCCGCCAAATAAATTGGAGATCTTCTAGCAAAGCCTTCGTGAGCTTTGCTTAATGGGTGGTGAAACTCAAGGCCAGCTAAAGCTTGACCTTTGCAAGTGGCAATTGCCTGACCTTCCAGCGCATATTCTTTGAGACAAGCTTCGATGCGATCTTTGGCAAGTATTAGTAGACCTCTAGCAGTATCAACCAAAGCGTATTCAATTTCTGGGTGTGCATTGAGTGCTTGGTTAGATGGCAGTGTCCAAGGAGTGGTTGTCCAAATAACAGCCATGCCTTCTTTTTTAGGCAATGTTTTTAAGTTAAAGGCTTTGGCAATTAACTCAAGTTGATCTTCTGGGAAACTAAAGCCCACATCTACAGCGATATCAACTTTGTCTTGGTACTCAACTTCGGCCTCGGCTAAAGCTGAACCGCAATCAAAGCACCAGTTCACTGGTTTTAAACCTCTGTAGACATAACCTTTTTCAAAGATTTTTCCTAAAGCACGAATCTCATCTGCTTCATTTTTAAAATCCATGGTTAGGTATGGGTTTTGCCAGTCACCTAAAACGCCTAGTCGTTCAAAATCTTTTTTCTGTTTTTCAACTTGCACTTGCGCATACGCGCGAGCTTTCGCTTGAACTTCGGCGGTTGGTAAGTGCTTGCCAAATTGTTTTTCAATCTGAATTTCAATTGGCATGCCATGGCAATCCCAGCCTGGAACATATAACGCATCGTATCCAGCAAAGCCTTTGGCCTTAACAATCATGTCTTTAAGAATTTTGTTAACGGCGTGACCAATGTGAATGTCGCCGTTGGCGTAGGGAGGGCCATCATGCAAAATAAATTTTTGTTTACCCGCTCTTGCCTCACGAATCTTTTGGTAGATTTTCTTTTCTTGCCATTCTTTTACCCAAAGAGGTTCGCGTTTCGGTAAGTCGCCACGCATTGGAAAGCTGGTGTCGAGCAGGTTAACTGGGTATGAATTTTTTTTGTCAGACATGATGAGTTATTTCAAAGTAATTTTTTGCAGCATTGGCATCTTGATTGATGGCCGTTTTAAGTGTTTCTAAATCGTTGTATTTTTCTTCGTCTCTTAATTTTTTTAATAGCTCAACGCGAACTAGTTTTCCATAAACATTTTGTTGAAAATTAAAGATATGTACTTCCAATAAATATCTTCCTGAGTCATCAACTGTAGGTCGTTGCCCTAGGCTTGCGACTGCAGGTAATGGATTGTCGCTTAAGCCGTGCACTTGTGCGATAAAAATGCCACGTGCAGCTGGTTTTCTTTTGTGTAATTTATTGGCAACAGCTAAGTTTAAGGTTGGGAAACCAAGATTTCGCCCTAACTTTTGACCATGCAGCACGTGACCGCTCAGCATATATGGCCTGCCCAATAGTTGTTGGCTTAATTCCATTTGACCGTTAGCTAATGCAACTCGAATTGCTGAGCTAGAAATTCTTTCTTGATTTTCGCTAATGAGCGTATCCATACGCTCAACAGCAAAGCCGTGTTGTTTGCCAGCCAAAGTTAAGTCTGAGAAGTTGCCGGCTCTCTTGGCGCCGTAATGGAAATCATCACCAATTAATATAGATTTAACTTGCAAGCCTTGCACCAAAATTTTTTCTACAAAATCTTCTGGTGTGAGGTTGGCAAATGTTTGGTTAAAGTGAATCACTAAAACTTTATCAATACCAATTTCTGCCAGCGCTTCTAGTTTGTCTCTCAGACCTAAAATTCTGGAGGGTGCTTTTTCTGGTGCGAAGTATTCAATTGGGTGTGGCTCAAAAGTCATTACACAGGACTGGACGCCTAGTTGCTTGGCGTTATCAACTAGTTTTTTAAGCAAGGCCTGATGCCCCCGATGCACACCATCAAAATTGCCGATGGTTAGGGCGCAGGGGGTCCAATCAGATGCGGGAGGGATGCCTCTAATTACCTTCACGTTAAGGTATGAATTATATTGGCGGGCATGACTTCAATTGTGATTCTTATTTCTGGTCGTGGCTCCAACATGGAAGCCATCGTTAACGCAGCTCAAAATGAGGCCTGGCCGGCCAAGATTGCGGCTGTTATTTCTAACCGCCCTGAGGCTGGAGGGCTTGATTTTGCTAAGTCCCACGGCATTCAGACCGCTGTTTTAGATCATCGGGCATACAAAGATCGAGCTAGTTTTGATGCCCAATTAGTCCAATTAATAGACTCATATAAGCCGGATTTGGTGGTTTTGGCCGGTTTCATGCGTATTTTGACTGGGGATTTTGTTAGGCACTATGAAGGGCGTCTATTGAATATCCACCCCTCCTTACTACCTTTATTCCCTGGTTTGCACACCCATGAACAGGCCCTTGAGGCTGGTGTGGCCGAGCACGGTGCCACAGTTCATTTTGTCACAGAGGCGTTGGATCATGGGCCTATGGTCATTCAGGCAAGCGTACCAGTCTTGCCCGGCGACACCGCTGACACCTTGGCTAAACGTGTTTTAAAGCAGGAACATGTCATTTATCCACGCGCGGTACGCTGGTTCATTGATAATCGCCTTTCTATTAGCGACAATCGAGTTTTAGTGAGTCCACCTGAGACTCAGTTGCTCACCTCTACGGATAAATAATTAATGTCTACTGATCAAAAAGCCATTGCGGCACGAGCAAAAGCACTTCCTCAGCATGTGGAGCATCTTGGCGTTGTCATTACTGAGTTAATGAAGTTTGCCCATCCGGCTGACATGGTGGTGAGTAGATATTTCCGCTCAAATCCACGTTTAGGTAATAGGGATAGGGCCTTGATTGCAGAGGCTTCATTTGCTTTTTTAAGAAGAAAGACAGAGATTTCTCAGTTTGCCGAGAGTGGTGCAGGTCCTTTGGCTCGTCGCTTAGCTTTATTGGCTCTATTCGTCACCATGGTTGAGAGTGGTTTGGGCTCTGGTAACAGAGCAGAAAGCGCACTTGCTGATTTAGCTTTTGTGGTCCATCCCAATGAAATTGACTGGTTAAAGCGTTTTGGCACGATTGAGCGTCAAAATTTGTCGCCTTTGACTCGTGTGAACTTGCCAGAGTGGATTTGGAATGCTTTGGGAGCATCTGTATCGAAAGAGGAGTGCCTGCCGCTTGCAGAAGCGATGCTCAAGGCTGCGCCATTAGATTTGCGCGTGAACACCATCAAAACCCAAAGAGATGAGCTCCTGAGCGTTTTAAATGATCTTGGTGGACGTTATGCCGCAGAGCCAACCCCTTACGCACCTAATGGCGTTAGATTGAAAGGTAAGCCTGCTTTACAAACGCAAGAATTCTTTAAAAATGGCTACGCTGAAGTTCAGGATGAGGGTAGCCAGCTATTGAGCATGCTTTTAGAGCCTAAACGCGGTGAGATGGTGGTTGATTTTTGTGCTGGCGCTGGTGGCAAGACCCTTTCCTTGGGCGCCATGATGAAGTCCAGTGGTCGTTTGTATGCGTTTGATGTGTCTGAGAAGCGTTTAGCCAACTTAAAGCCACGTTTGGCTAAGAGCGGTCTATCAAACGTTCATCCAGTTTGGATTGATAACGAAAATGATGCCAAAGTTAAGCGTTTGGCAGGAAAGATCGACCGTGTGTTGGTCGATGCGCCTTGTAGCGGTTTGGGTACTTTGCGCCGCAATCCAGATCTTAAGTGGCGTCAGTCGCCACAAAGCGTAGCTGAATTGACGCAAAAACAGCTATCAATTTTGACATCGGCGGCTCGATTGCTAAAGCCAGGTGGCCGTTTGGTTTATGCGACCTGTAGTTTGATTGCTCATGAAAATCAAGGTGTTGTCGAAGCCTTTTTGGCTAACAACCCACAATTTGAACTAAAAGATCCTAAAGAGGTTTTAAGAGATAGCTTCCCAATGATGGATGGTTTGCCTATTGGAGCAAGTAAAAACAACTCTTGGTGGCAGTTATTTCCTCATATTCATGGCACAGATGGCTTTTTTGGGGCCATTTTAGAAAGAAAAGCCTGAAGTTAGTAAAAGTAGCTAATTTTCATCTTTTTTCTTTAACTAGCATCTAAAAAACATGATGTTTATCAAACTTGCCATGTAAATGGTGAGCTTGATAAACAAAATCTTGTTAAAATCCTACTCTTAAGAAAATAGAGAGGATGGCCGCATGGCTTGGTTAGAAAATACCCGTGATTTTGTGTTGAATTGGTTGGCGAATGGTTACCTAGACTGGTCTGGGTGGCAGATTCTGCTCATCACATTGCTGTTAACTCACATCACTATTGCCAGCGTCACTATCTTTTTGCATCGCTGCCAAGCGCACCGTGCCTTGGAGTTGCATGCCATCCCTGCACATTTCTTCCGTTTTTGGCTATGGTTGACCACTGGTATGGTGACCAAAGAGTGGGCTGCGATTCATCGTAAACACCACGCTAAGTGTGAGACTGTGGATGACCCACACAGCCCTCAAGTCTTAGGTATTGGTACCGTTTTATCGCGTGGTGCTGAGTTGTATCGCGCTGAAGCTAAAAATAAAGAAACGATTGAAAAGTTTGGTCACGGTACGCCAGATGACTGGATTGAACACAATCTGTATTCAAAATATCAGTGGCAAGGCGTAGGCTTAATGTTATTGATTGATTTATTTTTGTTTGGCGCACTTGGTGCAACGGTGTGGGCTGTGCAAATGTTATGGATCCCGATTACAGCTGCAGGCATCATCAATGGCATGGGGCACTACTGGGGTTACCGCAACTACGATTGTGAAGATGCCTCTACTAATTTAATGCCGTGGGGCATCATCATTGGTGGCGAAGAGCTGCACAACAACCACCACACATATGCAACTAGCGCAAAGCTATCTAACAAGTGGTACGAATTTGATATTGGCTGGGTTTACATTCGCACTCTAGAAATGGCTGGCTTGGCCAAGGTTAAAAAGTTGCCGCCTAAACCAGTGCTTTCTGAGATTTCTCAAGCTTCGGAAAAAACTTTGCAGGCAGTGATTGCTAATCGTTATGAGTTGATGGCTCGTTATTCAAAGGCTTTGCGTCAAACTTTTGATGCAGAAGTTAATCATGTGCGTGACCTCGCTAATCAATTTGGTGATCAGCATTTATGGTTATATAAGGATGAGGCTAAATTGACTGGTCAAGAGCGTGAGCGCTTAGAAACCTTAATGGCAACCAATAAGTCTGTGAAGCTAATGGTTGAAATGCGCCGTGATCTAGCCACGCTATGGGAGCGTTCTCACGTGACCAAGGAGCAGTTGATTGCTCAGCTTCAGGCTTGGTGCAATAAAGCTGAAACCAGCGGTATGACTGGCTTGCAAGAGTTCTCATTACGCCTGCGTCGTTATACAGTTTGATCGACAAATTCTAGGTAATAAAAAACCCGCTTAGAGCGGGTTTTTTATTTGAAACACTGACTAGTTAATTAACGAATCAATAACGATTGTTTAGATTACTTAATCTTTGTTTCTTTGTATGAAACGTGCTTACGAGCTTTTGGATCAAACTTCATGATTTCCATTTTCTCTGGCATGTTACGTTTGTTTTTTGTAGTCGTGTAGAAGTGACCTGTACCAGCTGTCGACTCCAACTTGATTTTTTCGCGTCCACCTTTAGCCATTCTGCTGCTCCTTAGATTTCACCGCGAGCACGCAAATCAGCTAATACAGCGTCAATGCCTACTTTATCGATCATGCGAAGACCGGCGTTGGTAATGCGTAAGCTTACCCAACGGTTTTCTGATTCAACCCAAAAACGACGATTTTGCAAATTTGGCAAAAAGCGACGTTTAGTCTTATTGTTTGCGTGGGAAACATTGTTGCCGACCATCGGCTTCTTCCCGGTGACTTGGCATACTCTTGCCATGACACACTCCTTGAAATGCGAAAAAAAGAGATTGTAGCAGGTGCGCAGAAAGTATTCCACTATTTACCTGTCTTTTTATATATTTTTCTATCCGACATTCCTTCAAAAATCATTTAATGTTAGTGGCCACTATCTCTTAAGGCATTAAATTCAGGTCTAAAAATGAAATACCTCCGTTTTTGGACACAATACAGTGATCCAGTAGGCGCACATCAATTAACTCTAGGGCTTGATAAAGAGATTGGGTCAACTCCATATCTTCCTTGCTAGGTTTTAGGCTGCCGCTAGGGTGATTGTGGGCGATGATTAAATGACTAGCATTTCTGAGCAAACATTCTTTGGCAATTTCTCTAATATGGACCGTGGTTTCAGAAATCGATCCCCTGAATATTTCATGGATATCAATGACTCTTAGGTGGATATCTAAATATAAGCAAACAAAGACTTCATATTCTTTCTTGCCAATTAAGCCAATGAGATAGTTTTTAACTACCTCTGTAGAGGTAAGAACGTTATCTTGTTTGATTCTTTCAAGATAACTGCGTTGAACTAGTTCTTGTATGACTTTGAGTTGTGACCATTTGGATAGGCCTATTCCTTTGAACTCCTTTAGTTCTTCATAGCTAGAACTCAGAATCGAGGAGATACAGCCAAATTGTTGGAGTAGTCTTTGGGATAAGCCAAGCGAGTTCTCGCCAGGGCTACCAGTTCTTAGCAGTATCGATAGCAATTCAGCATCGCTCATCAAGCTGGGCCCCTGTAGCTGCAGCTTTTCTCTGGGGCGACATTCTTCTGAGCCAAAGTTAATCAATCTTTCGGCAGATTTTTGTGGCGTAGTTAAAATGTGATCATGACTAATACAAATACGGCTGGCGGCGCCGAAGTTACCGCAAGTTCTTTTCTGACTTTGAACTACAGGATCGCTCTTCCTGAAGGTGGGGATGTCGTCAACACTTTCGAAGATAAGCCTGCCACTTTGATGATGGGTACAGGCCAGTTTGCCCCCACCTTGGAGCAAGCTTTGCTTGGGATGAAATTGGGCGAAAGAAAAACTTTTACACTTGATCCAGAAACGGCGTTTGGAGTTAAGAACCCGGATTTGATTAGAAAGATTTCTTTGCAAACGTTGCGTGAGAACAGTTCTCCTGAAGAGGATTACTTGCCTGGAGATATGATTGAATTCAATGCTCCCAATGGAGCAACATACTCTGGTACTTTGCTTGCCATAGATGGTGATTCTGCAACCTTTGACTTTAACCATCCTTTGTCTGGCAAAACTATTTTGCTTGAAGCTGAAATTATTGGAATTCTTTGAGTGAACATGGCCAATCAACTGCCTATTGAAAATGCCGAAGGCGGAGAAATTCTGCTTGCACAGCCAAGAGGATTTTGTGCGGGTGTTGATAGAGCCATCACTATCGTTGAGCAAGCCTTGCAAAAATTTGGCGCACCCATTTATGTGCGTCACGAGATCGTTCACAACGCTTATGTGGTCAATGATTTGCGCTCTAGAGGTGCAGTTTTTGTCGATGAGTTGAGCGAGGTTCCCGCAGGCAATACTGTGATCTTTAGTGCTCATGGTGTTGCCCCTGCAGTTAGGCAAGAAGCCGAAGCTAGGGGTTTGAAAATATTTGATGCAACCTGTCCGCTGGTTACAAAAGTGCATGTTGAAGTAACAAAAATGCGCAAAGAAGGTATGCATATCATCATGATTGGTCATCGAGGTCATCCAGAAGTTGAGGGCACCATGGGCCAGGCACCTGACGGCATTCAACTGGTGGAAAACATCAAGGATGTTGAGGCGTTAACAATTCCTGCAACTGATCCTGTGGCCTACGTGACGCAAACAACTCTGTCAGTAGATGAAACCAAAGAGATTGTTGATGCTTTGAAAAACAAATACCCAGCGATTCAGCAACCTAAAAAGCAGGACATTTGTTATGCCACGCAAAATCGACAAGATGCAGTGAAGTTCATGGCTCCACAAGTTGATCTAGTGATTGTCGTGGGCAGTCCTAATAGCTCTAACTCGAATCGCTTGAGAGAATTGTCTGAAAAATTAGGCGTTATTTCTTACATGGTTGATCAACCAAGTCAGTTAAAGCCTGAGTGGTTTGTAGGCAAAAAAAGAGTGGGCTTGACTGCCGGGGCCTCTGCGCCAGAAAGCTTAGCGCAGTCAATCATTGACCGTATTAAAGAGTTGGGTCCGAAGAACGTCAGAACCCTAGATGGTATTGTTGAAAATACCTCTTTCCCTTTACCTAAAGGGCTTTAAGGCATCTACAGCCTTTTTAAAAGCTGTAGAGTTCTGCCAGATTAAATTGATTTAATCACGCCACGTAGTAAATCAACCATTTGTTTTAATTCTTCACGGCTGATGTTTAGTGCTGGCATAAAGCGCAACAAATTGGGACGTGGTGAATTTAATAAAAGACCTAATGGTTCTAAATTGCGAGCACGCTCCACAATCTCTGGACCGATGTCTTTATTTAGTTTGAGGGCTCTTAGCAAACCTTCACCTCTTTCACCATCTAAACCTAGCTCATTGCTTAGGTCGAGCAATAACTCTCTGAGATACTGACCTTTAGCTAATACTTCATCTAAGAAGCCTGGCGCTAGCAATTGAGTAATCACGCTATAGCCCACTGCAGTCATGAGTGGGTTACCGTTGTATGTGCCACCTTGATCGCCTGGCTCAAAGCAGGCTACTTCATTGGTGGCTAGTAAAGCAGCCAAAGGCACACCGCCACCAATACCTTTGCCTAAAGTCATGATGTCAGGGTTGATGTTGTAAAGCTGATGTGCAAATAATTTGCCTGTGCGTCCGCATCCAGCTTGAACTTCGTCCACGATGAGCAAAATATTATTCGCTTTAGTGAACTCACGTAATTGACGCATGAACTCATGATCAGCTGGAATAACACCGCCTTCACCTTGAACGGGTTCTAGCATCACTGCCACAGTTTTCTCATTCACTAATTTTTTAACTGACTCTAAATCATTCAGTTCTGCTTTAGGAAAGCCTGGTACTTGTGGGGCAAACATGGTGTCCCAGCCTTCTTTGCCGGATGCACTCATGGTGGCTAGAGTTCTGCCATGGAAACCATGATTAAACGTGATGATTTCATAGGCATGATTTTTGTGTAGCTTGCCCCATTTACGCGCCAGCTTAATGGCACCTTCATTGGCTTCGGCGCCGCTGTTGGCAAAGAAAACTTTGTCAAAGCAACTGTTGTCAGTCAGTAAATTGGCCAGCTGAATCATTGGCTCGTTATAAAAAGCAGGGCTAGGGTTAATTACTTTTCTGGCCTGCTTCTCAAGAGCTTCAATCATGCCAGGGTTTGAGTGGCCTAAACAGTTAACCGCCCAACCTTGTAAGAAGTCTAAATATTTTTTGCCTTGATGATCTGTGAGCCAAGAACCTTGGCCTTCAACAAAAACCAATTCTGGACGCTTAGTGATGTACATCACTGAGTGTGTATCAATATTCATATTTTTAGACTCTGGGTTCATGATTCATCAAGAATTTAAACAACAATTTTTACAAAATGATTAAGCGGGTGTTTTTTTAGCTAAATCTGCAGCTGATGTGAATGCGTCCGCATAAAACTCATCGTTTGGTAAGCCACATTTTGCAACGAAATCATTTTTTGCAGATTCAACAACGATTGGCGCACCGCACGCATATACCTGGAAGCCTGACATATCAGGGTTGTCTTGCATCGCTGCCGCATGTACAAAACCTGTTCTACCTGCCCATTGATCTTCTGGTAATGCATCTGAAGCAACTGGAATGTATTCAAAGCCAGGAATTTTTTTTGCCCAAGATTGGCATAAGTCGTTGTGATAAAAATCTTTTGGACGACGACCACCCCAGTAAAGCTTAATAGGACGTGAGATACCTTGGTGACGAATATGTTCAACAATGCCTTTAATAGGAGCAAAACCAGTTCCTGAGGCAATGAAGATGATGGGCTTGTTAGAATCTTCGCGCAAGAAGAAGCTACCCATAGGGCCTTCAAAGCGCAAGATATCCTTCTCTTTCATCATCGTGCCGGATTCGCTGCTACCAAACACAAAGTCTGTGAATGAGCCACCTGGCATATGTCTAATATGTAATTCGAGCGGGCCTTCTTCATGTGGGGCACTCGCAATTGAGTAAGCTCTGCGTTTATCTTTGAGTAAGAACTCAATGTATTGACCGGCCACAAATTGGAATTTTTCTGTTGCAGGAAGTTGTAATTTCACAATCACTACATCATCTGTGACACGATTAAGGCTGGCAACCCTACAGGGGATCTTTTTGATCACCACGTCGCCATTAGTTTCAACTTCTCTGACATCAATCACGAGATCTGATTCTGCTTTAGCGCAGCAAAATAGGGCCATACTGTTTAGGGCTTCTTCACCACTTAGGGCTTTTTCGTTGTGATCGCCGTGGCTAACGCAGCCAGACTCAACTTTTCCTTTGCATGAACCACAGGCACCGTTTTTGCAACCATAGGGTAGGTGAATGCCTTGTCTCATGGCTGCTTCTAGAACAGTTTCATCACTGTTTGCGCTAAAAGTTTTTCCGCTATTTTTAATGGTAATTTGGTAAGACACTGACATTCCTTTTTTAAAGCATTACGATTGAGTTCATGCAACGTATAGGTAAACCTAGAATTCTCATTGTTGGTTGTGGCGACGTCGGTATGCGCTTGTTACCTCTATTGGTCAAAAAATACAGAGTTTTTGCTCTGACTTCCTCGCAAGATAGGATGACCACATTGAGGCTGGCTGGTGTCACCCCAATTTTTGGAGATCTTGACCAAGCACATACTCTATGGCGCTTACCGCACTTAGCTGCCCAGGTGGTTCATTTAGCCCCGCCACCCACTCAAGGCTCCATTGACACCCGCACTCACAACTTATTACGGATTTTAGCGCAGGGGAGTGGTTTTATCAGACAACTGGTCTACATCAGCACAACTGGTGTCTATGGCGATTGCCAAGGTGCCGTGATTGATGAAACGCGCATGGTTAACCCACAAAGCGCTAGAGCCACCAGAAGAGTCTCTGCGGAGGGCCAAATTAGAGCTTGGGCTATCGCGCATCAGGTTCAAGCTCAGATTCTGAGGGTGCCTGGTATTTATGCAGGAGATCGATTGCCTATCGACCGGATCTCGCGACAATCGCCTGCCTTGGTTTCATCGGAAGATGTCTATACCAATCATATTCATGCTGATGATTTGGCTAGGTTAATCACTTATGTTTTATCAAGGGGTAAAGCCCAGCGCATCATGAACGCCTGTGATGACAGCGATATGTTGATGGGTGATTATTTTGATTTGGTGGCTCAAGCATTTGATCTGCCCAAATCACCAAGAGTGACTCGTCAAGCATTGCAGGGCTTGGTTGAGCCTATGACCCTCTCATTTATGAGTGAGTCTAGGCGCATTCAAAACCACCGTTTAAGTGAAGTTAGATTTAATCTGACTTATCCAACGGTGGCGGATTTCTTAAAAACTACTTCCAAGTGTCCTTAAGGCCAACGCACATATTAAATACAGGGTTTGAGGCGCTGTGATCGATGCGGTCTGCAACAAAATAACCATGCCGTTCAAATTGGAAACGTTGCTCCGCTTGAACACCGCTTAAGCTTGGCTCTAGATAGGCAGTCAACACTTGCTTGGAGTTTTGATTGATGGCGTCTAGGAAATTTTTATCGCCACTATCAGGGTGAGGGTCGGTAAATAATCGATCGTAAACACGCACTTCAGCTTTGATCGCATTTTTTGCGCTAACCCAATGAAGATTACCTTTGACCTTGTAATTATTTGACTCAGGTGTGCCACTCTTACTATCAGCAAAGTAATTAGCATGCACAGCTGTGACCTGACCATTGGCATCAGTATCGTAGCCGGTACATTCAATCACAAAGCCATGACGCAAGCGAACGCGACTACCAGGTTGGCCATCTTTAGGTGGATACAGTCTAAAGAAGCCTTTGATTGGTTCGACCATGAAGTCATCTGCTTCAATCCACAGCTCTTTCGTTAATGTAAATTCGCGACGACCCCAGTCTTCATGATGAGGATGCTTAGGAGCTGAGCAAGGCTCTTCTGCTGAAGGATCAAAATTATCAAGAATGAGTTTTAGTGGCTGAAGTACAGCAAAGGCTCTTTCTGCTCTGGCATCTAAGTCATCACGCAGCGCTTGCTCAAGAACAGACATATCAATCCAGCTATCTGCTTTTGATACACCAATGCGTTCGCAGAACAATCTCAAGCTCTCAGGCGTGAAGCCACGTCTTCTGATACCTACGATGGTTGGTAAGCGAGGGTCATCCCAGCCATCCACACGTTTTTCTTCAACCAATTGCAATAACTTACGCTTGCTTGTGATGGCGTAGGTCAAGTTCAGACGTGCAAATTCATATTGCTTGGGCAAGGGACCTTTAAATACGCCCACATCTTTTAACGCTTCTAGCACCCAATCATAGAGCGGTCGATTATTTTCAAACTCCAAGGTGCAAATGGAATGCGTGATGTTTTCAAGCGCATCTGAAATGCAGTGAGTGAAGTCGTAAAGCGGGTAGATACACCATTTGTCGCCGGTACGGTGATGATGGGCATGACGAATACGGTAGATCACAGGATCACGCATCACAATATTGGGGTGCGCCATATCGATTTTCAATCGCAAGACATGCGCACCATCTGGATACTTACCGGCCTTCATCTCTCTAAATAGAGCTAAATTTTCTTCTGGGCTACGATTTCTAAATGGGCTGTTGGTGCCTAATTGTGTAAAGGTGCCGCGATTCTTGTGAATCTCATCCGCAGATTGACTATCGATGTATGCCTTACCTGCTTCGATCAGTTTTTCGGCAAACTCATAAAGTTGATCAAAGTAGTCACTCGCATAGTGTTGATGTTCTACGCCATCCTCTACCCAGTCAAAGCCTAACCAACGTACAGCATCAATGATGCTATCAACGTATTCAGTTTCTTCCTTGCTGGGGTTGGTATCGTCAAAACGCATGTTGCAACGAGCACCATTAGGGGCGTGACCATAGTCCCTAGCCAGGCCAAAATTTAAGCAAATACTCTTGGCATGACCAATATGGAGATAGCCATTAGGCTCTGGTGGAAAGCGGGTAATAACGCTTGGGAGCACCTTGCCAGCTTGATCTAGGCGGTTGGCATGCTTGCCACTAGCTAGATCGCTATCAATGATTTGGCGCAAAAAATTCGAGACCTCTAGGGTCTCGAATTTAGAAGGGGATGGGTTCTTCTTTTCAGACATTCCCATATTGTAAATTTATTCTTCGACGAAGGCTTCTTCTCTTGTTTTCTTCACTGCTGGCAAAGTCACAATCACAACCAATGCAGCTGCTGCAATCAATAGGCCAAGAGATAGTGGTCTTGTCACAAATACCGTGAAATCACCTCTAGCCAATAGCAGTGCTCGGCGGAAATTCTCTTCCATCATCGGTCCTAAAACGAACCCTAAGAGTAGTGGAGGAGCTTCGCAACCTAACTTAACGAATAAATAGCCAATCACGCCAAATGCTGCTGTGATGAAGATATCAAAGTTCGTGTTGTTCACTGTATAAACACCGATACAGCAGAACACAAGGATGGCTGGATATAAATGTTTGTATGGAATCGTCAACATCTTGACCCACACACCAATCAACGGCAAGTTCAAGATGATCAACATGAAGTTACCAATCCACATGGATGCAATCAAGCCCCAGAATAGCGCTGGGTTAGAGCTCATTACTTGTGGACCTGGTTGAATGTTGTGAATCGTCATCGCACCCACCATCAGGGCCATCACAGCATTCGGTGGGATACCTAATGTTAATAATGGAATGAATGATGTTTGTGATGCAGCGTTATTAGCACTTTCTGGACCAGCAACACCTTCAATCGCACCTTTACCGAATTCAGCGCTGTGCTTCGATGTTTTCTTTTCTAGTGAGTAGGCTGCAAAAGCTGCAAGAGCTGCGCCACCACCAGGTAGAACGCCCAAAATTGACCCGATAGTTGTGCCTCTAAGAATAGAAGGCATCATGCGCTTGAAATCTTCTTTGCTTGGCCAAAGCGATGTCACTTTATCCAAGAAAGTTTCACGCTTTTCTTTTTGCTCAAGGTTGCCCATGATTTCTGCAAAACCAAACACGCCCATCGCCACTGACACAAAACCAATGCCGTCAGTTAGTTCAGGGATATCGAATGAGTAGCGCGCAGTGCCAGAGTTAACGTCTGTACCGATGAGGCCTAACAAAAGACCTAATACGATCATCGCAATCGCTTTAACCAATGAGCCTGAAGCAAGTACCACTGCGCCGATCAAGCCGAGAACCATCAATGAGAAGTACTCGGCTGGACCAAACTTAAAAGCAATCTCTGATAAAGGTGCTGCAAATGCAGCCAATACCAAAGTTGCTACGCAACCAGCAAAGAATGAACCAAAGCCGGCAGTAAATAGGGCAACACCAGCACGACCGCGCCTAGCCATTTGGTAACCATCAATCGCGGTTACCACCGACGACGACTCGCCGGGGATGTTCACCAAAATCGCAGTAGTTGAGCCACCGTATTGGGCGCCGTAATAAATACCAGCCAACATGATGAGAGCTGCAATTGGAGGTAGGGCATAGGTTGCAGGCAACAACATCGCAATCGTTGCAATGGGGCCTAGACCCGGCAACACACCAATCATCGTTCCTAGTAAGCAACCAATGAAACAGTACAGTAGATTTTGAGCTGTAAATGCTGTGGCAAAACCAAGAGCTAAGTTATCTAATAATTCCATTATTTATCTCCTGGCAATTAAGCAGCTAAAAAGCTTGGCCATACTTGGAATTGAAGCTTCAATCCCCAAATAAAGGCAACATAAGCAATCACGTTAAGGATCACTGCGTTAACCACAGTACCTTTCCAGTGGAATTCGTGGCTGGCCATCGCTGAGATAAAAATCAACATCACCAAAGAAACTACCAAGCCCATTGGCTTTAAAACTAAGCCAAACAAAATCACAGAACCAGTCACCCACATCACTGAAACCCAGTCCCAGCTTGCCAATTCATCTTTTGATGTTTTTGCTGACATAGATGTCATCGTGATGATGGCGCCTAGCACTGCTAGAACAATACCTAACCAGAATGGAAAGTAGCCTGGGCCCATTTTGGCGGGCGTGCCCATGTTGTACGTTGTTGCAATATAGGCAAATAAAATGCCAACAATCACAAACATCAAACCAGAGGCAAAGTCTTTTTGGCTGCGAATTTGCATAAATGTTTCCCCAAAATTTTTATAAAAAGCTTTCTTTGACAGAATTGTAAGCTTTCTTAAAGGTTGAATTCAATTTTTCTTTGCGGGGGTTTATACCTAGAGGGCCTCTCTGAGTCATAATTACGCTCATGAAAGTTACTCAAATTCGCGAAAATTTCTTAAAGTTCTTTGAATCTAAAGGTCACCAAGTGGTTTCTTCAAGCCCTGTGGTGCCAGGTGATGATCCAACCTTGCTATTTACTAATGCAGGTATGAATCAATTCAAGGATGTTTTTTTAGGCTTTGATAAGCGCCCATATACAAGAGCTACAACTGCTCAAAAATGTATTCGTGCTGGTGGCAAACATAATGACTTGGATAACGTTGGTTATACCGCTCGTCATCACACATTTTTTGAAATGCTTGGCAATTTTTCTTTTGGAGATTACTTCAAGAGAGATGCGATTAGCTATGCGTGGGAACTATTAACAACCGTATACAAATTACCTGCTGATAAGTTGTGGGTCACTGTGTATGCTGAAGATGATGAAGCCTATGATATTTGGGCTAAAGAAGTAGGCGTGCCTACTGAAAGAATCATTCGTATTGGCGACAACAAAGGTGCTCGTTACGCATCTGATAATTTCTGGATGATGGGTGATACAGGTCCGTGCGGTCCTTGTACAGAAATTTTCTTCGATCATGGTGAAGATATTCCTGGTGGTCCTCCAGGCAGTCCTGAAGAAGATGGTGATCGCTATATTGAAATTTGGAATAACGTCTTCATGCAATTTAATCGCGATGAAGATGGTGTGATGCATCCATTGCCTAAGCCTAGCGTTGATACTGGCATGGGTCTTGAGCGTATTGCCGCAGTTTTGCAGCATGTGCACTCAAATTATGAAATCGATTTATTTGTAAATTTACTAGCTGCTGCTAAATCAGCAGTTGATGGTGCCGGTGCTGGTAATTGCGATAGCAATAGCCCGTCACTCAAAGTAATCGCTGACCATATTCGTGCTTGTTCATTCACTGTTACAGATGGTGTTATTCCAGGTAATGCTGGTCGCGGTTATGTATTGCGCCGTATTACGCGTCGCGCTATTAGACATGGATACAAGTTAGGTGCTCGCGCACCATTCTTCCACAAGCTAGTGACTGCTTTAGTGAAAGAGATGGGTGATGCTTATCCTGAATTAAAAGCCAATGAAGCACGTGTTACAGAAGTATTGAAACAAGAAGAAGAACGTTTTTTCCAAACTATCTCTAATGGTATGGAAATTCTTGAAGCAGCTTTGGCTGGATCATCTAAGGTCATCGATGGTGAAACAGCATTTAAGTTGCATGACACATTTGGTTTCCCGCTTGATTTAACGGCTGACGTATGTCGTGAGCGAGGCGTTACAGTTGATGAGGCTGGTTTTGAAGTGGCCATGAATCGTCAACGTGATCAAGCACGTGCTGCTGGTAAATTCAAAATGGCTCAAGGTCTTGAGTATGCAGGTGCACCGACTGTATTCCACGGCTACGATACTTTGAATCAAGAGTTGGCAAAAGTATTGGCTTTGTATGTGGATGGCACGCAAGTGACTTCTATCAAGGCTGGCGATAATGCCGTGATTGTTTTAGATAACACGCCTTTCTACGCTGAATCAGGTGGACAAGTAGGTGATGCTGGTGAATTGCGTAATACAACAAGTTTGTTTGATGTTGAAGATACGTTAAAAATTCAAGCAGACGTATTTGGTCATCATGGGCAGGTCTTAGAGGGCGAGATCAAAGTTGGTGATCAACTCAATGCCAAAGTGAATGCTGAGAGACGAGCTAGAACGATACGTCACCACAGCGCAACCCATTTGATGCATAAAGCATTGCGTGAAGTATTGGGCGCACATGTGCAGCAAAAAGGTTCTTTGGTGGATCCTGATAAGACGCGCTTTGACTTCACGCATACAGCACCAATGACTGCCGAGCAAATTGCTCAAGTAGAACAGTTGGTGAATGCGGAAATTTTGGCGAACGCTGCCGCATCTGCAAAAGTCATGAGCTTAGATGATGCGCAAAAAACTGGCGCCATGATGTTGTTTGGTGAGAAATACGGCGAAACAGTGCGCGTGCTTGAGATTGGCTCTTCAAAAGAACTTTGCGGTGGTACACATGTACAGCGCACGGGCGATATTGGTATCTTTAAGATCTTGGCAGAAAGTGGTGTCGCTGCGGGTATTCGTCGTGTTGAAGCAATTGCTGGCGATCGCGCTTTAACTTACTTGCAAAAACTAGATGCTCAAGTTAATCAGTTAGCAGCAAGTCTTAAAGCAACCCCTAGTGATTTGGCTGCGCGTATTGCTCAACTACAAGAACATGCGCGCTCATTAGAGAAAGAATTGGAGCGCTTAGGCTCTAAGTTGGCTGCTAGCCAGGGCGATGAGTTGGTTTCAAAAGCAGTTGAAGTTAATGGTGTGCGCATCTTGGCAGCTCAGCTAGAAGGTGCTGATGCCAAGGTCTTAAGAGAAACATTGGATCAGTTGAAGAATAAGTTGAAGTCTGCAGCAATTGTTTTGGCATCTGTGCAAGATGGAAAAGTTCAATTGGCTGCGGGTGTAACCGCTGATGCTGTGGCAAAAGTTAAAGCAGGTGATTTAGTGAATCACGTGGCTCAACAGGTGGGCGGTAAGGGCGGTGGTAAGCCTGACATGGCTATGGCAGGCGGTACCGATCCTAAAGGACTTGTTGCAGCTCTTAATAGTGTTCAAGCATGGGTTACAGAGCGTCTATGAGCTTGCCTAAAGTAGATAAAGAAGTCGATGCTAGCGGGCTCAATTGCCCGCTACCTATCTTAAGAGCTAAAAAAGCTTTGGCAGAAATGCAAAGTGGTGAAGTATTGAAAGTAATCGCAACAGACAATGGTTCTGAGCATGACTTTCCTACATTTGCTAAACAAACCGGCAATGATTTGTTAGCTGCAGAAAGGGTAGCAGACGCTTTTGTGTTTTACCTTAAGCGCCGCTAATTAGTTTGTCATTGGCGAGTTTTGAGAAACTCGCTAAAACCATCCTTCACTTCAGGATGACGCAAAGCAAAATCAACGGTTGCTTTTAAGTAACCTAATTTACTACCGCAGTCATAACGAATACCTTCGTACTCATAAGCCAATACTTGTTCTTGGCTTAGTAATGACTGAATAGCATCGGTGAGTTGTAGTTCGCCACCTGCGCCTGGTTTGATGGTGCGGATGTGATTAAAGATTCTTGAAGACAAGATGTAGCGACCCACTACACCCATATTGGATGGAGCTTTAGCTGGTTCTGGTTTTTCTACGATGCCATTTAATTTGTAAATGCGGTCATCAAATATTTTTCCATCAATCACGCCATAAGATTTGCTTTGCTCTGGTTGAATTTTTTCAACGCCCAAAATAGAGCTACGGTAGTGCTGATACTTGTCAACCATTTGCTTCATGACTGGAACTGGTCCATC
Organism: Polynucleobacter sp.; assembly: GCA_030157655.1. GTDB lineage: Bacteria > Pseudomonadota > Gammaproteobacteria > Burkholderiales > Burkholderiaceae > Polynucleobacter. The sequence goes on along the minus strand of JAOAUK010000016.1, from coordinate 24,536 downwards.
TAACAAGTCATCGGCCAAAATCACAGCGAAAGCCTCATCTCTGATGAGTTTTTCTGCGCATAAAACAGCATGACCCAAACCAAGGGCTTCGGGTTGTCTCACGTAAACACAATCCACATGACTTGGTTTAATGTTGCGCACCAGAGCTAATAGATCTTGTTTATTTTTAGCTTCAAGCTCGGCTTCTAGTTCATAGGCTTTATCGAAATGGTCTTCGATGGCGCGCTTGCTGCGACCTGTAACGAAAATCATTTCAGTGATGCCCGCAGCCATGGCTTCTTCCACGGCATACTGAATCAGTGGTTTATCAACCACGTTGAGCATCTCTTTAGGACTGGCCTTAGTCGCTGGTAAAAAGCGTGTGCCAAGGCCCGCTACTGGGAAAACTGCTTTGGTAACTGTTTTATTCATATCAAGATGGTAAACGACTTAGTTGACTGTTCAATTTTTCTAGCAAAGATTCAAAATCAGCTAAACGTTGCTTCTCTTGAACGACCACTGCCTCAGGGGCTCTTGCAACAAAGCTCTCATTGTTGAGTTTTGAGTTGGCTTTAGCGATTTCTGCGCTGATGCGCTCAATTTCTTTACCAAGACGGGCTTTCTCTGCGGCAACATCAATTTCAACTTTGAGCAAAATCTTTGTATTGCCAACAATCGCTACAGGAGCACCTGCGCCATCTTTTTCTAGCGCTGCATCATCTTCGTAAATCTTCACTTCAGATAATTTGGCCAGTGCTTGGATGTATGGCGCGGCTACTTTCAGAAACTCTGTATCACCTTTGATGTACAAAGGCACGCGTTGCGCTGGTGAAATTTGCATTTCACCTCTTAAGTTACGGCAAGCATCAACCAAGGCTTTTACTTCGGCCACCCAGGCTTCACTCTTTTCGCAATGTTTTTGCGGTTGAGCGATTGGGTAAGGCTGTAGAGCAATGGTTTGTTTTTCTTGTTGATCAAGAGCTTTGCCAGACATTGGTGCCACGATTTGCCATAACTCTTCAGTGATAAATGGAATCACTGGGTGGGCGAGGCGCAAAATAGTTTCTAGAACGCGCAAGAGCGTACGGCGTGTGGCTCTTTGCTGAGCTGGCGTGCCGTTTTGTAACTGAACCTTAGCAAGTTCTAGATACCAGTCACAATACTCATCCCAAACAAATTGATAGATAGATGTTGAGATATTGTCAAAACGATAATCTTTGAAACCTTTGTCAATGTCAGCTTCTACGCGTTGCAACAATGACACGATCCATCTGTCTGCAGCGGAGAAATCTAAATAGCCATCAGGGCCGCAACCGCCACTGCATTCTGCGATGCCGTTTTCTTCGTTGGTGCCTGGGCAATTCATTAAAACAAAGCGAGTGGCATTCCATAGCTTGTTACAGAAGTTGCGATAACCTTCGCAGCGTTTTTGATCAAAGTTAATATTTCTGCCTAAGGTGGCCATCGATGCAAAAGTAAATCTCAGTGCATCTGTACCGAATGCCGGAATACCATCTGGGAATTCTTTTTTGGTTTTTTTGGCAATGCTTTCTGCTTGCTTAGGATTCATCAACCCTGTTGTACGTTTAGCTAAAAGCGTCTCAAGATCAATGCCGTCTATCAAATCGATAGGATCCAAAGTATTACCTTTGGACTTACTCATTTTTTGACCTTCAGCATCGCGCACTAAACCATGCACATAAACTGTTTCAAATGGAATCTTGCCGGTGAAGTGGCAGGTCATCATGACCATGCGGGCTACCCAGAAGAAAATAATGTCAAAACCAGTTACTAGTGCTGAAGATGGTAAGAAGTGCGCTAACTCTGGAGTTTTATCAGGCCATCCTAATGAAGAGAACGGCACTAAAGCAGAGCTAAACCATGTATCTAAAACATCATCATCGCGACGCAATGCACCACTGTAACCATTAGCCGCAGCCTTTTCTTTGGCTTCCGCTTCTGAGCGAGCCACAATGATCTTGCCATCATCTTGGTACCAGGCTGGTATTTGATGTCCCCACCATAGTTGGCGTGAGATGCACCAATCTTGGATACCCTCTAACCATTGGTTATAGGTTGTGGTCCAGTTTTCTGGGACAAACTTAACGTCGCCGCATTTCACTGCATCTAGTGCTGCTTCTGCAATTGATTTGCCTGGGCGATATTGATTGTGTTCTGTAGGTTTTGACATTGCCACAAACCATTGGTCTGTGAGCATTGGTTCAATCACTGATTTTGTTCGGTCGCCTCTTGGCACCATGAGAGTGTGAGGTTGAACTTTTTCTAGTAGACCTAAATTTTCTAAATCGCCAACAATTAGTTTGCGCGCATCAAAGCGATCAAGCCCTTGGTATTTTTGAGGAGCATTGTCATTAATTTTTGCTTCCAAAGTGAGAATATTGATCATCTCAAGTTGGTGACGTAAGCCAACGGCATAGTCATTGAAGTCGTGAGCAGGCGTTACCTTAACAACACCTGTGCCGAACTCTTTATCTACATAATCATCGGCAATGATGGGAATCACGCGATCTGAGAGTGGCAAATTGACTGTTTGGCCAATTAAATCTTTATAACGCTCATCTTCTGGGTGAACCATCACTGCTACGTCACCGAGCATCGTCTCTGGACGAGTAGTTGCTACCGTGAGGTGACCCTTGCCACTTGTTAGCGGATAGCGAATGTGCCACATTGAGCCTTGCTCTTCTTCGCTCTCTACCTCTAAATCGGAAACAGCTGTACCTAGGATTGGATCCCAGTTCACTAGACGCTTACCGCGATAAATTAACCCCTGCTCATAGAGGCTAACAAATACCTCTACAACAGCTTTGGACATTTTGTCGTCCATCGTGAAGTATTCGCGGCTCCAGTCGATGGATGCGCCAAGACGACGAATTTGATTGGTGATCGTTGAGCCAGACTTTTCTTTCCAGGCCCACACTTTTTCTAAGAACTTTTCACGGCCTAGATCGTGTCTAGAGACCTTTTGTGCATCTAGTTGTCTCTCAACCACAATTTGAGTGGCAATACCTGCATGGTCGGTACCTGGAACCCATAGGGTATTTTTGCCTTGCATGCGCGCATGTCTTGCCAAGCCATCCATGATGGTTTGATTGAAAGCATGCCCCATGTGGAGGGTGCCGGTGACGTTTGGAGGGGGTAGTTGGATACAAAAACTACCCTTTTTATCGTCCAAAGTGGCGGTGGCAATACCCCTTTTTTCCCATTCAGGACCCCATTGGGCCTCGATGTTGGAGGGTTCGAAAGATTTAGCGAGATCAGAAAGATTTTTAGACATAAGCCCGAATTATAATTTTTTGTTAGAACTTAAAGGTATATGTGACGAATATTCTCAATAATTTAAATCCAGAGCAGCTAGAAGCTGTGACATTGCAGCCTGTGAACGAGGCGGGGCATAGCCAATCTGCCATGATTTTAGCGGGCGCTGGAAGCGGTAAAACCAAAGTATTGACCACGCGTATTGCTTGGTTGATTCAGACCCACCAAGCCTCGCCTGTAGGTATTTTGGCGGTAACGTTTACCAATAAGGCCGCTAAAGAGATGCTCACGCGCCTCTCAGCCATGATGCCCATCAATACCAGGGGTATGTGGGTAGGCACCTTCCACGGTTTGTGTAATCGTTTATTAAGAGCTCATCACAAAGATGCAGGCTTGCCATCGACTTTCCAGATTTTGGATACCCAAGATCAGTTATCAGCGATTAAGCGACTCTTGAAGTCATTGAAGATTGATGACGAAAAGTATCCACCTAAGCAATTGCAATACTTTATTGCCCATGCCAAAGAAAAAGGCATGCGCTCTAAAGATATGGATCGTGGTGATTCATTTCAAAACACCATGGTGGACTTGTATCAGGCTTATGAAGAGCAGTGTCAGCGTGAGGGTGTGGTTGACTTTGCCGAGTTGCTCTTGCGTAGCTATGAGCTCTTAAAGCATCACCAACCTATTCGTGAGCATTACCAAGAGCGTTTCCGCCATATCTTGGTGGATGAGTTCCAAGACACTAATGCTTTGCAATACGCCTGGTTAAAACTAATTTCTGGTTATGGCACATCTAATCCTAGCTCGGTATTTGCTGTAGGTGACGATGATCAAAGTATTTACGCTTTCAGAGGTGCTGATGTTGAGAACATGCGTTTATTTGAGCGCCACTTCAAGCCTTATTTGGTCAAGTTAGAACAGAACTATCGCTCATATGGCCACATCTTAGATGCTGCTAACCATTTGATTGCTAACAATACCGAGCGTTTAGGTAAGAACCTAAGGACCGATGCAGGTCATGGAGAGCCTGTGCGTGTGTATGAGGCTGCTACAGATGGTACTGAAGCTGCTTGGATGGTTGATGAAATCAAGAGCATGATCAATACAGGTAGCACACGTAGTGAAATTGCGATTCTGTATCGCAGCAATGCTCAATCACGCATCATTGAACATGGCTTGTTTTCTGCCGGTATTCCTTACCGAGTATATGGAGGCTTACGCTTCTTCGAGCGTGCTGAGATCAAGCATGCTCTAGCCTATCTACGTTTGTTAGAAAACCCTAATGACGACACATCATTTGCTAGGGTGGTTAATTTTCCAACCAGAGGTATTGGCGCTAAGAGTATTGAAACTCTCCAAGATAGTGCCAAATTGAACAATTGTTCTTTTTATGCCGCCGCACCTTATTTGGAAGGTAAAGCAGGAACATCAATTTCTGCATTCGTTCGTCTGATTGATCACATGAGAGATGCCACACGCCATTACACCTTGCCAGAGATAGTTGATTATGTGATTCAGAACAGCGGCTTGATTCAGCATTACTTGGCTGAGCGTGAAGGTCAGGATCGTGTAGAAAACTTACAAGAATTGGTCAATGCTGCCACGGCGTTTATTGCTGAAGAAGGTTTTGCACAAGATACGGTTGCGGGAACGTCACAGGATGAGCCAGTAGTTGAGATGTCGCCACTGGCCGGCTTTCTAGCTCATGCCTCCTTGGAGGCTGGAGATAATCAAGCTCAAGCTGGGCAGGATGCGGTTCAGTTAATGACTGTGCATGCTGCAAAAGGTCTTGAGTTCACCAATGTTTTCATCACTGGTCTTGAGGAAGGATTATTTCCTCATGAGAACAGCATTAATGAAGATGATGGCTTAGAAGAAGAGCGTCGCTTGATGTATGTCGCAATCACCAGAGCCAAAGAAAGATTGTTCTTGTCTCACACTCAGTCAAGACTATTGCACGGCCAGGTTCGCTACAACTTACCTTCAAGATTTTTAGATGAGTTACCTGCTGAGTCATTAAAGCACTTAACTCCAAAGAACAAAGATGCGCGATGGGGTGGTGCAACCACGACCAGAATGCCTTCTTGGTCTGAGGGTAGTGATTGGGGTGGTCCTGCTGTAACTGTGCCGCGCTCATCTAATAGCGCTATAACCGCACCTATTAGTAGCATGCCAAGAAAAGACAATGGCCATGGATTTAGAGTGGGACAGAGTGTTTTCCACACCAAGTTTGGTGAGGGCAGAATCTTGGCGTTAGAAGGTCAGGCGGAGCAGGCTAAGGCACACGTCAACTTTAATCGCCATGGCGCCAAATGGTTGCAGTTAGCAATTGCTAAATTGACTGCGATTGATTGAAATTTAAATAATTAATAAAGCGTGAAGAAGTCTAATTATCTTTACGCTTTATTAAAGCAAGCTTTCCATGTGGCAAAGAAAGAGCAGTACATAACAGTCAACGCCGCCATTGAGTATGGTGGAATGATGAATGGAATCACGGCTCTTGCACCCAAGCTATCTAGTAGGGCTTCCATGAAGAATGGCACGGCAATAATGAATGCTGCCCAAATTAATAAGTAAAAAATAAAAGCAGCTTTGTTGGTCCAGCAAGCGATCCAACTTGAGAAAAGAGCTTGAGCAACAGACATCTTTTCCCAGGCAACTAAAACCGGTGCAAACCACATCACCATGGCAACCGGAATGTAGAGTAGTAAACCAATTCCAAGACCTGTGTACAGTTCTTGAACCTCACGGATAGTGGGAGGTTTTTGTTCGGTTAGCAATGGGAGTAATTGTTGAAAATCAATGAATGCACTGGCAATCAAACTCAAAAGCAAAATGGCAAATGCGTAAATAGTGCCGAGTATTAATAAGTTTTTTCTGATGAGTGGGTCAGCGCCTTTGAGACCAACTAAGTAAACACTCGGTAAAACTCTGTCGCCACGAATCACCATTTGGCAAGCTGTCATGAATCCAACGGTTAATGCAGGTGTTAGTAGTAGCACTGCAAAAACACCAAACACTGGAATCAGGATGGCGAACTGAGCGATGAAAACATAAAGAAAAACCAGCATTAAAAATGCGAGTGGGTTCTTCTTAAATAACCAAAGGCCTTGTCTTACCCAGAGGTACCCATCGCTAGCTTGTGTTTTATTCAGTTGCATATTTTTAATATTTTAAATAGGGCTTATGCAAGAGATTACATCACGACGCTGAATCAGAATTCTCTCAAAATGTTTAGGGTCATGTGGCGTCAGCATCTCAGCTTCGCGGGGTAAGTAATAGTCCCATAGGCGCGATACCCAAAATCTCAGCGCAGCCGCTCTTAGCATTAGGTTCCAAGAGGCGATTTCTGTTTTTTCAAAAGGTCTCACGGATTGATAAGCATTGACTAGACCGTCGTACCTTGCTTGATCTAAAACCCCGGTAGACAAATCAATACACCAGTCGTTTACTGTCACGGCTACATCAAACAACCATTTATCGTTACCTGCAAAGTAGAAGTCGAAGAATCCACCTAATTCATCTTGACCAGAAGATTGATCAAATAACACGTTGTCTCTGAATAAATCACAGTGACTCGGCCCTGCTGGTAATTCTTGATAGTCTTTGCTTGTAAAAAAAGCTGTTTGATCTGCAAGCTCAGACTCAATCAGACTATTTTGTTCGGCGCTTAAGTGTTGCTTGACCAAAGGAATGGTGGTCTGCCACCAACTGAGGCTGCGCAAGTTAGGTTGCGATAGTTTGAAGTCTTTACCTGCTAAGTGCATTTTTGCCAACATGGCGCCAACTGCTTTGCAGTGTTCTGCATTGGGGCTAAGACGTGAACTGCCAGATAGTTTTGAAACAATCGTGGCTGGTTTGCCATTGAGCATGCCAATAATTTGATCTGATTTATCTCTAGCTGGTGCTGGCACTGGAATACCTTTATCAGCAAGGTGCCCCATGAGCTCGAGGTAGTAAGGTAATTGTTCGCGTGATAGGCGCTCAAACAATGTCAAAACATATTCTGTTGTTTGACCATCTTTATTGGTGGTCAGAAAAAAGTTTGAATTCTCAATGCCTGAACTGATACCTTTGATATCAGTGGCTGCGCCTAAGTTGTAGTGTTGACAAAGCCATGCGTTGACTTCATCGAGGGCTACTGGAGTAAATACAGCCATAAATAATTTAGAACGACATTCGAACGGTGGGAACGCGATTAACGTCTTTATCTCTGACGTTAGGTGCTGCTGCATCACCTGGTGCGCTTAATTCATATTTTGTGCCCAAAGGACTTTCGACAATCACCTCAGTGGCTTTGCCACCTTCTTTGTATTCTTTGATGCTCGTACCATCAGACTCTTTATGCTCAAAACTTGGCTTTTTTGGGGCTACTTTGCCAGTTTCAGCATTATTTTTAATCGGTTTTGAGATTGGTTGCTGATTGATTTTTTCTAGTTCTTGGGTGCTCAATGCTTGGCCAGATTGCGCTCTAAGTTCTTGAGAAATAAAGGAAATAGCCAATAGAATACTCAAGAAAATGGCATTGAGAGCCATATTTTTGATAGCGGTGTTTTTAGAAAATGTCGAGGTCATCATGCCTTGATTGTACGATTGTGGGATGTCTACACATCGCCTTTTGCTAGTTGACGGTTCTAGCTACCTATACCGTGCATTTCATGCCATGCCAGATTTGCGTAATGCGCAAGGATTTCCTACGGGCGCTATTCAAGGCATGGTCAACATGATGCGTCGCGCGAGAACAGAGTTAGATGCTGATCACATCGCTTGTATTTTTGATGCCAAGGGCAAAACATTTCGTGAAGAGATGTATCCAGAGTACAAAGCAAATCGTTCATCGATGCCTGAGGATTTGGCTTTGCAAATTGAAGCAATTCATCAAGTTGTGCGTGCGCTGGGTTGGCCTGTATTGGTTGTGCCTGGTATTGAAGCTGATGACGTTATTGGTACATTGGCTAAGCAGGCAAAAGCGGCTAATTGGGAAGTATTGATTTCTACTGGTGATAAAGATTTGGCGCAATTGGTTGAGCCAGGGATTAGCTTAATTAATACGATGACTGAAGAGCGCTTAGACACTGCAGGTGTTTTGAATAAATTTGGAGTGCCACCAGAGCGAATCGTTGACTATCTTTCAATCATGGGGGACACCGTTGATAACGTGCCAGGCGTGCCTAAGGCGGGGCCCAAGACGGCTGTGAAGTGGCTCAATGAATTCGGTACTTTAGATGAGCTCATGCAACGATCCTCAGAAGTTAAAGGGGTTGTTGGTGAAAATCTCAGAGCTAGCTTGGAGTGGTTGCCTAAGGCCAGAGAGTTATTAACAGTAAAAATTGACTGTGATTTAAACGAGCATCTAATTGGCTTACATGAGTTACATGCTAAGTCAGAAGATAAAGACACGTTACGAGATTTATTTACCCAATTTGGGTTCAAGTCTTTGTTGAGAGATTTGGATCGCAATAGCCCATCATCTGGAAAACCTAAAGATCTAACGCCCACACAAGAGGTGGGGCAGGCTACAGAAACTACATCAGCGATCCCGGCAGGAGATTTATTTGGATTTGTGGCTGATGCGCCGCAGGAAAAAATTGAGCGTCACTACTCATGTGTGACAAAGCAATCGGATCTAGAGTTATGGCTCAACAAAATCAATGCAGCTGAATTAACCTGCGTTGACACTGAGACAACCGGCTTAGATGCCTTGCGAGTTGATTTGGTTGGTATTTCTTTGGCTGTTACGCCAGGCGTTGCTTGTTATATTCCGCTCGCTCACACCACTAATGAAGATCAGTTGGATAAGGCCTATGTTTTAGAGCAGTTAAAGCCATGGTTGGAGTCAAGTCAACACAAAAAACTTGGCCAAAACCTCAAGTACGACATTCATATATTTGGTAATTGTGGAATTAATCTACAAGGGGTCGAGCATGACACCCTCTTGCAATCATATGTTTTGGAGTCTCATCGTAGCCATGACATGGACAGCATGTCTTTAAGGCATTTGGGTGAGAAAACAATTTCGTATGAAGAGGTTTGTGGCAAAGGCGTTCACCAAATCACTTTTGACCAAGTCAATCTCGAGACTGCAACTGCTTATGCTGCTGAGGATGCGGATATCACTTTGAGATTGCATCGTGCGATGTATCCCGCGATTGCTGCAGATGAAAAGCTTTTGAAGATCTACAGAGATATTGAGATGCCTGCGATGCATGCCCTAGCAGTAATGGAGCGCAACGGTATTTTGATTGATGTGCCTAAGTTGGCTTCACAGGGTCAGGTGGTTGGACAGCGCTTATTGGAATTAGAAAAGCTAATCCATGAATTAGCAGGGCAGCCTTTTAATATTCAGTCGCCAAAACAAATTGGTGAGATCTTATTTGGTAAGTTGGAGTTGCCTGTTGTGAAGAAGACACCATCTGGGGCGCCATCTACTGATGAAGAGGTGTTGCAAAAGCTGGCAGAGAACTATCCGTTGCCTGCCAGAATCTTGGATTACAGAAGTTTGGCTAAATTGCAGTCAACTTATATTGAAAAGTTGCCGCGCATGGTTAACCCTAAAACAGGGCGCGTACACACGAGTTATTCCCAAGCAGTAGCGGTAACGGGACGCTTGGCGTCTAGCGACCCTAATTTACAAAACATCCCAGTGAGAACAGAAGAAGGTCGCAAGATACGAGAAGCTTTCATTGCTAAACCTAACACCGTGATGGTTTCTGCAGACTATTCACAAATTGAATTAAGAATCATGGCTCACATTGCCGAAGATGAGAGCTTATTAAAAGCATTCGCTGCAGGTGAGGATATCCATAAAGCCACTGCTGCAGAAATGTTTCATGTCGCATTAGATCAAGTGACGTCTGAACAGCGTCGTTATGCCAAGGTGATTAACTTTGGTTTGATTTATGGCATGAGCGCATTTGGTTTAGCTGGCAATTTGGGTATCGAAAGATCGGCAGCGCAGCAATACATTGACACCTATTTTGCCCGTTACCCAGGTGTGGCTGATTACATGGCAAAAACACGTGTATTGGCAAAAGAACGTGGTTATGTGGAAACGGTATTTGGACGCCGTCTTTGGTTGCCAGAAATAAGAAGTGCTAATGGTATGAGACGTCAGGGTGCGGAGCGCGCTGCGATCAATGCCCCTATGCAAGGAACTGCTGCGGATTTGATCAAGTTGGCAATGATTGCAGTGCAGTCTTGGATTGAGCAAAACCACCTAGAAACAAGTATGCTTTTACAAGTGCATGATGAGTTGGTGTTGGAAGTGCCGCAGCATGAGTTAGATTTGGTGAAAGAGAATTTGCCTCATCTAATGACTAATGTGGCGCAATTAAAAGTACCTTTACTAGTCGAAGTAGGAGTGGGCTCTAACTGGGAAGAGGCGCATTAAAAAATAAAAGTTAGGAGACAAGCATGGATAAGAATTTAGTGAATGAAGCAGAATCTTTGTTAAACCCTGCGAAGACTAATCGAAGAGATTTCTTGAAGACGAGTGCTATTGCAACCATGGGCGTGGGTTATGTTGCTGCTGCAGAACCAGTGATGGCGCAAGCAATCAAAACTGATTTTGAGGGCATCCATGCGCAGGAAGTAACTTTTTCATCTAAAGGCTTTGATGTGCCAGCTTATGTCGCTAGACCAAAAGTGACGCCTAAAAAAGGATTGCCAGTCATTTTTGTGATTAGTGAAATTTTTGGTGTTCATGAATACATTGCCGATGTTGCAAGACGTTTTGCAAAGCAGGGCTATTTAGCGATTGCGCCAGATTTATTCACAAGAGCTGGCGATCCTAATACTTTAGGCACCATGGCTGAAATCTTGAAAGAGATTGTGGGTAAAACCCCCGATGAGCAGGTGATGGCAGATATTTCTGCGGGCATTGATTGGGCTGGCAAGAATGGTGGAGATACCAAACGCGTGGGTATTACAGGTTTTTGTTGGGGTGGCCGCATTACTTGGTTGGCTTGCGCTCAAATTCCACAAATGAAAGCCGGCGTGGCCTGGTATGGTCGCTTAGTGGGTGACAAAACTCCAAACAATCCAGTGCATCCTGTAGACTTAGCGTCTCAAATGAAGGCGCCAGTGCTTGGTTTGTATGGTTCAGCTGATACCGGTATTCCGTTAGAGACTGTTGAGCAGATGAAACAAGCATTGCAGGCAGCAAAAAATAACAAGGCTGCTCAGGCTGCCAAATTTGAAATTTATCCAGAAGCGCCACATGCGTTTCATGCAGACTATCGAGCAACGTATCGTGAAGGACCTGCTAAAGATGGTTGGGACAAGTGCCTGGCCTGGTTGAAGCAACAAGGAGTTGTATGACATTGTTTTGGATTGTTCTAGCTACGACGGTAGCTGGAATATTGAGTATCGCAGCAGCAGCTAGTTTATCGCTGACCATTTTGTCACGCATGGTCGACAAGATGGTTAGTTTGTCTGTGGGCGTTCTATTGGCGACTGCTTTGTTGCACTCTTTGCCTGAGGCTTTCACAACGCCTGATGTAGATATTCCATCTTTATTCATGGTGTTATTTGCAGGTCTTTTGGGCTTCTTTATTTTAGAAAAGGCCGCACTCTTGCGCCATAGCCATCATCATGAGCATGATGGGCATGGACACCATCATGGCCATGATGCTGAGTCTGCTGGCAAAAGTGGCTGGGTCATTTTGTTGGGTGATGGCTTACATAATTTTGCTGATGGTATTTTGATTGCTGCAGCATTTTTGGTCGATCCTCAAATTGGTGTTTTGACAGCTGTAGCAATTGCCTTGCATGAGATTCCTCAAGAGGTGGGGGACTTTATTGTTCTTTTGAATGCTGGTTTTACAAAAGGAAGAGCTCTTTTTTATAACTTCATTTCAAGCATGATGGCTGTTGTAGGCGGTGTGCTGGGATACTTCTTCTTAGATCGTGCGGAATCATTGATTCCATACGTGATTGTCTTGGCTTCAAGCAGTTTTATTTACATCGCTGTGAGTGACTTGATGCCGCAAATGCACAGAAGACCCAAGCTCAAAGAGTCGATTGAGCAACTATCTTTAATTATTTTGGGTGTGGGTATTGTTTTACTGATCTCTGAAATCAGTCATTTATCTCACGGACACTAAGCAGTCTATTTAAGATTACTGCTCAACTGGTCTGCTTGGATCTGCAGACCATTCGCTCCAACTGCCGGCGTAAATAGAAGAGTTCATCAAGCCAGCTAATTCCATTGCGAACATATTATGGCAAGCCGTGATGCCTGACCCACATTGGTGGACGATTTTGTCACTCGATATTTCGCCAATTAGCGATTTAAATTCATGACGTAAAACATCTGAATCTTTAAAAGTGCCATCACTTTTTAAATTGTCTTTAAAGAATCGATTAACTGCGCCAGGTATGTGGCCGGCCACAGGGTCTAATGTTTCATTTTGACCATGAAAGCGATCATTTGATCTTGCATCAAGAATCGTGAAGTTTTTACTCTCTAAGTTCGCAACAACCTCACCCACTAATACTAAGTTCTTGAATGAAGTGAGAGAGGTTTCTGGAGCAGATTGTCTAAAGGTTTCAGATTGTTCTGAGGGGTAGCCTAATTGACACCATGTTTGGTAGCCGCCATTGAGTAATTCAATATGTTGATGCCCCACAGCTTTTAGCATCCACCACAATCTAACTGCATACATGCACGATTGATTATCGTAAATAACTACCCGGCTATTTGGCGTGATACCCAAGGCTGCATAAGTCTTTTGCCACTGACTGATGCTAGGTAAGGGGTGTCTGCCATTGCGACCATTTTTTTCTGAGGCCAAATCTTTATCAGAGTGGACATAGATGGCGCCAGGTATATGGCCTTCTAAATAAGATTTGTAACCAGCTTCAGAATCGACTAAATCAAAACGACAATCGAACAACAAAAAATCTTCTTGTTCATCAATTAGTTTTTTTAATTGTTGCGCTTCGATCAGTGCCATGATGGATTCTCGCGGTAAAAAATATGGAAGGTTAGCCGTGGTTATACGACATAGCTTTTCTATACCATTCGTGGAAGTGTTGCATACCGTCTTCCATTGGGCTTTGATAAGGACCGACTTCGTTAACGCCGCGATCTAACAGAGCCTTTCTGCCAGCATCCATGCGCTCTGCAATTTCATCATCTTCGATGCAAGTTTCCATATAGGCAGATCTTTCTGCTTCAATAAATTCTCTCTCGAATAGAGCGATTTCTTCTGGGTAATAGAACTCAACAATATTTCTAGTTTTATTCGGGCCCAATGGTTGCAACGTTGAAATGCATAAAACACCTGGATACCACTCAACCATGATGTTGGGGTAATACGTTAACCAGATTGCGCCGAACTTAGGCATTTCGCCCGCGTAATGTCTCAGCACTGCATCGTGCCAGCGCTTATATGTATCAGAGCCTGCTTGCTTGAGTTGATTGTGAATGCCAACAGTTTGCACGCTATACCAATCACCAAATTGCCAAGACAGATCTTCACAGGATACGAACTTACCTAGACCTGGATGGAATGGTACGACGTGGTAATCCTCGAGATACACCTCAATAAATGTTTTCCAGTTGTAGTTGCATTCATGTACTTCAACGTGATCGAGCATGTAGCCAGAAAAATCTAGATCTTTAGCAACACCCATTTTCTTTAGGTCGGCGTGAACATCTCTTGGACCTTCAAATAAAAGACCTTGCCAATTTTGCAAAGGACTTTTACCTAAGTTGAGGCAAGGTTGTTCATCAAAGTGGGGCGCACCTAATAAAGTGCCATCAGTTTTATATGTCCAACGGTGTAATGGGCACACGATGTTTTCAACATGACCTTTGCCGTTGAGCATGATCGCTTGACGGTGGCGGCAAACATTGGAGAGTAATTCGATACCCTGTTGATTCTTTACTAGAACACGACCTTCATTTTCAGCACTTAAAGTCTGATAGTCGCCAATTTCTGGCACCATGAGTTCGTGACCGACATAGCCGGGCCCCTGCTTAAATAGCAGTTCAATTTCGCGTTGATACAGCTCGACATCAAAATATGCCGACACTGGCAGTTGTAGCTTGGACGGCGCAAGGTGTTGCGCGGTAGCTAGATTAGTCATTCTTCCCACCCCCGAAAAAAGTCAGCCGAAGCTAAGCGGAATAACCAATCCAACCATCGACGGGTCGATATTGGAAAGGAAAAGGAGATTATACCCACCCCAAAAGCCTTAAAATCCATCCGTGAATTGTTTTTCGTCAAATAAGAGGGATTTTTATGCCTAAAAAATCAGCAACTGAAGAGTCTGGCCTGGACCCTAACCTTCGCTATGAGGAGGCAGTGGCTGAGCTCGAGGGTTTAATCGCCAAGATGGAGTCTGGTAAGTTGTCGCTTGAAGATACATTGAGTGCGTACAAGCGCGGCGCCGATTTATTGAAACATTGCCAACAAGTTTTAGAGCAAGTTGAGCAACAAGTGAAGATTGTTCAGAGCTAATGTCACATAACGCTGCTCAATGGATGGCTACAACTGCCCAAAGGGTAGATCTAGCCATTGAGACATCCTTTAAAGACTGGGATGTTTCTGCGCAGCAATTAAAAGATGCGATGCACTATGCAGCTACTGGTGGTGGAAAAAGAATCAGACCTTTATTGGTATATGCCACAGCAGCTTTATCGGGTAAGCAGGTTGATGACATTCCTGGCATTGATGATTGCGCTGTAGCACTGGAGTTATTTCATACCTACTCTTTGGTTCATGATGATTTGCCCTCTATGGACAATGACGACCTAAGACGCGGTCGACCAACTGTGCACAAAGCCTATGATGAGGCCACCGCACTTTTGGTGGGTGACGCCTTGCAATCAATGGCATTTGGACTCTTGGCGAATAGTCAATTAACTGACTCACAAAAAGTCGGCATGATTTCATCCTTGGCTACCTCTGGCGGTCTTGATGGAATGGCTGGTGGACAAGCTATTGATCTTGAGAATGTTGGAAAACCTCTCACAAAAGAAGCTTTAGAGAATATGCATCGTCTAAAGACAGGTGCTCTTTTGAGAACTGCTGTGAAGATGGGGGGTATTGCGATTGATTTAAACCCCCTGCAACTAAAATCATTGGATCAATACGCAAGCGCCCTGGGTTTGGCTTTTCAGGTGGTAGATGACATTTTGGATGCCACGGCAGACAGTCAAACTTTGGGTAAAACCGCTGGAAAAGATGCTGCAGCCAATAAGCCTACTTTTGTGTCTTTGATGAATTTAGACGGTGCGCGCGAATTTGCGAGAAAATTACACTCAGAAGCTATAGAAAGCCTAGCTGTTTGGGGCGACAATGCTTATTTATTGAAGGCAATTGCTGACAAGGTGCTTTACAGAGAAAGCTGATTGCTAGGCTTTACTGAATATTTATGACAGATTTACTAAAAACAATTAACAGTCCTGCTGATTTACGTGCGTTAAGTCGTGAACAGTTGCCTGGACTTTCTCAGGAGTTGCGTGACTTCTTAGTGAATTCTGTTTCTAAAACAGGCGGCCACTTATCTTCCAATTTGGGAACAGTGGAGTTAACAGTTGCTTTGCACTATGTGTTTCAGACACCATACGATCGTTTGATTTGGGACGTGGGTCATCAGAGTTACCCGCATAAGATTTTGACAGGGCGTCGCGACAAGATGGATACCCTGCGTCACTATGGTGGCATTTCAGGTTTTCCACGTCGCGTTGAAAGCGAATACGACACATTTGGTACGGCTCATTCTTCAACCAGTATTTCTGCTGCGCTTGGTATGGCTTTGGGGGCGCGTGCTCAAGGTGAGAAGCGAGTTGCTGTTGCAGTAATTGGTGATGGTGCAATGAGTGCTGGTATGGCCTTTGAAGCATTGAACAATGGCGGTATCCATAAAGATTTACCGTTGGTGGTGATTTTGAATGACAACGACATGTCTATTTCGCCAGCTGTAGGTGCGTTGAACCGTTATTTAGCGAGATTAATGAGTGGTCGTTTTTATGCAGCGACCAAAAAAGGTCTAGACAGCGTTCTATCAATGGCACCACCTCTGAGAGAATTTGCTAAGCGTTTGGAAGAGCATGCCAAGGGCATGGTTGTGCCGGGTACCATTTTTGAAGAATTTGGCTTTAACTACATTGGCCCAATTGATGGCCATGACCTTGATTCATTGATTCCAACTTTGCAAAACGTTAGACGTTTGGCGCTTGAAGGTGAGGGCCCTCAGTTCTTGCACATTGTGACCAAAAAAGGTCAGGGCTATAAGTTGGCAGAAGCTGATCCGATTTTGTATCACGGCCCAGGCAAGTTTGATCCTGAAAAAGGTATTACACCTACAGCATCCGTTAAGAAAACATTCACGCAAGTTTTTGGCGACTGGTTATGTGATATGGCCGAAGCTGATAAACGCTTGGTTGGTATCACGCCTGCGATGCGTGAAGGTTCAGGCATGGTGGAGTTTGAGGCGCGTTTCCCAGAGCGTTACTTTGATGTGGGTATTGCTGAGCAGCATGCGGTGACATTTGCTGGTGGTTTGGCGTGTGAAGGTATGAAGCCAGTGGTGGCGATTTACTCTACATTCTTGCAGCGTGGTTACGATCAGTTGATTCATGATGTGGCTTTGCAAGATTTGCCAGTTGTGTTTGCTCTGGATCGCTCTGGTTTGGTGGGCGCTGATGGTGCCACTCATGCGGGTGTTTATGACATTCCGTTCATTCGTTGTATTCCTAATATGTTGTTGATGGCGCCAGCTGATGAAGCAGAGTGTCGTGATCTATTGACAACAGCGTTTAAGCAAAACCATCCATCTGCTGTGCGTTACCCAAGGGGAGCGGGTGTTGGTGCGGTGGTGAGCAAAGAGCTTAAAGAGTTGCCACTTGGCAAAGGTGAGATTAGACGCACATCAACAGCAAAGAACTCACCAAAGGTGGCAATACTCGCATTTGGAACTTTGCTATATCCAGCTCTAGAAGTAGCAGAAACTTTTGACGCTACTGTTGCGAACATGAGATTCATTAAGCCGCTAGACGTTGATTTGGTTTGTGAGTTGGCTAAGAGTCATGATTTGATTGTGACTCTAGAAGAAGGTGCTGTTGGTGGTGGTGCTGGTAGTGCTTGCCTTGAGGCTCTCTCTGCTGCTGGCATAGAAGTGCCAAGTTTGGTGCTTGGTTTGCCTGATAGGTTCGTTGATCATGGCGATCATGCTCTATTGATGAAAGAGTGTGGTTTGGATGTTGAGGGTATTACCAAAGCCATTGCTCTTAAGCTGGGAATTAACCCTAAAAAGCAAGCTGCCTGAAATTGCAGGACAATATGAGTATGAATGACTTAAATACCTCCTTTTTGAAAACATCTGAAATGCCAGATGTGCAATCTTCAATTGATCATCGCAACATTGCGATTGATCGTGTGGGTATTCGTGGTGTGCGTCATCCTATTCAAGTTAAAACTGAAGCGGGTGTGCAGCCTAGTGTTGCAATGATTGATTTGGATGTTTTATTGCCTGGCGATAAAAAAGGCACACACATGTCTCGCTTCATGGCTTTATTGCAAGAGCATGATGCGCCATTGGATGCCAATCAGATGCGCTTGATGGTGACGAAAATGTTGCCATTATTAGAGGCGGATGCTGGCCAGATCTCTTTGAAGTACACGCACTTCATTAACAAAACTGCACCAATTTCTGGCGTGCAAAGTTTGCTTGATTACGATGTGACTTGGATCGCTGCTGCTAAAAAAGTAAATGGCAACATTCAAGTTGAATTGCGTTTGCAAGCTGTGGTCCCGGTGACTAGCCTGTGCCCATGTTCTAAAGAAATATCGGAATATGGAGCACATAATCAACGCTCACACGTGACCATGAATGTGGCCTTAAAGCCAGAAGCAGATTTGACGATTGAAAGCTTGGTCAAGATTGCAGAAGCTGAAGCATCATGTGAGTTATGGGGCTTACTCAAGCGTCCTGATGAAAAGTACGTTACCGAGAAGGCTTATGACAATCCTAAGTTTGTTGAAGACTTGGTGCGTGATGTGGCGGGTCGCTTAAAGACCGATGCCAGAATTCAGTCATTTGTGGTTGAGGCTGAGAACTTTGAATCGATTCACAATCACAGCGCTTACGCGTTGATACAGTCAAACTAATTACTGATTTGATCAAGAGGCCATCTAGGCTTCACATCAAACCCCCAATGCTTTTTCGCCAATTGGGGGTTTTTCATTAGTCGCATAGCACCTGCAAAAGCAATCATTGCGCCGTTATCGGTGCATAGGTGTAGTGGTGGGTAATGCACCGAAAATCCTTCTTTGCTACAAGCTTGCTCTAAAGATTCTCTTAGCTGTTGATTGGCGCCAACGCCTCCAGCAACAACTAAGGTGTTTAAGCCAGTATTTTTCAGGGCAGTGATGGACTTACTCACCAACACTTCAACAATGGCATCAACGAAACCTCTAGCGATGTTTGCTTTCTCGCTGTCAGGTAGAGAGCCTTGATGGGTTGCGCTCACTTTTTTAACTTGTGTGAGAACTGATGTTTTTAAGCCAGCAAATGAAAAATCTAAGTCACCAGAATGTTTCATAGGTCTTGGAAACTGAAATGCTCCTGAATCACCATGCAGAGCCAATTTAGATACAGCAGGACCGCCTGGGTAACTTAAGCCTAACAATTTAGCGGTTTTATCAAACGCTTCGCCAGCAGCATCATCTAATGTTTCGCCCAAGATGGTGTATTGACCAACACCTTCTACATGCATTAACTGTGTATGCCCACCAGAAACCAGTAGTGCTACAAAGGGAAACTGAATATTGGCATTAACTGCCAGTAATGGGGATAGCAGGTGACCTTCTAGGTGGTGGATGCCCAAAACTGGCTTATCAAGAGCTAATGCCATGCCTTTGGCCACTGAAGCACCCACTAAAAGGGCGCCTGCTAAGCCTGGACCTTGGGTGTAGGCAATGGCATCAACGCTCTCAATTGAGCATTTTGACTCATTAAGTGCTTGATTAATAAGAGGAATTATTCTTTTAATGTGGTCGCGAGAGGCTAATTCGGGTACAACACCCCCATAATCGACGTGCATAGCGATTTGAGAGTACAGCGCCTGACCCAGTAAGCCCATGCCAGCGGGCTTTCCAGCCTCCCAAGGGGCTGTATCGACGATGGCCACGCCGGTTTCATCACATGAAGTTTCTATACCAAGTACTCGCATGACTGTATTTTGCCGTGCTACAATCTCG
>JAOAUK010000016.1:0-5054 GCA_030157655.1 Polynucleobacter sp. | reverse complement strand
CGGTTATCCCGCAGTGGGTTTTTTCATTTGAGGAGTAAAGATGAGCTTAAAAGAACAAATCACAGAAGATATGAAAAATGCTATGCGTGCCAAAGATACTGGCCGCTTAGGAACTATTCGTTTATTACTCGCTGCTATGAAGCAAAAAGAAGTGGATGAGCGTATTGAGTTAGATGATGCTGCCGTTATTGCGATTGTTGAAAAATTAATTAAACAACGTAAAGATTCTATTTCTCAATTCCAGGCTGCCAATCGTGAAGATTTGGTGGCAATTGAAAATGCTGAACTAGTTGTTCTGCAAGCCTACATGCCTGCACAAATGTCTGAAGCTGAAGTGGCTGCGGTGGTTGCTAAAGTAGTTGCTGATGTGGGAGCAACTGGTCCGCAAGACATGGGTAAGGTGATGGGCGTTGTTAAGCCTCAATTAGCTGGTAAAGCTGATATGGGTGTTGTGTCTGCTCAAGTTAAAGCTGCGCTAACAAAATAATTAAGACTAGTTACTGTCATTCAATAGACTCTTGTCATGATCCCTCAATCGTTCATTGCTGATTTATTAAATCGCATCGATATCGTCGAGGTTGTAGGGCGTCATGTCACATTAAAAAAAGCGGGCGCGAACTATCAAGGTTTGTGTCCGTTTCATAACGAAAAATCACCATCTTTCAGCGTGTCACCAACAAAGCAGTTTTATCACTGCTTTGGTTGTGGCGCGCATGGGTCTGCGATTAGTTTTTTAATGGAGCACTCTGGCTTAACCTATGTAGATGCCATTGAAGAGTTAGCAAGATCTGCGGGATTGACTGTGCCGCGTGAAGAGCGCAGACCTCAAGATATCGCCAAACAAAAACAAGCGATGGCCTTGAGCGAGGTTATGGGACCTGCAGCAGATTGGTATAAGCAACAATTAAAAGTAACGCCACGTGCGATTGATTATTTAAAGGGACGTGGCTTAAGTGGCGAAATCGCCAAGCGATTTAATTTGGGCTATGCACCAGATTCTTGGCAAGGTTTGGAAGCGGTGTTTGGCGCTTACTCAGAAGATGCAATAGCCAATGTTTTGGTTGAGGCTGGTTTGATCATTCAGTCAGATGCGAAGAGGTATGACCGCTTTCGCGACAGAATTATGTTCCCGATTCGCAATCCGAAGGGACAGGTGATTGCGTTTGGTGGTCGTATCTTAGATGCGGGTGAGCCTAAATATTTAAATTCGCCAGAAACACCATTATTTTCTAAAGGTAATACTTTGTATGGCCTATTTGAAGCTAGGCAAGCCATTAGAGATAAAGGTTATGTGATTGTTTGTGAGGGCTACATGGATGTGGTCGCTCTGGCTCAATTGGGTTTTGCTAATGGTGTGGCCACACTAGGTACTGCATGTACAGCCAATCATGTTCGATCTTTGATGCGTCAAGCAGATCGCATTATTTTTTCTTTTGACGGTGATGCAGCGGGACAACGAGCGGCTAAGCGAGCCTTAGAAGCTTGCTTGCCGATGATGGCGGATGATAAAGAGGTTAAGTTCTTATTTTTGCCTACCGAGCATGATCCTGATAGTTTTGTTAGAGAGCGTGGAGCACCCGCTTTTGAAGAAGCGATTCGTCAAGCAATGCCACTATCTTCATTTGTGATTCAGGTGGCTAATGAAGGACATGACTGGAGTACCCCAGAAGGTAGGGCGCAAACTCAGCATGCTGCTAAACCGCTTTTATTGTCGATGCCACCGATTGCATTAAGAGCGCAGTTAATACGTGAGCTTGCCCAAAGAATTGGCATTACACCTGCAGAGCTAGAAAATTTCTGTGGTTTAAAGACAGTGACGCCAACGCCAACCATGACGCCAGTTCAAACTAATACAACTGGTTACGTGGCAGCAACAACATCTCCTAATGGTAAGAAGCCTTGGGTGAATAAAAAAGCACCGCTACCACCAGGACCTCCGCCAACTGCGCCTACCGATTTAGCCGAACAGATCTTACGTGTTCTCTTGCAATTTCCTAATTTGGGCAGGACCTTGGAGCCAGAGCAAAAGCGTTTGATTTTGAATGCTGCTCATAAGCGTTCAGAAAAAGCGCATATTTTGATGACTGATCTAATTAATCAGTGCGAGGCCATGCCTTCGAATGTTGGTTTTGCCGTTTTTCAGGAGCAACTAGATAAAACTGTATTAGTTAAGTCGTATGCAATTCTGCGTGACAGGATCATGGACAGTGATTTAACGGAAGATATTGCCAAAGAGGACTTCTACGGTACTCTGAAAAAGCTAGAGCACATTGATTTAAAAGATCAAATGACTGAAATAGCAGCAAGAATAGCTGCGGGCACGGCACAAGATGGCGATGCTGATAAATATCGCCAATTAATGGCAAAACTTAAATAATCTGGAAAAACTCCAGACCACCGACTATAATACAAGGTTTCCGAATTTCCAATGAAATTCAATAAGTTAGCAGTTTTGTAACTTCTTAGCCATTTAACGTGAGTGAGCACTAACAATATGTCAGCAACTAAAGCCAAAAAAGTTATTACTAAGGCCGTTCTTAAAAAAACAAGCGCCAAACCAGTGGCTAAAAAGCCAGTCGCTAAACCAGCTGCTAAACCTGTTAAAAAAGCTGCTCCGGTTAAAAAGCCTGTTGCAAAAAAAGCACCCGTTAAAGCAGTTGCGCCTAAAAAGGCGGCGAAGCCTGCAGCTAAAGCTGTAAAAAAGGTAGTAGCAAAACCTGCCGCCAAGCCAATCGCTAAAAAACCAGTAGCTAAACCGTTAGCCAAAAAACAAACAGCCAGGCCAGTGGCTAAACCGGCAGCAAAAAAACCAGTAGCGAAACCCGTTAAAGTTGTTAAAGCAGCTGTTAAAGCACCAGTGAAGGCTGCGGCAAAGCCAGCGCCTGCAAAAAAAGAAGTTAAAGCAGTTGCTAAGGTTGACGCAAAAAAAGAAGTAAAAAAAGATACAAAATTAGCAAAAGTTGTTGAAGACAAAAAATCTACAGCTAAGAAAGTTAAAGAAGCTGAAGCTAAATTAGAAGTTGCGGTGGAGGTGACGGAAGAAGCTCCGAAGAAAACACGTGGCCGCAAACCTAAACCAGTTGAGCCGGTTGATCCAAACGTTGATAACCGCACAGACCGTCAAAAGGCGCGTGATCGCAAAGCCAAAGAAAAGGCTTTGTTACAAGAATTCAATGCACAAAAATTAGGTAGTGAAGAGCAGCAAGAGTTACGCCGCGCCAAATTGAAGCATCTTATTAAGATGGGTAAGTCACGTGGCTATTTGACTCATGGCGAAATCAATGACGTGATGTCAGATGAGATTTCAGATGCTGATTCATTAGAAACCTTGATTGGTTTGTTAAGTGACATTGGTATTACTGTTTACGAACAGGCTCCAGACGCTGAAACATTGTTACTTAATGAGAATGCTCCTTCAGCAACGACTGAAGAAGAAGCGGAAGAAGAAGCTGAAGCTGCTTTATCAACAGTTGACTCTGAGTTTGGACGTACAACAGACCCAGTGCGTATGTACATGCGTGAGATGGGTACTGTTGACTTGTTGACTCGTGAAGGCGAGATCGTTATTGCCAAGAAGATCGAGGCTGGTCTTAAAGAGATGGTGATGGCATTGTCAGCCTGTCCGGTGACGATTTCAGAAATTCTAGATAACGTGCAGAAGATTGAAGAAGGCACGATGGAGATTGATGAGTTCGTTGACGGGCTAGTAGATCCTAATGCTGAAGACATTCCAATGACTGCTGTTGAGGAAGAAGAAAACCTTGACGAAGAAGAGGGTGATGAGGGTGATGATGAGTCTGGCGGCGGCGGTGGCGGCAATACGGCATCTGCTAAGCAACTAGAAGAGTTAAAGCAACTATCACTTGTGAAGTTTGTGGTGATTCGTGCGCAGTTCGACAAGATGCGTAAGGCTCACGAAAAAGAAGGTTACAACTCACCAGCTTATAAGAAAGCACAAGAAGCTATTCGTAATGAGTTGATGGGCTTCCGCTTAACGGCTAAATCTGTTGAAAAGCTATGCGACACAATGCGCAAGCAAGTGGATGAAGTTTGGGCGCTAGAGCGCGGCTTAGTCAGGATTCTTGTTGATAAGGTAGGCGTTAACCGTACTGAAGTATTAAACGGTTTGCCAAAATATGCCTTGAACTTGAAGTGGACTGCTATCTTGTTAAAAGAAGGTAAGCCATATTCAGGCATTCTTGAGCGTAACGTACCTGCTATTCAAGAGATTCAACAAAAGCTCATTGATATTCAAGATAAAGTTGTCTTGCCACTTCCAGAGTTAAAAGAAGTGAACAAGAAGATGAACGAGGGCGAGAAGCGTGCTCGTGCAGCTAAGCGTGAGATGACTGTTGCCAACTTACGTTTGGTTATCTCAATTGCTAAAAAATACACGAACCGTGGTTTGCAATTCTTGGACTTGATTCAAGAGGGCAACATTGGTTTGATGAAGGCGGTTGATAAATTTGAATACCGTCGTGGTTATAAGTTCTCAACTTATGCAACATGGTGGATTCGTCAGGCGATCACGCGTTCGATTGCTGACCAAGCCCGTACGATTCGTATTCCTGTGCACATGATTGAAACGATCAACAAGATGAACCGTATCAGCCGTCAAATCTTGCAAGAAACTGGTGTTGAGCCAGATGCTGCAACATTAGCGTTGAAGATGGAAATCCCTGAAGACAAGATTCGCAAAATCATGAAGATTGCCAAAGAGCCTATCTCTATGGAAACGCCAATTGGTGATGATGCAGATTCAAATCTAGGCGACTTTATTGAGGACACGAATACTCTTGCACCAGCAGAAGCGGCATTGCACGACTCTATGCGTGATGTGGTGAAAGACATTCTTGATTCATTAACACCTCGCGAAGCTAAAGTTCTTAGAATGCGTTTCGGTATTGAGATGAGTACGGACCACACTTTAGAAGAAGTTGGTAAGCAGTTTGACGTGACACGTGAGCGTATTCGTCAAATAGAAGCCAAAGCTTTGCGTAAAATGCGTCATCCAAGCAGAAGCGACAAACTAAAGAGCTTCTTAGAGGAAGATT
>JAOAUK010000015.1:14961-25575 GCA_030157655.1 Polynucleobacter sp. | reverse complement strand
TTTAAGAAAAGCATCACAACGAGATCCTTTGACAAATACCTTGAATAAAATTGAAGTGATCGCTCGTGCCGCTCATGAAATTGAAAAGAGCTATCAATCTAAAAGTAAATTAGCATTTTTGATATTAGATATTGATAACTTTAAGAGGGTCAATGACCGCTATGGGCACTTAGCGGGCGACTGTGTTTTAAAAGCCCTGGCCCAGTGTTGCAAAGATAGTCTGCGAACCATAGATATCTTAGGGCGAGTTGGTGGTGAAGAGTTTTTGATTGTTTTACCTGAGATTGATCAGAAGCAAGCGATGCTTATCGCTGAGCGCATTAGGGTTGCGATTAAAGATTTGATTATTTACATTGATTCTGAAGTGATGATACAAATTACAATCAGTATTGGTGTTGCAATATTTGATTCAAATCTAGAGATCAAAGACTGTCATGTTAACCAGGCAGAAAAGTATTTTTCTAGATCAGATGCTGCCATGTATGAGGCAAAAAAACTGGGTCGGGACCAAGTCTTTTTATGGGAGCCTCGCTTAGGTAGATAGTTAGAAGTGTTGGATTAGATGGAGTTGTGTTGGTTAGCAGTTTTTAGCATCGTGCTTGGCACAAAACCGCCAATGATCATGCCAGTTAAGCTAGCGCAAAGACCTGCTAACTGTGGCGGCATGACACCCTCTGGCCATAATATCTCGCAAGTAATCCAAGTAATCAGGCCGCCTAATACAGCCAATAAACCGCCTAAAGTGTTGGCTCTTGACCAATAGACACCAAACGCTAGCGGTACAAATGCGGCCACCAAAGTTACTTTGTAGGCGTTTTCCACCATCTTGAAAATAGACAGCTCTGAATTGAGTGCGAAGAGTGTCACGATGCATGTGAAGCACAGCACAGTGATACGCATAATTTTTAACAAGTGTTGATCGCTTAGGTGCTTGAATAGGCCTTTAACGATATTCTCTGCAAATGTCACTGATGGGGCTAGCAAGGTGGCGCTTGCGCAACTCTTAATGGCTGATAGTAGGGCGCCAAAGAACATGATTTGTGCGAATAGTGGTGCGTGATTCAGAATCAAATTTGGCAAAATTAATTGTGAGTCGCTGTGCAAATAATTTTCAATTAATTGGGGGTTAATCAACATCGCTGAGTACGCCAAGAAAATCGGAATAAACGCAAATATGAAGTAAAGCACCCCGCCTAAGATTGATGCTCTAACAGCAATCGTGACATTTTTAGAGGAAGTGATTCTTTGAAATACATCTTGTTGTGGGATTGAGCCAAGCATCATGGTGACAAGTGCTGCGATAAATCCCAATATTGCCGGTAAGTTGAAGTCAGGCAAGATACCTAATTTGCCCGCGGCGGCAGCATGATTGATCACTACATCGACGCCACCGGTAAGAGCGCTCACCTCAAAGCCGATATACAACATGCCAATCACAATGATGATCATTTGGATGAAGTCGGTGATGGCCACAGACCACATGCCGCCGAATAAGGTGTAAATCAGAACACTGGCTGCGCCAATTAGCATGCCCATTTGTTGACTTATGCCGTCATTGGAGACGACATTAAATACAAGACCTAGAGCTTTAATTTGTGCAGCTACCCAGCCCAGATAGGAAGCAACAATACAAAGTGTGATGATGATTTCAACGGTGCGACCATACTTTTCGCGGAAGAAGTCGCCGATTGTTAAATACTTCTTGTTGTAGAGATGCTTGGCAAAAAAGATACCAACAAGTATCAAGCACATCGATGAGCCAAAGGGGTCAGAAATAATTCCGCCCATGCCTTCTTTTAAGAAGGTGGCAGGAACACCCAATACTGTTTCTGAGCCAAACCAAGTCGCAAATACTGTGGCAGTGACAATGTACATCGGCAGGCTATGACCAGCTGCGGCAAAGTCTGCGGTATTTTTAACGCGCATGGCTGCCCATAGGCCAATGCCAATAGAGATAACCCAGTAAACAATCACAAACCAGAGAAGCATCTCAACCTCTTTAATAGGAATGGGCGAATTATAGGGCTAGGCACCAAATATGACAAAAATGCTAAAACCCCATTTATATCTGTTGGCAAGTCATTTTTTTAGGTATAGGATAGATAAATCTACAACCTGTTGGGAGAGAAAAAATGGCTAGTCAAAAAGAATTCATGGAGTGGCAAAAAGATCGCGCAAAAGAGCTTTTTGCTCTGTCACATAAGTTATTGGAAACCGCTAAGCAGTTTAGTGAGCACCAGGCGACAGAAATCAAAGTTAGCATGGAGCACGCTAAGTCATACGCAAAACAAGCAGCAACTAATGACGTGGCTAAGCTAAAGGCTTTGCAAGAAAAGTTTGCAGAGGAAGCGGGTGTGCGTATGGTGGCTTATCAAAAGAAAGTGAAAGCGCTTTTGAAGGCCATGGAAGATGAAGCAGCTGATGAAGCTGAAAAGCATCTCAATAAAGCACGTAATGCTATGGAAACATGGCTAAAAGAAGCTAGCAAAAACTTACCATCAGGTGCAGATAAATTTACTGATGTCGTTAGAGACATTGCTGCTGCAGGCGACAAGGTGATGAAAGAAGGTCGCAAGATGGCTAAGCAAGCCGCAGAAGCTGCTGAGCAAGGTATGGAAAATTTAGAAAAAATGGTTAAACAACCAGGCGCTAAGAAATCTGCGCCCGCTGCTAAAAAAGCACCTGTCAAAAAAGCCGCTAGAAAAACAACGCGCCGTCGTTAAATAGTGCTAAAAAGGGGATATGTGCAAAACATATCCCTTTTTATTTCATCTCAATGCCAGCTTGAAAATGAACATCAAATACCTACTACTTGCTATACCCACAGCTTTGGTGATTGGATGCTCAACGCCGCCTGAGAAAGTGGTGATACAGCAAGGCGACACGCATTGGACTTTAGAGTTCACGCTACTAAAAAATAATAAGCCTACTGAAATTAAGACTTATCAGTTTGAGTCTCGCACAGATTGTTTTAATACCATGTACAAAATGCAAGAAGATGCCAAAAAGGTCAAAAACCAAACTGGTGCTGGACTGTGCTTTAAATTGTTTGCTGATGGTCAAGAGCGAACCAGCAAAGACACCTTGGCTCGTCAATAAGTTTCAACATTGATTCTTATCAGTGGTTGCTAGGCTTAACCAAGTCTTTTCTTAAGTAGCCCATTTTTTCAGCTTTGACTAAAAGAGACTCTTCTAGCTCTGGCGATAATTTTTTATCTCTGGCCAAAATCCAAAAGTACTTACCTGCAGGCTCGCCAATTAATACCCAAGAGTAATCGCTGGCCAAATCTAAGATCCAATAGTCTCCATAAAACGGTCTGAAGAACGAAACTCGCAGCTTGGAATTATTGGAGTTTTCAACAACTTGAGCGATGCCCTTGGCTTCTACTTTTTTAGATTGTTTGTGACATGTATTTAAAACGCTCACACCACCATCCGCGCGTAGAGCATATTCTGCAGTGACGGTCACGCAGTCATCGTCCTCAAACCAATTGGGTAATCGATAAATTTCATACCACTTACCAAGGTATTTATTTAAATCAACTGAAGTAACTGTTTGAAGAGGTGCCGTTGATTGCCTGTATACGGGCTGATTGAGACACCCCCCGATTAAAAGGCTGCTTGTAAAAACAAGAAAAATTGTTAACAAACGTTTCATCTTAAAAAATTATCCGAAAAGGTATTAAAACTGTATCTAAAAACCAATATGTCAGAGACATCATTGGATCCATCCATAAGCTATTGATCGTATGGGTAAGCACGAGTGCTAAAACAATATAAAAGCCCCATGGCTCAATCCGAGAGACCATGGCTGCTTGTTTCCAGGGCAGTAAACCCACCAAGATACGGCCGCCATCGAGTGGCGGAAGTGGAAATAGATTAAATACAAACATCACCACGTTAGCTAACACCCCAGCTTGACACATGCCAAGAAAGAATCGTTCGCTTGTGCCTAATTTGATGAGCAATAAGTAAACAATTGCCCAAGCTAGTGCTTGTATTAGATTGGATGCGGGACCGGCTAGAGCCACCCACACCATATCTTTTTTGGGGTGTCTTAAATTACCAAATCTAACAGGCACAGGTTTGGCGTAGCCAAACAGAAAACTACCAGAGGTCGCAAAGTACAACAGTAAAGGCACGACAATCGTGCCCATTGGGTCGATATGCTTTAACGGGTTGAGTGTGACTCTGCCAAGAGCATAAGCTGTGTTATCGCCAAAACGTTTGGCAGCATAACCATGAGCTGCCTCATGCAGGGTGATAGCGAAGATGACCGGTATAGCGTAAATCGCTACCGTCTGAATAATTTGTGCAATATCCATATGTATTAACTAAGCGATCGACAAAACATCGTAACCAGCATCCACAACCACGGCACTGATTTTTTGATTGTCTAATTGAGTTGACACTTTCACACTTTGACTAGGTATGTCTGTTTCAACGACAGCCTGTGGATCGATGGCCAAAATTGCATTGGTAATCGTCTTTGTGCAGTGCCCGCAATTCATACCTTTGACTGTGAGTGTTACTGCCATTTTTTGCCTTTATAGAAGTATTAGTAGGACAATCAAACATCATCGTAATTTCTTTAATTATGGATTGTATGAGCCAATTAGTCACCTTAAAAATCGACGGTATGACCTGCGCTTCTTGTGTTGCAAGAGTGGAGAAGTCATTGCTAAAAGTCGGTGGTGTAGATGCCGCAAGCGTTAATTTGGCTACTGAAAAAGCTCAGATAAGAGTTCAGCAGGATCCTGATCAGCTAACCCCTCAATTAATTCAAGCGATTGAGAAAGCAGGCTTTGGAGCTAGCACTGTAGATCATAAAAAAAACCAAAATAAGCAAAAAGGCATTTTTGATTTGCACGGCCCTTATGCTGTTTTATTGGCCATCTGTTTGTCATTTCCATTGGTGTTGCCCATGTTATTGATGCCATTAGGGATTCATTGGGTGCTGCCTGGATGGATTCAATTTTTATTAGCAACTCCTGTGCAATTTATTCTGGGCTCTCGCTTTTATGTCGCTGGTTTTAAAGGCTTACGCATGGGTTCAGGCAATATGGATTTATTGGTGGCCTTGGGTACTTCAGCTGCATATGGTTTAAGCATTTACCAATGGTATTTATCTGGTTGGGGTCAATTTCACAATAATCATGATTTGTATTTTGAGAGCTCATCAGTTGTTATCTCATTAGTGATGTTGGGTAAGTGGTTGGAGTCTCGGGCAAAAAAAGAGACCACAGAAGCCATTAGCGCATTGCAGGCTCTGTGGCCTGATCAAGCCAAATTACTCCTTGCCAAGAGTCTTGTAAATTTTGACTACAAAGAATTAGCTATTTCACAAATTTTGCCGGGTGATTGGATTTTGGTATTGCCTGGTGAGCGCGTTCCAGTGGATGGTACTGTCTTAGAAGGTCATAGTGAGTTAGATGAATCAATGTTGACCGGTGAAACAAGGCTGATTGAAAAATTAGTTCACTCAAGCGTCACGGGTGGTTCTATGAATGGCTCTGGCCGCCTCATTATTCAAGCCACGGGCGTGGGTGAAGAAAGTACTTTGGCGAAAATGATTCGCATGGTTGAGGATGCTCAAGCGGAAAAAGCACCCATCCAGCGCTTGGTTGATCAAGTAAGTTCTTGGTTTGTACCTACAGTGATTGCGATCGCGCTTATTAATTTTGCTGGGCAATACCTAGTCTTTCACCAATTTGAAAATGCTTTGCTCTACTCAGTAGCTATCTTGGTAATTGCTTGCCCGTGTGCACTAGGCTTGGCAACACCTGCGGCAATCATGGCAGGAACAGGTGTGGCAGCTAAATACGGCATTTTGATTAAAGATGCCCAAGCATTGGAGTTGGCTCATAAACTCAACATTATTGCGTTTGATAAGACAGGCACATTAACGGTTGGTCAACCACAGGTGATGAATTTTCATCTTTTAGACCAATCACCATCTGAAAATGTATATGCCCTTGCGCTTGGTTTGCAAATGGGTAGTGAGCACCCATTGGCTAAAGCAATGATTCACTTTATCCAGCAAAAAAATATCACTCCTGCTCAATTTGCCAATATTGCAGCAAAGGTGGGGCAAGGTATTGAGGGAACTTGTTTGACCGGAAGTCATCAGGGTAAAACTATTGCATTAATGAGTTATCACGCTCTTAAAAATAGTGTTGATATTGCGTTGTCAGCACAAGCAGATCAACTCGCGCATGATGAATTAAATCAAGGTAGAAGCGTTTCTTGTTTGGTCGATCAACAGCAGAAGGTGGTGCTAGCAATCATCTCATTTGGCGATGAACTAAAGCCAGGCGTGATTGAAGTCATGGCACGCTTAAAGTTGATGAATATTAAAACTGTCATGATTTCAGGGGACAACCATCTGGTGGCAGATTTAATCGCTAAAAAGATCGGTGTTGATGCTGTCTACTCAGAAGTGATGCCGGAAGAAAAGGCCAACCTTATTAAATTACTGAAACAAGCGCAAGTTGGTAGCTACATTGCGATGGTGGGTGATGGCGTGAATGATGCGCCCGCATTGGCGGCTGCTGATGTGGGTATAGCAGTATCAACAGGAACGGACATTGCTATACATACCGCTGGTATTACCCTGATGCGCGGGGATCCAGGCTTGATACCTGATGCCATTGAAATTTCTAAAAAAACTTGGCAAAAAATAAAACAAAATTTATTTTGGGCATTCTTTTACAACTTAATTGGTATCCCTCTAGCAGCCTTAGGATATTTAACGCCGATGTTGGCTGGTGCTGCGATGGCTGCTTCTAGCGTCAGTGTGATTAGCAACGCCTTATTGCTGAAGAAGTGGACCAGACCTACTCATTAATGAACTATTTATCAGTAGATCTGGCGCTATGCTTCTTATCGGCTATTAACCTACATAAGTATTTAAGTTGATACCTTCTTTTTGCATGATGCGTGAGACTGCAGGCAGTGCTGCAATGCCTGAGGCGTAAGTAGCATAGTGTGGATAGTTAGCTGGATTGATGCCAGCTAATCCAGCCCAACGTATAAATGCAACAGCATATACGTCAGCAGGAGTTAATTGGTTGCCACAAATATACGTTTGCCCTTTAGAAACAAGACCATCGATTTCAGCCAAATAGCCCTTGAATGCTTCTAAAGCCATGGCTTTAACGCCTGCTTTACCGGCTTCATCACCAAATCGCTCAGATCTGAAGACGCGTGTAAATGTTGGGTGAACTGTGTTGTTCATCCAAGCCAATATCGAAACAGCCTGAGCTTTTTCCATGACATTAGATGGAAAGATTTGTGCCTGCGGAAATGACTCATGCAAGAAGTTGGTGATAGCCATCACCTGTGTAGTCAATTGGCCATCCACAATTAATGCTGGCACTTGTCCTCTTGGATTGATGGCTTTGTATTCTGGTTTTAACTGCTCACCATTTTTAAGATTAATGACAGTCCCGTCATAATTTTGACTGGAGCTTTCTTTAACAAGCTCTAGTGCAACGTGAGCAACAAACGAACATGTTCCTGGGGCGTAATACAGATGTAAATTCATTCAAGTCTCCTTTTTTGTTGTAACCTTGAGTATAGACTTTTTAGCCAATTTTCATGACAGCCCAAACACTCAATACATTTCACTTAATACCTCGTCTTCAAAGGCAAGCTCATGAACATAAGGGGCATGCTGGCAAGGTGTTAATAATGGGTGGGGCGCCGGGTATGGCAGGGGCTATCTTGTTGGCTGGTAGAGCAGCCTTGCATGCTGGGGCAGGTTGGATCATCCTGGATTTTATCGATGACCGTGCTATTTCAGTGCTCTCAGACCAACCAGAGTTAATGCTCCGAGTTGCGCAAGTAGGAGATGTTGCGCAAATTCATCCTGATGTCATCGCAATCGGGCCAGGTTTGGGGCAAGGAGATTTGGCAAAGCAGCTTTTATCAGAAGCTTTGAAATCAACAGCGCTATTAGTAATTGATGCTGATGCTTTGAATCTCATTGCCGCCAATCCACAGCTACTGATTCAATTAAAAGCCAGAGCATCATTAAGTACTGTATTAACTCCTCATCCTGGTGAGGCGGCTAATTTATTAAAAACAACATCTGAACAAATTCAGAACAACCGTGAATTAGCGATTCAAAAGTTGGTTGATCTAACAGGATCAATAGTTGTTCTAAAGGGACATCACACCCTCGTGCATGCCCCACACCAAACAATCCAGATTTGTCTTAAGGGTAATCCTGGCATGGGCGTAGGAGGCATGGGTGATGTTCTAACAGGTGTCATCTCAGCCATTCTTGCCCAAGGCATCAGACATGACCTCAATGCCTATGAAGCCACATGCCTTGCTGTTGAATTGCACTCTGGCGCTGCCGATCAGCTTTTAAATCAAGGGGTTGGACCGGTGGGCATGACCCCCACGGAAGTGCTTGTAGAGGTACGAAATTTGATAAATATCAAATAATGCTCATTTTTCATGGATAATACGGTTCATAGCCTAATTTTTGATGAGGGAGCTTGTAATGAACGAATGGCACAGCGAAAGTAAAGACGAAATTAACAAGAAAATCATCACCATGATTGTGATGTTGGCAGGCGCTACTTGCTTGGCGATTTTGTTCGCATTAGCAGCAGCTCACATTGGTTACGTTTTGTAATCAGTTGTAAAAGTTTCAACAAAAAAGCTGCCTAGGCAGCTTTTTTTATTATCTACAGCAGTCAATCAACTGACCATCTATCAAATTAAATCTTAATTTGAGCTAATAATTCTGGCAAAAAGAATTCACTGATAAGGATTGGGTGACCTCTTAATTGATAGAGGCTTCTTCTTCCCCAGCCTAAGCCAGGTACTTCTGTAATTTGGCGCAACAAAATCGGCGCTTTACCTTTTTTAAACAACACTTCACCCAAAGGTTTGCTGCCTAATTGGAGTACATCGCGATTGACACCAGTTGAACTGCTGGTTGGTAAAACACTACGTGCAAAAACAACGGGCACATCATTTACGCATAGATAGACTTCGCGGATGCGGCAGTGCTTTAAAGGCTTGTTAAATAACAAGGCTTCATCATTGAGAAGATTTTGATTGTGGTCTGTTAAGACTTCAACGCTAACTGAGGATTCTGTTCTATTAGAAATTAGTTGCGTGAGTGAGCCAGCATCACTTAACCAGTCTTGCCAGATCTGTGGCACTGCATGCAGTGCCACGTGATCAAGATTCACCCAAGACTGGCGAAGTTTTTTCATTTATGCAAATGAGCGCTTTTGACCTGATGGTTTACCGCCGCCAAACTTAGGGCCTGAAGAAGGTTTACCTGAACCAGCAAACTTAGGACCACTTGGTTTAGCAAAGTGATTTTGTTTGAAAGTCTTGCCTTCACCTTGGCGGTTTGATGCATTGCTTGCACCTTTGCCACCAAATGAACGGCCAGGGCGACCTGAACCAGGGCGGTGTGATGGTTTGCGTGATTTTTCTTGTGGCTCAAGACCAGGAATCACTTCAGCTTGTAATGGCTGTTGTGTGTACTGTTCAATAGCGCGGATCTTAGAACGATCACGGTGTTCAGCCAAAGTAATTGCTACACCACTACGGCCAGCACGACCTGTACGACCGATACGGTGAACGTAGTCTTCAGCTTTCATTGGTAAGCCAAAGTTAATCACGTGAGTGATTGTTGGTACGTCAATACCACGGGCAGCCACATCTGTTGCTACCAAAATACGAGTTTGACCTTTACGTAATGACTGTAAACGACGGTTACGTACTGCTTGTGGCATAGCGCCATGAAGAGCTGTTGCTTCGTGGCCATCAGCGCGTAATGAATCAGCAATTGTTTCGCTATCTACTTGAGTGCTAGCGAACACAACAGCTTGTTCCATGGTTGGATCTGATAACCAGTGGCTTAATAACTTGTGCTTGTGCGCAACGCTATCAGCCCAATGCAATGTTTGTGCAATGTTTTCATGTTTATCTTGAGCGCTTGCTAATTCAATGCGGCCAGGATTGTTCATAAGGCTTGTAGCCAATTGCATGATGCGTGGAGCAAACGTTGCTGAGAACATCAATGTTTGACCGCGATCTGCACATAATTCATGAATCGCTTCAATGTCGTCTTGGAAACCAAGGTCCAACATACGGTCTGCTTCGTCAACGATCAAGCATTTCACTTTGTCTAAGCGAATAGCACGGCTATTGCTTAAGTCAAGTAAACGACCAGGTGTAGCAACCACTAGGTTGGCACCTTTGATTTGAGAAATTTGTTTGCCATAAGGCATGCCACCCATGATGGTTGCAATACGAATACCGCGGGCAAATTTAACTAAATTGATAGCGTCTGCACTTACTTGTTGTGCAAGTTCGCGTGTTGGGCATAACACCAACACTTGAGGTTCGGCGCGGCCTGGTACTGGTTTGCCGTTTGGATTGGCAGCCAATAGTTGATTTAATAAAGGCAATAAGAAAGCAGCTGTTTTTCCGCTACCTGTTTGGCTACTTACCATCCAGTCGCCACCTGATAGGGCAGCAGGGATCACTTTTTCTTGTACTGAAGTTGCGTGCGTATAGCCAAGCGCTTCAGTTGCTTGAAGTAGGGGTTGGGCTAAGCCCAGTTCTTTAAAACTAATA
>JAOAUK010000015.1:0-14951 GCA_030157655.1 Polynucleobacter sp. | reverse complement strand
TTTCTGTGGTTTGGTCAATTAAGGCATCGACCAACAGACAAACAAAAAGGCATGCAGTTCTCTAATTCAGAACTCTGGCTGGGGGCGATGTTTCGTACTACAAGACGGATTATGCCATACTTTCACTTTTATTGCTGCACCGCATAAATGAGCCGTCAGGGAACTGAGGGTTTGCTTTGCTAAGATTTGCCCCAATTCAAACGTATTGCATGGAGAGAAAATGAGCTTAAACAACGTTCAACCTGGTTCTAAGATCCCTGATCAGTTCAATGTGATCATTGAAATTCCTATGAATTCAGACCCTGTTAAGTATGAAGTTGACAAGGAATCTGGCGCAGTATTCGTGGATCGTTTTATGGGTACAGCGATGCATTACCCATGTAACTACGGTTACATCCCACAAACATTGTCAGAAGATGGAGATCCTGCTGACGTTCTAGTTTTAACTCCATTTCCAATCCCACCAGGTGTTGTGATCACATGCCGTGCTTTGGGTGTTTTACATATGGATGATGAGTCTGGCGGCGATGCTAAGTTGTTGGCTGTACCAACAGAAAAAATCTTGCCAATGTATGCAAATATTCAAAAAATGGAAGATTTGAACCCATTGGTTACTCAACAAATTCAACATTTCTTTGAGCACTACAAAGACCTAGAAAAAGGTAAGTGGGTAAAAGTTAAGGGTTGGGACGGTATTGATGCTGCCAAGAAAGAAATTTTGGACAGCGTAGAGCGTTACAACAAGACTAAGTAATTAGTCTGCTGACTCCAAGCGGAGGCAATGGGATAATGATTCCTATGCCTCCGTTTTTTATTGCCTTATCCCAATCAAATCCGGTTCTTGGTGATTTACCCAAGAATGCTGATCTTATTGCCAAAGCTGCTCAATTAGCGAGCGCTAAGGGCGCCAAGCTCTTGCTAACGCCTGAGCTATCCCTCACTGGATATCCTCCTGAAGATTTATTGCTAAGAGATGCATTTATTCAGGCGGTTGATCAGCAGTTGACCCAGTTAGCTAAAAACTTATCTTCACATCCTGATTTAAGAGTGATTGTTGGTCATCCTAAGCGCACCGAGGCTGGCTTACAGAACGTGGCGAGTGTTTTGTATCGCGGAGAGATTATTGCTTCGTACGCCAAACAAAAATTACCTAACCATGAAGTATTTGACGAGGTTCGGTACTTTGTGCCGGGTGATGATGCTTGTGTTTTTGAAATTGATGGCACAAAAATTGGTTTGATTATTTGCGAGGATGCTTGGCATGCCTCTGCTGCTGCTCAAGCCAAACATCACGGGGCAGAACTATTGGTGATACCTAATGCCTCCCCTTATCACTTGGAAAAGCAATGTCTACGTGAAGACGTTGCCAAGGCAAGGGTGGTTGAAACAGGTCTGCCGCTGATTTACTTAAATGCGGTGGGTGGTCAAGATGAGCTAGTGTTTGATGGTGCTTCATTTGCATTTAGCAAAACCGGTGAACTTGTTCTAGCAATGCCACAGTTTAAAGAAGACATGGCCTTCATTGAGTACAGCAACTCTGACTTGGTGAAGGGTGCAGTGACTGTGCCTCATTCTGTCGAGGCTCAAGTCTATGACGCTTTAGTGTTGGGCGTAAAAGATTACTTAGGTAAGAATGGTTTCCCAGGCGCCATTATTGGTTTGTCTGGTGGTGTTGATTCAGCCTTGGTGCTAGCGATTGCAGTAGATGCTTTGGGTGCCGATAAAGTGCGTGCTGTGATGATGCCATCGCGTTATACCGCTGATATCTCATGGATTGATGCAAAGCAAATGGCAGATAACTTGGGTGTTCAATATGATGAAATCACTATTGCTCCGATGGTGGATGCTTTTGATGGCGCTCTAGAGCAAGAATTTAAAGGTTTGCCCGTGGATGCCACTGAAGAAAATATTCAGGCACGCGTGAGAGGCACTTTATTGATGGCCATGTCGAATAAGTCGGGCCGCATTGTTTTAACCACGGGCAATAAGAGTGAGATGGCTGTTGGCTACTGCACTTTGTATGGTGATATGGCCGGTGGTTTTGCGGTGATTAAAGACATCGCTAAAACCTTGGTTTATCGATTGTGTCATTACAGGAATTCAATAGCGCCTGTGATTCCGGAGCGTATTTTGACCAGGGCGCCGTCTGCAGAATTAAGACCTGACCAAAAAGACCAAGATAGCTTGCCTGAATATGATGTGTTGGATGCCATTTTGGGTCTGTACATGGAGCAAGATGAATCCATTGAATCAATCATTGCAAAAGGCTACCGGACTGAAGATGTGGAAAAGGTGACGCGTTTAATTAAGATTAATGAATACAAGCGTCGCCAAGCTCCTATTGGGGTCAGAATTACTCAAAGAGCTTTTGGTCGGGATTGGCGTTATCCAATCACCAATAAGTTCCGAGCTTAATTTTTTAGATAGATTGATTAATTTTAGGTATCATCAAATTTATTAGGAGATGAATATGAAACAAATTACAGCGATCATTAAGCCGTTTAAGCTAGACGAAGTTCGTGAAGGTTTGGCTGAGTTAGGCGTTACTGGTTTAACAGTGACTGAGGTGAAGGGCTTTGGCCGTCAAAAAGGTCATACAGAGCTATATCGTGGCGCAGAGTATGTTGTTGATTTTTTGCCTAAGATCAAGGTTGAAGTGGTTGTTTCTGATGATCGCGTTGACACAGTGATTGATGCGATTGTTAAAGCGGCTCATACTGGCAAGATTGGTGACGGCAAGATTTTCGTCACAGCCATTGAGCAAGTAATCCGTATTAGAACTGGTGAAACTAACGAATCAGCTATCTAATTAGATCAGCTAGATCAGCCCTAAAACAATAAAGCCCAGACTAGTCTGGGCTTTATTTTTATCCAACATGACTTATAGAGTCTCTAAGTAACGTTGTGCATCAAGTGCAGCCATACAACCTGTGCCAGCACTCGTGATCGCTTGGCGATAAATGTGATCTTGTACGTCGCCAGCAGCAAACACGCCAGGGATATTGGTAGCAGTAGCATTACCCACTAAACCAGTTTTGGTTTTGAGGTAGCCATTTTCCATATCAAGTTGGCCCACAAATAAATCTGTATTTGGTTTGTGGCCAATCGCTACGAAGACACCTTTGAGAGAAATATCTTTTTTCTCACCGCTGGCATTAGCTACGCGCACACCTGTTACACCAGTGTTGTCGCCTAAAACTTCATCAAGGTGGCTATTCCATTCAATGGCCACCTTGCCTTCGGCCACTTTTGCCATCAGGCGATCAATCAAAATCGGTTCTGCGCGGAATTTGTCACGACGGTGAATCACTGTCACTTTATTGGCAATACCTGCTAAATACAGAGCCTCTTCAACAGCCGTATTACCGCCGCCAATCACGCACACATCTTGGTTTCTGTAAAAGAAGCCGTCGCATGTAGCGCAGGCAGAAACACCTTTGCCCATGAAGGCTTCTTCACTGGGTAATCCCAAGTACTGGGCTGAGGCGCCAGTGGCAATGATTAAGGAGTCACAGGTATATGTACCTGAATCACCCTCTAGGCGGATAGGTTTTTCTGTTAAAGCTGCTGTATGAATGTGGTCAAAGACGATTTCTGTCTTAAAACGCTCTGCGTGCTCTAAAAAGCGTTGCATTAATTCTGGACCTTGAACACCATTTGGGTCTGCTGGCCAGTTTTCAACCTCTGTGGTGGTCATTAATTGACCGCCCTGAGCGATACCAGTAATAAGAACAGGGTCTAGATTGGCGCGAGCTGCGTAAACAGCGGCTGTGTAGCCTGCAGGGCCAGATCCTAGAATCAATACTTTTGCGTGTTTAAGGTTTTTTGTAGTCATTTTTCAATTATAAGACTTTGATTGTTTCTTGTTGATTACAATCAGGAGAACATGGCTAGAATTGCATCCTCTCAAAATCCTCCCCCAGTGACTGGTGGGCCTGATACTCGTTTGACCAGACTTATGCGCGAAGTCAAATGGATTGCCTTCATGGCGCTCACATTGGCTTTATTTGCAGTGTTGGCGAGTTACAGTAAAAGTGATCCAGCGTGGTCTCACGCCAATCAAGTGGCAAATATTTCAAATATTGGCGGCCGTTTAGGCGCTTGGCTAGCCGATATCCTCTTCTATGTTTTTGGTGCATCAGCCTACTGGTGGGTCATTTTGCTATTAAAAAGAGCTGTGAGAGGCTGGCAAGAGCTCACTGCCGCAAAATTACCTGGTAATGAATTAGAGCCAGAGCCTTTTTTACCTAGATTCTTGGGTTTTGCTTTGACCATGGTTTCAAGCATGGCTTTGGAATCTATCCGTATGCACAGTATGACCATGGATTTGCCTAGACCTCCTGGTGGAGTCTTGGGTGAGTTACTAGGTGACCCATTGCAAATGGCCATTGGATTCACGGGCGCCACTTTGGTGTTGTTGGTGGTTCTAGCAATTGGCATGTCTTTGTTCTTGAGATTTTCTTGGTTAACACTCGCTGAGCAAGTGGGCCGATTCTTGGAATTAAGTTTTATGCGAATTCGCGAGCGACGCGAATCTGAGGAAGATCGCCGCATTGGTGAGCAAGCAGCTGAAGAGCGTGAAGAGATTGTTGAGGAAGAGCGCGTCAAAATTGAAGAGTTGCCTCCTGTGCCGATTATCAGGGCCCCTTTAACTATTGTTAAGAGTGAACGAGTGGAGCGTGAGAAGCAGCAACCTTTGTTTGCTGATATGTCAGATTCTGAACTGCCACCTTTATCACTTTTGGATCCGGTTCCGCCAGTCAAAGAAACAATTTCTGCTGATACCTTGGAATTCACTTCACGCTTGATTGAGAGAAAGCTAAAAGAATTCAATATTGAGGTGAAAGTTATCTCAGCGCATCCAGGTCCTGTGATCACTCGTTACGAGATTGAGCCGGCGATGGGTGTTAAGGGTAGCCAGATTGTTAATTTACAAAAAGACCTCTCGCGTGCTTTGGGTGTGATGAGTGTGCGTGTGGTTGAGACCATACCGGGTAAAACATGTATGGGTCTTGAGTTACCTAACCCTAATCGTCAGGCCGTACATCTAACTGAAATTTTGAGCTCAAGGATCTACAACGACAACAC
The DNA here is from genome assembly GCA_030157655.1 of Polynucleobacter sp. Taxonomy (GTDB): domain Bacteria; phylum Pseudomonadota; class Gammaproteobacteria; order Burkholderiales; family Burkholderiaceae; genus Polynucleobacter. The sequence goes on along the minus strand of JAOAUK010000015.1, from coordinate 9,863 downwards.
ATCCTTGTTAACCATGTCCTTGGGTAAAGACATTGCTGGTGCGCCAGTTGTGGCTGATTTGGCAAAAATGCCCCACTGCTTGGTGGCGGGCACAACGGGTTCTGGTAAGTCGGTTGGTATTAACTCCATGATTTTGTCTTTGCTCTACAAAGCAAAAGCAGACGAAGTGCGTTTAATCATGGTTGACCCAAAAATGTTAGAAATGTCAGTTTATGAAGGCATTCCACATTTGTTGTGTCCAGTTGTGACTGATATGAAGCAGGCTTATAACGCTCTTAACTGGGCTGTGATTGAAATGGATCGCCGTTATAAGTTGATGAGTAAATTTGGCGTACGTAATTTGGCTGGCTTTAATAAGAAAATTGCTGACGCTGAAGCCAAGGGCGAGTATTTATATAACCCGTTTAGTTTGACGCCGGATGATCCTGAGCCATTACATAAAGCGCCAGTGATTGTGATCATCATTGATGAGTTGGCTGACTTGATGATGGTGGTCGGCAAGAAGATTGAAGAGTTAATTGCACGTATTGCGCAAAAAGCTCGTGCTGCAGGTATTCATTTGGTGTTGGCAACGCAGCGTCCTAGTGTGGATGTGATCACAGGTCTTATTAAAGCGAACGTGCCGACTCGTATTTCTTTCCAGGTAAGTAGCCGTATTGATAGCCGTACGATTCTTGATCAGCAAGGTGCTGAGAGTCTTCTTGGTATGGGTGATATGTTGTACATGGCGCCAGGTACAGGATTGCCAATTCGGGTGCATGGTGCTTTTGTTACTGATGATGAAGTACATCGCGTAGTGACTTGGTTAAAAGAAAAACATGGTGAACCAAATTACATTGAATCCATCTTAGAACCTCAGTCTGATAGCGATGGTGGTATGGGTGGTGAAGCTTCTGCTAGTGGTGAGGCCGATCCGCTGTATGACCAAGCAGTTGCGATTATTTTGGAGAACAAGCGCGCCTCGATTTCTTTGGTGCAAAGACATTTGAGGATTGGTTATAACCGTGCTGCTAGATTGTTAGAAGACATGGAGCGCGCTGGCCTGGTTTCAAAAATGGGTAGCAACGGCAACCGCGACATTCTTGTACGTGGCCCAAGCGATAACTAAGATGTTCTTCCTTAGAAAAATTAAGCAAAGTATTTTGCTAGCAGGTATTTTTTCTCTGGCTTTTACACATGTAGCGATTGCTGATGATGGTGTTACTCAATTCAGAGAATTTATTGCTAATGTTAAAAATGCTGAAGGCGAATTCTCTCAGCAGCAAATTAGACCTGCTAGGCCTGGTGAGACTCAGCCTAAGGTTCTCAGAAAAAGCCAAGGCCGTTTTGTTTTTGAAAGACCAGGGAAGTTCGTATGGCAAACGGTTAAACCTTTTGAGCAAAAAGTTATTGCTGACGGACAGAAGCTTTTATTGTGGGATAAAGATCTTAATCAGCTAACTGTTCGACCTGCTGGTAAAAGTTTGAGCGCTAGTCCGGCTGCTATCTTATTTGGCCAAGTTGCGATTGATGAGCGCTTTGAGTTGATCCCAGGTGGTGAGAAGGGTGGCATCTTTTGGCTGGAGTTAAAGCCTAAAGCTGATAAGGTTAATGGCGATATTCCATATAGCCGAATCGGCGTTGGCATGGTGGGTGGTTTGCCTGCTGGTTTAGAGTTGCACGATAACTTTGGTACGATTATTTTGATTAACCTGAGTAAAATTCGTATTAATGGCAATTTGGGGTCGGAGGCATTTAAATTTAGCCCGCCACCAGGTGCAGATGTTTTAAATGTCCAATAAAGACAAACAGAAATAGTATTGAGAACCGCATGATTGATATTCAGCTTTTACGTAAAGACATTGATGCCGTAGCAGGTCGCTTGGCAGATCGAAAATTTATCTTGGATAAAGATAGATTTACATCCTTAGAGTCTGAGCGTAAGCAAGTTCAAAGTCGTACTGAAGAATTGCAAGCTAAACGCAATCAGTTGGCTAAAGCGGTTGGTATGAAAAAAGGCAAAGGTGAAGATGCTAGTGCTGAGATTGCTGAATCTGGCGTGGTTAATCAAGAGCTTCAGACTTTGACTGAGAAATTAACCGTGCTTCAGGCGCAGTTAAATGATTTCTTAATGAGTATTCCTAATATTCCTCATGAGAGCGTGCCTACTGGTAAAGATGAGTCAGGCAATCAAGAGGTGTTGCGTTGGGGTCAGCCACGTCAATTTGATTTTGAAGTGAAAGACCACGTTGATCTAGCCACTCCACTAGGATTGGACTTTGATAACGCTGCCAAAATTACTGGTTCAAGATTTGCCGTGATGCATGGCCATATGGCTCGCTTGCACAGAGCCCTGGTGCAATTTATGTTGGATAACCATATTCAGACAGGTTACAACGAGGTTTATGTTCCTTACATTGTGAATGCTGACTCTATGAGAGGTACAGGTCAGTTACCAAAATTTGAAGCGGATTTATTTAAAGTGCCGCGCAAAGTGGGTGGCGATGATCAGGATGAATCTGTTGAAGCGGCGTACGAAAACTTCTATTTAATTCCTACAGCTGAAGTGCCTGTAACGAACTTGATGCGCGACACCATTACAGCAGCAGAACAGTTGCCGAAAAAATTTGTTGCTCATACACCTTGCTTTAGATCTGAGGCAGGAAGTTATGGACGCGATACCCGGGGCATGATTCGTCAGCACCAATTTGAAAAAGTTGAGTTGGTCCAAATCACAAAGCCTGAAGACTCAATGAATGCTTTAGAAGCGTTAACTGCGAATGCTGAATCTATCTTGCAGCAGTTGGAGTTGCCTTATAGAAAAGTATTGTTATGCACAGGTGACATGGGTTTTGGCAGTGTTAAAACTTATGACTTAGAAGTTTGGTTGCCAGCGCAAAATACTTACAGAGAAATTAGTTCTTGTTCAAACATGGGTGATTTCCAAGCAAGACGCATGCAGGCTCGCTTTAAGACAGGGCAGGCTAAACCCGAATTGGTGCACACCCTCAATGGCTCAGGCTTGGCAGTAGGTAGAACAGCCGTTGCTATTTTGGAAAATAACCAGCAAGCCGATGGTAGCGTTAAGGTGCCTAAAGCATTGCAGGCTTATATGGGCGGTCTTCAATTGATGTCAATTTGATGAATAGTTGATTCTTTTTAGAACAGTTTGCTTGGAACCAAGATGGGGCATAGGTTAAACCCTAAATAATCATATAAATACTGGTTCATAGGTGGATTCTGTGCTTTAATACAGGCAATACAAGGGTTCTTGGTTTCTTATGAAATTAAAAGCTGTTTGTATAAATTCCTAGTTTCAATGTTGAAAGGTTAATAATGAATAAGGCTGAATTAGTAGAAAAAATTGCAAAAGATGCAGACATTTCTAAAGCATCTGCAGAACGTGTTTTAAACACATCAATCGAGACAATCATTAAAGCAGTTACTAAAGGTGACAAAGTTCAATTGATCGGTTTTGGTACATTTGGTTCAGGCAAGCGTGCTGCACGTACTGGCCGTAACCCAAAAACTGGCGAAGCAATCAAGATTGCAGCTGCTAAAACAGTTAAGTTCACAGCTGGTAAAGCATTTAAAGACGCTGTTAACAAGCGCAAGTAATTCCTCATTCGTGAGAATAAAAAAGGCTGCCTAGGCAGCCTTTTTTATTTCCTTCTAGCATCAACCCTAGATCAAGTGATCACTCCAGCCTAATTAGGCAAACCGTTCCTCAAGGCTACTTAAGCCAATTTCTTCTAAAAGTTTAGTTTTCCTGTCACGAGCTTTCTTGCCAGGCAAATTCTTTTGCGTGGCAATGATTAATTCATTTTTCATTGAGTGTTCCCAGCCAACCAACTCGGTGACTGTTACGCCGTAGCCATGAGACTCTAGTTGCAGGCACCTCAACACATTGGTGATATGACTGCCGAATTCTCGTGTGTGTATCGGGTGGCGCCAAATTTCAGACAATTCATTTTTCAGTGACTGAGATTTTGTTTTTCTGAGGGTGGCAGCAATTTCTGCTTGGCAGCAGGGCACCAAGACAACATGCTGGGCTTTCTTGGTAAGCGCAAAGCGAATCGCATCATCTGTGGCTGTATTACAGGCGTGTAAGGCGGTTACGACATCAATTTGTTCTGGCAATAAATCGGAGTGAAGAGACTCTTCAGCGCTTAAATGCAGAAAAGACATATTTTTAAAATCTAGACGTGCGGCTAAATCTTGAGATTTCTTGACCAAGTCTTCACGAACCTCAATACCGTAAATCGTTGAAGGCTTAACTTGTAACTTGCAAAACAAGTCATTGAGGATAAATCCAAGGTAAGACTTGCCGGCGCCATGGTCGACAATCGATAAGCTATCTTTTCTTGCAAGAACTTCATTGAGCAAAGGTTCAATAAATTGAACCAAGTGATACACCTGCTTTAGTTTGCGCCGTGTGTCTTGATTGAGCTTCCCATCCCGGGTGAGGATATGTAATTCCTTGAGTAGCTCAATGGATTGGGTCGGCCTAATCTCGTGTTTTTGGTCAGTTATTTCTTTTTTTGTCACTTTTCTACTCTACGGTATGAAGGGGTCTTAAATACCCTCAACTATTCTATATACACACTCAATTAATACCTGTTTGGGCTGTCTAAACTAAACTATAGGGCTATTTGATTGAAAAGCCTATGAATTACAGCAATGATATTGTCCGCGAAGTCGCAAGACGTAGGACTTTTGGCATTATTTCTCACCCTGATGCCGGTAAAACAACCTTAACTGAGAAGCTTTTAATGTTCTCTGGAGCCATCCAATTGGCGGGAACGGTTAAAGCTCGTAAAAGCGGCAGACACGCCACATCTGACTGGATGGAAATCGAAAAGCAACGTGGTATTTCTGTTGCCAGTTCTGTGATGCAGTTTGAGTACCGTGATCACGTTGTGAACCTCTTGGATACCCCGGGTCACCAAGACTTTTCTGAAGATACATATCGCGTTTTGACTGCGGTTGACTCTGCGTTGATGGTGATTGATGCTGCCAAGGGTGTGGAAGAGCAGACGATTAAATTGCTCAATGTTTGCCGTATGCGCAATACCCCGATTATTACTTTTGTTAATAAGATGGACCGCGAAACCAGAGATCCAATGGAGCTCTTGGATGAGTTGGAGTCAGTTTTAAAGATTGAGTGCGCACCTGTTACTTGGCCCATTGGTATGGGCAAGAACTTCCGTGGTGTTTATCACTTAATCAATGATGAAATCTTGCTTTTTGCAGCGGGTAATGATCGCGCTGATCAAGAGTTTCAGGTGATGAAGGGGATTGATAACCCTGAGCTTCATAAAATGTTCCCTGATGAGATGGCTCAATTAAAAATGGAAGTAGAGTTGGTGCAAGGTGCATCACACCCATTTGATTTAGAGCGTTTCTTAGGTGGTTTGCAAACCCCTGTATTTTTTGGTTCAGCGATTAACAACTTTGGTGTTCGTGAGATTCTTAATGCGCTATTAGATTGGGCGCCAGGCCCTAGAGAGCGTGATGCCACAGTAAGATTAGTCGACCCTCGTGAAGAAAAGTTCAGTGGTTTTGTGTTCAAAATTCAGGCCAATATGGATCCTGCTCACCGAGACCGCATTGCGTTTTTACGAGTGTGTTCGGGCAAGTTTGAGCGCGGCATGAAGATCAATCACTTGCGTATTAATCGTGACGTTAAAGTATCAAATGTGGTGACATTTATGGCGTCTAGCCGTGAGCAGGTAGAAGAGGCTTACGCAGGAGACATCATTGGCTTGCCGAACCACGGCAACATGCAAATTGGTGACAGTTTCTCTGAAGGCGAGGCTTTGCAGTTCACGGGTATTCCGTATTTTGCTCCTGACTTCTTTAGGGTGGCGCGCATTCGCAACCCGATGAAAATTAAACAACTGCAAAAAGGTTTACAGCAGTTGGGTGAAGAGGGTGCTGTACAAGTATTTAAGCCTGTTAATAGCAGTGACTTAATCTTGGGCGCCGTGGGTGCTTTGCAGTTTGAGGTGGTAGCTAGTCGTCTAATGAATGAGTATGGTGTAGATGCTGTTTTTGAAACAGCCAGCATTAACTGTGCACGTTGGGTGACTTGTGACGATAAAAAAATCATGACTGATTTTCAAAATTCATCTGCCGGCCATCAGTTAGCCATTGATGCTGCTGAAAACTTGGCATATTTAGCGACTTCTGCTGTTAATTTGAGAGTCACTCAAGAGCGTTGGCCTCAAATTGTTTTCCATGAGACTAGAGAACACGCTAGCAAACTAAGTTAAGTATTCAAGTTAATATCTATTTATGTCTACAACTAGCACCTCTGATTCTTTACCTGTTGTCATTATTGGCGCCGGCTTAGCTGGTTTAACGGTGGCATTGGAGTTGGCTGAAACTCGTCAGGTCATCATCATGGCCAAGAGGGGTTTATCAGAATCAGCAACTGCCTGGGCTCAGGGTGGCATTGTGGGTGTTATTGACCAGCAAGACAGTGTTGATGCCCATGTGAGGGATACTGTTGAGGCGGGTGCTGGACTGGTGGTTGAATCCACTGCCAGATACATTGCTGAGAGAAGTGCGGATGCGATTGACTGGTTGGTTGACCAGGGCGTGCCTTTTACAACTGATCCTGCAGGCCCTAAGGGTCTTCATTTGACCCGAGAAGGTGGTCATAGTCATCGACGTATTGCTCATGCAGCAGATGCCACTGGTAAAGCCATTCATGAGGTTTTATTAGATCAAGCCAAGGCGCATCCCAACATCCGCTTGTTGGAGCGATGGATGGCTTTGGATTTAATTACTAATCACCATCTAAAAAACAAAAAAAATAAACTACCCAATCGTTGTTACGGTGTTTATGCGCTAGACATTTCTAGTGGCAAGATTGATGCAATTCCAGCATCTGCTGTGGTGTTGGCTACTGGTGGTGTGGGTAAAGTTTATCGTTACACCAGTAATCCGGAAACCGCGACTGGTGATGGTATTGCCATGGCATGGCGTGCAGGATGTCGTGTGGGCAATATGGAGTTTGTTCAATTCCATCCAACCTGCTTGTATCACCCACAAGATAGAACATTCTTGATCACGGAGGCGTTGCGTGGTGAGGGTGCGCAATTGAAGTTGCCAGATGGCACACGTTTTATGACAGCACATGATGAGCGTGCTGAACTGGCGCCAAGAGATATTGTGGCTCGTGCCATCGACTTTGAAATGAAAAAGCATGGTCTTGATTATGTGTTGCTAGATGCCACGCATTTAGGCGAAGCATTTTTAAAAGAGCATTTCCCAACGATCTATGCTCGTTGCGCAGCACTTGGAATCGATATTTCTAAGCAAGCCATCCCTGTTGTGCCCGCAGCCCATTACACCTGCGGCGGCGTGGTGACAGATTTAGAGGGTAAGACAGATTTGCCAGGTTTATATGCCGTTGGTGAGGCAACCTATACAGGTTTGCATGGCGCCAATCGTTTAGCAAGTAATTCTTTGTTGGAGTGTGTCGTGATTGGCAAGTCAGCCGCAGCACAAATTAACCAGCACCCATTTAAAGACATGCCAGAAGTTCCGGCCTGGGATGAAAGTCGTGTGGAAGATGCAGATGAGAGCGTTGTGATTTCCCATAACTGGGATGAGCTACGTTTATTGATGTGGAACTATGTGGGTATTGTGAGAACCAATCGTCGTTTAGAGAGAGCTCTTCACCGCATTGAGCTTCTCCAAAGTGAGGTGCAAGAGTATTACGCCAACTTTAGAGTGACAAGAGACTTGTTGGAGCTTCGCAACCTACTAAGTTGTGCTGAACTTATTGTGCGTTCGGCATTGATGCGTAAAGAAAGTCGCGGACTTCATTACAGTCGTGACTATCCACAAAGTTGGACCGTTTCATACCCGACGATCTTGACACCACTTAATCGCCGCTGATTGCTAATTAGCAATCAATCATTGCACTCTTAAAGAAAAATCTACAGCAATAATATCTTTGGTTAATTTGCCAATTGATATGCGATCAACGCCAGTGGCCGCAATATGTTTGAGTTGATCTAAGCTCACACCACCAGAAGCTTCAAGTAATGCCGCACCTTTGGTGATGGCTACTGCCTCGCGCATTTGATCAAGGCTGAAGTTATCAATCAGAATACTTTTTGCGCCGGCTGATAAAGCTTCTTGCAGTTCTGTAATGCTTTCTACTTCAATTTGGATGTCAACACCTGAGTTCAAAGCAGTGGCAGCTTGCATCGCTGCAGAGATACCGCCTGCTGCAGCGATATGATTTTCTTTGATCAAGATGCCGTGCCATAGCGCTAAGCGCTGGTTCTTGCCGCCACCAACAGTCACTGCATATTTTTGAGCTTGGCGTAGGCCTGGAATTGTTTTGCGAGTGTCTAGTACTGCGCACCCTTTAGGGTTAGGGCTGGCCCCCTCTATGGCTTTCACATGTTCTCTTGTGATGGTCGCTGTCCAGGAGAGTGTTTGTAGAAAGTTAATCGCAGGACGTTCTGCAGATAAAAGAGCTCTTGGTTTGGCAATGATGTCGCAAACAGTCGTATCTGCTCGCATTAAATCACCTTCGTTATAAGCCCATTTAATTTGAGCAGAGCTATCTAGCTTTTTTAAACAACCCTCAAACCATGCTTGACCACACAAAACAGCTTCTTGTCTAACGATTAACTTAGCGGTGACGGTGCCATCATCAGGAACTAGCATGGCTGTCCAGTCACCTTTGCCGATGTCTTCTAAAAGAGCATCCTTGATATTGCGTTCGCGAGCTTGTTCGAGTGATTCGTTGTGGTCAAACATAAATAATTTCTAAATGTGGAATATTTTTAAAAAATACAAAATGAGCGAACTATTATTTCTAATTAAGCTGCGCCAATATTTTTAACAAAACCATGTTGTGCTTTTGCTAATAAATCAGGGTGATCAGCTGTGAACTTCAACATTCTTTCAATGCAACGGCTGGCATCTTGGCTGATTGATGGATCAATCACAATTTCTCCAGATTGATGGGTTAAGCAGTGAAGGATTCCCTTGAGACCATTCATCGCCATCCAAGGGCAATGCGCGCAGCTCTTGCAGGTGGCGCTGTTCCCAGCAGTCGGTGCTTCAATCAATGTTTTGCCTGGCGCTAGTTGGCGCATTCTGTGCAAAATCCCTTTATCTGTAGCAACGATATATTCTTGTGCGCTACCTTCAACCACAGCTTTGATCATGGCTGAGGTTGAACCCACCACATCCGCTAACTCAACAACATGTTCTGGTGATTCTGGGTGAACCAAAATCAAAGCATTGGGATGCTTCTTTTTTAGCATTTCAAGTTCAATGGCCTTGAACTCGTCGTGAACAATGCAATGACCTTCCCATAGCAACATATCAGCACCAGTTTGATCTTGAATATATCTACCAAGATGACGATCTGGTGCCCACAATATTTTTTTACCCTGTTGATGGAGGTGATGAGCAATGGCCAAAGCGCAAGAGCTTGTGACCATCCAATCGGCCCTAGCTTTTACCGCAGCGCTAGTGTTGGCATAAACAACCACTTCGCGATCTGGGTGAGCGTCACAAAATTTTGCAAAGTCATCTGCAGGACAACCTAAATCAAGCGAGCAGGTGGCATCCAAATCAGGCATTAAGACAGTTTTTTCTGGACTGAGTATTTTGGCGCTCTCACCCATGAACTTCACGCCAGCAACTATCAGCTTTTGAGCGGAGTGATTTTTACCAAAGCGAGCCATCTCTAAGGAATCAGCCACCATGCCACCGGTTTCCCAAGCAAGATCTTGAATATCTCCATCGACATAATAGTGAGCCACTAAAACGGCATTTTGCTTTTGAAGCTCTGACTTAATTGCTTGAATTGTTTGAGATTTTTCTTCTTTACTCAAGGATTCTGG